>NZ_CP048878.1:6018062-6361125 GCF_011009015.1 Spartinivicinus ruber
AGCAAGAAATAAATATAATGAAGCTATCAATACTATTTCTCTTCGTCATTACACCACAGTACCAGAGGGTCAGGAGCCCTTTTCTGAGTTAGCAACAAGCTTTGAACTAAAGTTTAGAAATAAAGCCCAAGGTGAGATTTTTTCTCGAGATGATTTTATAGAAAGAGGAAACACTAATACAAATGCGAAAGATGTTGCGCTTATGGGCAACACTCAGTTCAACTTCTTTCTTTTGACTATAGATGAAACAGCCCCTAGACGAGGTTTTTTAGCCAATAAAACTCATTTTGCTGAAATCAAAATAACCCAAGAAGTTTCTGACCTTTTGGGGGATGTATGGATTTCAAAAGATTTAATCAAAGACATCGTGACTCCAAAAGATTATGCTAATGTTAAAGCCTTTAAAGGCAGTTTGATTGAGTTAAAAAAATATGTCAGCTTTGTATTAAGTAAAGGGTTCGCTTCTCAACCTAATGCCCAACTTGCAGCTATTGATACTCACTTTTCTGGCTCGACAGAAGTAAAAGTACCAGGAAATATCCAACAAAATACAGGTGGAGTAGATATCTACACATGGCATACTGTTGAAACAGCTGCTTTAACAATTAACCCTCAAGAAGAAGAGCAGTATCAACGTAAACCTCTTAGTGAGGTAAACACAGTTGAGGAGGCTATAAACTACCTTCAATATTATGCTAAGGATTTTGAGGAAGAACCAGTATCATGGTGGGGCTTGCAGATACACTTTGCTGCACAGTTCAGTAATGGGTATGGTGTTGCATCACCTGAAGCTGATCAGATAGCAAACTTAAGATTCGAGGATGCACTAGCTATTTCTAAACAGCTTAGATCTGAGTAAAAAAACTTCAAAGCTTACTTTTCTAAGAAATAAGAATAACCTACGTAATATGTAGGTTATTCTTAACCATATATAGTTTAGTGTATTGTGCCCCGGTGGGTTCTGTTGCAAACTTTTACCCCACATGATAGTGTTCTGCTCAACTAAAACCGGACACTTTTATAAAGGAATTTTCATATTCGACTGGTGACATATCATTATTAGCAGTATGCAGCCTGTCTACGTTGTAATATCGCATATAAGCAATGACATCATTTTTAATACACTCACACGTCAGTTGTGGTACTCTCAGCAGCCAATCGTGTTTGAGGCTACCAAAGAACCGTTCAACAACCGCATTGTCCCAGCACGCGCCTACATCACCCATGCTAGATCGAATACCAAAGCCAGCCAGTAACTGACGATAACGCTTGCTGGTTATATGCCAGACTTCGTTTCTTCAAAGCTGAATACGTCAGACTCCATTTCTGCAATATCCACTGAACCATTTAAGTAAATGATAGGCAAACCTAGCTCTTGAGCTAGTGGCTCGGCGTATTGTTGGAATAATTCATACCTGTCATCTTGGGAGAGCAAAGTTTCACCTTTCCAATCTGCAATATGTTTATGGTTAAAATTTGGGGCGCTATCATTGAGGAATATTCCCGCAATTTCTACTTTGCCTGTTGTTTTTTCGCCCTGATGAATATTGACACCTTCAGCAGTACAAATAAGAATTTCATTTCTCGCCCTGTATGTGTTTTCAAGTACTTGCTCTGGGGTATTGGTATGCCTCTGATGGCTCGCTATCTCCTTTTTCAGCAGACCATTGCGTTGATAATCTGGCATCCGTTCGTAACGAGATTTAACATCACTTCTGTCGAATTCATTCACAAGTTTATTGGCTCTATCAATTAAGCCAACATTTGTTTCAGACATTAAATCTTCTGGGCTGGCCGCAAGAACATTTTGTTGTGGAACTTTTAATATCACACCAACAGAGCCATAGGTATAGGTTTTTTTCTGATTAACAATACTAGTACAAGCAACATCCCAAGATGCCATTGCACTTTCAGCATCTCTACTGAATATGCCCTTCCCTTCGATCAAATGGTTAAGCGGAGCTGTGTGCACAATGAATTGAAAATCCGTTTTTGACTGGTGACCGCGAACTCCCATTTCTTGATGGATGCTTTTCGGATCAGTAAATCGGCTACTATTCCATGAACGCACGAAGCTTTCGTTTTCTGCTGACTTAGCAGGCTGCAGTTGCAATGATGCCGTTAATTTTTGAGCATCTGACGATGATGAGTCCAAGCCATGCAACATCTTGATTAAGCCTTCTCGGTGTTTGTCAACGTAGTTGTCGTGTTATCTTCTTATCTTCATCGAGCTATCTCAAAACGTGAGGCATAATAAATATTAATAATCAATTTAGGGCTAATTATTAATAACACAGACAACACCCATTGCTCCTTCTGGTGGACGCCTTGCGATGCAAAGCATCCATCCTCAGCAGCTTCAATTAAAGAGGGGAGTTGCACAGTTTTAAATGGATATTAACGAGTTTGATTTCTCTCAGGGTTTAAGTGGACTTCATCTGCCAACTCCCAGTTTCGTATATTCCCACTCCATCGGTTAGGGGAAGCTGCTTTAGCTTGCTCATAAACCTGTTTCCGCCGGCTTAAAATAACTAGGTCTTCACCTGTATGGCGTTGTACCGGTGTTACAAACTTTAATCCACTATGCTGATGCTCATGGTTATACCAATGAACAAATTGATCAACCCACCGTTGAGCGCTTTCTAATGAGGTAAACCCTTGGTGAGGGAAATCTGGTCGGTATTTAGTGGTCTTAAATATGGACTCTGCATAAGCATTGTCATTGCTAACTCGCGGTCGACTATAAGAAGGCTCAATACCAAGTTCAGCGAGTTTGACTTGTAAAGCGCTTCCCTTCATTGGACTCCCATTATCTGAATGTAATATCAGGGGCTGCTGGTGAATTTTATGGAGATTTTCCCGCCAGAAGGCTTTCTGTATTAAGTCTGCCGCTAGGCTACTACGCTCACAATCGTGCACCTCCCAGCCAACCACCTTGCGGCTGAAAACATCAAGGATCAAATACAGGTAAAAAAAGATGGGCTCTTCGCGTCTTTGCGTGGATCGTCTGATTTATGTACAATGACGACCAGTCCACAGAATCGATGATTTTACTGCACGACATATGTTCACAAAACGTTCAAACTCGCTCAACATTACACCCGAATTATTAGGTTTATCTGACGTTGAAGTGGTCAAGGTACGCTCTAATTTATCAGCACGGGAAATTACCATCGAGGTAAAAAGTACACGAGAGAGCGTGCCTTGCAGAGTCTGTAATAAGCCTACAAAAGGGCATGGTTTGGGGCGGATGTTACGGCTACGGCATTTGCCCATGTTTGGCAAAAACACCTTCATTGAAATAACCCCTCGCCGCGGCCTGTGTGCGAATTGTGATGGTGACCCTACCACGACAGAAACACTCGATTGGTATGAGGTCAATGCTAAAATGACTAAACCCTTTGAACATCACCTGTTGTTTGAGTTAGTCAATTCCACTGTTGCTGATGTGAGTCGTAAAGAGTCAGTCGACTACCACGTAGTTGAAGCATTAATTGATCGCTACGTAGAATCAGAAATTAATTATTCTATTATTCAAGATTTGGGTATTTTAGGGATTGATGAAATTAGTCTGAAAAAAGGCTACCGTGATTTTGTGACCCTGATTACCTATCGAGTGCATGATCAGGTGCACCTGTTGGGAGTAGTAGAGGGGCGAGAAAAAAGGGATATCATCAGGTTTTTGCGTACAATACCTCGCCGTTTACGGAAGACGATTCGAGCGATTTGTTGTGATTTATATGAGGGTTACATGAATGCTTGTAAAGCAGTATTCAAAGATAAAGTACCCATCGTGGCGGATCGTTTCCATGTTAGAAAACTATATCGTAAAAGCCTCATTAATTTGCGAAAATCCGAGTTAAGTCGACTAAAGAAGCTACTAACACCGACAGAGTATACTGCCTTAAAACCAGCCATTGCTTTACTACGAAAACAAAAAGATCATTTTACGGAAGCGGAAAAGCCAATTGTTGAAAAGCTGTTTAAGCGGTCACCTAAACTGAAGCTAGCCTATCAATTTAGCCGTGAATTAAGTGCTATTTTCGATAGCCATATAACGCCAGAAATAGCCAGAGATAAAATAACCGAGTGGATTGCTGAGGTCACTGATTCTGACCTAACCTGCTTTGATCATTTCATTAAAACCTTAGTGAAATACCAGCAGCCAATCACGAATTATTTTATTGGTCGTCACAACAGTGGGTTTGTAGAAGGTTTTAATAATAAGGTGAAAGTATTAAAGCGTCGGTGCTATGGGTTGTCCAGTCCCAAAAAGCTCTTTCAGCGGTTAATCATTGATACGATGGGGTTAGATCGGTTTGCTCCAGGCATGCTGGCTTTTTGATCATTCCACGCAAAGACGCGAAGAGCCAATTAATTATTCTATTATTCAAGATTTGGGTATTTTAGGGATTGATGAAATTAGTCTGAAAAAAGGCTACCGTGATTTTGTGACCCTGATTACCTATCGAGTGCATGATCAGGTGCACCTGTTGGGAGTAGTAGAGGGGCGAGAAAAAAGGGATATCATCAGGTTTTTGCGTACAATACCTCGCCGTTTACGGAAGACGATTCGAGCGATTTGTTGTGATTTATATGAGGGTTACATGAATGCTTGTAAAGCAGTATTCAAAGATAAAGTACCCATCGTGGCGGATCGTTTCCATGTTAGAAAACTATATCGTAAAAGCCTCATTAATTTGCGAAAATCCGAGTTAAGTCGACTAAAGAAGCTACTAACACCGACAGAGTATACTGCCTTAAAACCAGCCATTGCTTTACTACGAAAACAAAAAGATCATTTTACGGAAGCGGAAAAGCCAATTGTTGAAAAGCTGTTTAAGCGGTCACCTAAACTGAAGCTAGCCTATCAATTTAGCCGTGAATTAAGTGCTATTTTCGATAGCCATATAACGCCAGAAATAGCCAGAGATAAAATAACCGAGTGGATTGCTGAGGTCACTGATTCTGACCTAACCTGCTTTGATCATTTCATTAAAACCTTAGTGAAATACCAGCAGCCAATCACGAATTATTTTATTGGTCGTCACAACAGTGGGTTTGTAGAAGGTTTTAATAATAAGGTGAAAGTATTAAAGCGTCGGTGCTATGGGTTGTCCAGTCCCAAAAAGCTCTTTCAGCGGTTAATCATTGATACGATGGGGTTAGATCGGTTTGCTCCAGGCATGCTGGCTTTTTGATCATTCCACGCAAAGACGCGAAGAGCCAAAAGTCTTCACGAAGTCAGATTGAGCCTGCTACGGCTTGTAAATACATTAGTTCTTATTAACTATATCGACTACTAATATATAGGCATCGTCTTTATCTAAATAATTTGGTAAATCTTTCATTCCTGTTTCAAAAACCACTTGATAACGTTCACCAACACGACTTCCCATTATTGTATTATTCAAAAATTTTGGTATGGTCACTTGGCCTTTTTTACTACCAACAACTAACTCCAATGGCCCACCAAACTGATCTTGAGTACTCTCTACTTTTTTACCTGACTTCCAGCTATACATGTTATATTTAATAGCCACAGTATCGCCAATATTAACTCTGGTATGAAGAGAGGCGTTATTTTCTTGGGAGTTCACTTTTCTATACTTAGATATACCTGGTAGTGCTTCTCCTATACTCGCTAGCGTATATTCATTATTACCCAAATCAATTATTTCTGGGAAAGAGTAATTTGTTACTGTTTTCAGTTGTTTGGAAGCTGGTGATATTATATCGAGAAGTGAAGGTTTATCCTCAGACTCCGTTGGGTAGTTATGCACTAGATTACCATTTTCTACGATAGTTACTTTCTCTAAAATTTGTGACCTTTCATGGTCGATGCTTTGAAATTTATTTAGATCACTTTTGTTATTATTGTTTTGCTTTAGTTGTTTTTGCTTATGAGTAACAAAGGATGTTTCTTGGGTTTGATCTGGATGTGTTTGCTCAAGCGTTGGAGATCCGGCATTAACAGTTGTTACTGTTTTTGTTGAAAAAAGACTTTGATAATTACTCGTTAATAGGCCAATGGTTAAACCAACAGATAGTGCACTAGAGATAATTATACTGGCTTTGATATTCATAGTTTAACAACACTCTTTTACTAATTAGATGATCTATATTGCTAGGGCCTTTTTAGGCCTTAGCAATATAGGATTTTTGCCAGTTATAGTTTATTGAGTATTCTCCTTAGACATTTTAAACCACACATCTTCTGTCATAATGTTTTTTCCTTCTGACGTTAATGCAGTAGAGCGCATGTAACCATCAGCAGGGGACATCTCAACACTAATGGCGATAATGTCATAATGCACCAAGTCTTTTAACTCGCCCTCATCGACGATAGCATTGCCATTGTCTACCCATAATTGGATTCCGATGAGTTCATCACCTGTTAAGCGACCATCTTTATTTTTATCAAGCAAGGCTAGTTTATTGAATCCGTGTTGATAACGTCCATTATCATCGCCATATAATCGACTACCGTTCATATTGGTTGAGGCTTTACCATCTTTGTTGTCCACTAGAATGCCATCTCCATCCCCAGCAAACCACTCGATAGTTTCAAGTGCCCCATCACTATCAATATCAAATTGAACAGTTTTACCAATAATACCATTAGTTTTTAGTTTCTTGGTAGAATCGCCTGTTACGCCAATTTTCCCATCATTATTTAAGTCAAGTCCAATTGGGCTTACCGCAGTAATATATGGCGAGTCGTTGATTCCAACGGTAGTCTGGGTTTTACAAGAGTTGTTTTTAGGAGGATTTATCACACTAGCATAAAAGGTTTCGCGGCCTTCTCTACCAGAGTTTCTGTTATGAATTTCATTATCAATAGTAATCCTTTCTCGCCATGCATTTACTCGGATAATTGGGGAAGTAGTGCTGCCTGCAGGGATTTTTACTTGTACAGTATTTGTGTTGCTATAGCGTCCTTTATCAAACACTGAAAAATCCCATGTAGCATCTTTAGGCCCAACCATTGGACGATTGCTGGTAGTATAAGTGCCATTAGGTACTCGATTATAGACATTCCATTTACGCTCATTACAGAAAATCCACCAACAAGTTTTTTGGGTAACTGTATAATAGCCTCCCCACATAATATCTTGACGCTCTTTGCCTGGTTGGTTTCCTACAAACCTGGCTGAACCATTGCTAAACCTTACTTGGTAATAAGCATCTTTTTCAGATGGTGTGGAAGTGACTAACTGATAGGAGCCTGAGCCACCCTCCCAAATAGTGGTTGGCCCCTTAAGTTCTAGACATACATTTTCAGGCTTTTTCTTCAATCCAAAATCAATGTCATCTCTTTCATCACCACCAGATAAGCAAATATTAGAAAATGACCCTGTTTGTGGCAAAGTAAACTCATAATTATCTGGCTTAACAGCGTCAACTTTGTAACAGCCAGGGCTTGTTAGTTCAAATCGGTAATTACCATTTTTATCAGTCTTAGTTGTCAAAGCCAAGGTATTGTCTGGATAAAATAAATTGACAGTAACATTCTCTATACCCGTTTCAGTACCATCTTGTTGGCCATTACCATTGGTATCATTGAATACGGTATCCCCTATGATACTTATTCCATCTCCTTCTTCAGGCACTTCTGTTTCAACAAGCAACGCAGCATCAATGTCTTTTTTATGTTCATTTGCTTGTAGGTTAAAACAAGCGGTTTCACCTGATTCAGATATGACATCGCTATTTAAATGATCGTTATCACTATTTTCTAGAGAGCCCTCATCGTCACCCAGCGGGATGGTAATAGCGCTACTCGATAATGTTTTTTTACCTGCATAATTAAAGGTAAAGCCAGTTCTAGTATATGCTCCGTAGGCAATGATATTACTATCAACCTCAACGCCCATCTCTTTCCAATGAATAACCTGGTCCACTTTTTTGTCATTGAGAAGTAAAGACTTGACACTCCAGTCATCTCCCCAAGTACTACCGCTGCTACCATTGTCACGAATACGTAGTGTTAACCCTTCTCCCTGTCCGGCTAACGTAATAGTTTCATTATTATTATCTAGATATGAGTTTCCAGTGTTACGGGTTTTTTCCCATGTTTTACTGGCAACAACGTTGCCACTTTTATCTATAAGCTCAAAAATTCCTTTTGCAGTACCTTGATAAGAGCGACTTCCCCAGTCCTGTCGCACTGTAATTTTTAACTCAACTTTTTGTATGTTAGGCTTAATACGATTCTGCTCTGTAACAAACTCTCCTTGAGAAGGCTTAAAAACTATTTTATAAGATCCCGCTTCAATATTATTGAAGCTATAGTAACCCTCTCCATCTGTAAATGTAGAAGCAACAGCACCTTCCAATTCACACTGAACCAGTTCCACAGCGACTCCTTCTACACCCGCCTCTCCGGTTTCTTGAATACCGTTTGCATTTCTGTCAGCCCAAACACGATCGCCGATGGAGCTTGTTGTTTCGGCACTTGAAAGTAAAGAATAAGGAGCAGATAGCATGCCTATAAATATAGGCAATGCATAAATATTTTTAGCCATTTATAAATTCCTATTTTAAAAAGCTTTATTTTTTGGGATGGGGAGGTTGTTTTCCTTCTCACTAACTTTGGAGTAATCAAAATATCATGTTGACTATTTTTTGATACGCGAAGGATTAAAAGATGTGAAATAATTCTAATAAAAAGTAAAATTCAGTCACTAAATTAAATTAACTGTTTCAATAAAAAAAGAGAAGGTCAATTTTTTGTTATATTGTATGGCGAATAGTGATATTTTTTTGACAGACACTAATCTATTGAATAATAATAATTAGCATAAAATTGATTTTTCAGCGCTAATTTGTACTAACTCATATCTGATCGTACAGCTACCCAATTTTCTACAGAGGCCTGTTAGTTTGTATTTGAGCTAATATTTATCAACCCCAATTAATTTTTAATCAGTTCCTGTTTGCTCTGGAGTATAGTTGTTGGCCTATTATCGCATCTCATCTTGAAATATTAGACTAATTATATTGGCTCTTCGCGTCTTTGCGTGGATCGTCTGATTTATGTACAATGACGACCAGTCCACAGAATCGATGATTTTACTGCACGACATATGTTCACAAAACGTTCAAACTCGCTCAACATTACACCCGAATTATTAGGTTTATCTGACGTTGAAGTGGTCAAGGTACGCTCTAATTTATCAGCACGGGAAATTACCATCGAGGTAAAAAGTACACGAGAGAGCGTGCCTTGCAGAGTCTGTAATAAGCCTACAAAAGGGCATGGTTTGGGGCGGATGTTACGGCTACGGCATTTGCCCATGTTTGGCAAAAACACCTTCATTGAAATAACCCCTCGCCGCGGCCTGTGTGCGAATTGTGATGGTGACCCTACCACGACAGAAACACTCGATTGGTATGAGGTCAATGCTAAAATGACTAAACCCTTTGAACATCACCTGTTGTTTGAGTTAGTCAATTCCACTGTTGCTGATGTGAGTCGTAAAGAGTCAGTCGACTACCACGTAGTTGAAGCATTAATTGATCGCTACGTAGAATCAGAAATTAATTATTCTATTATTCAAGATTTGGGTATTTTAGGGATTGATGAAATTAGTCTGAAAAAAGGCTACCGTGATTTTGTGACCCTGATTACCTATCGAGTGCATGATCAGGTGCACCTGTTGGGAGTAGTAGAGGGGCGAGAAAAAAGGGATATCATCAGGTTTTTGCGTACAATACCTCGCCGTTTACGGAAGACGATTCGAGCGATTTGTTGTGATTTATATGAGGGTTACATGAATGCTTGTAAAGCAGTATTCAAAGATAAAGTACCCATCGTGGCGGATCGTTTCCATGTTAGAAAACTATATCGTAAAAGCCTCATTAATTTGCGAAAATCCGAGTTAAGTCGACTAAAGAAGCTACTAACACCGACAGAGTATACTGCCTTAAAACCAGCCATTGCTTTACTACGAAAACAAAAAGATCATTTTACGGAAGCGGAAAAGCCAATTGTTGAAAAGCTGTTTAAGCGGTCACCTAAACTGAAGCTAGCCTATCAATTTAGCCGTGAATTAAGTGCTATTTTCGATAGCCATATAACGCCAGAAATAGCCAGAGATAAAATAACCGAGTGGATTGCTGAGGTCACTGATTCTGACCTAACCTGCTTTGATCATTTCATTAAAACCTTAGTGAAATACCAGCAGCCAATCACGAATTATTTTATTGGTCGTCACAACAGTGGGTTTGTAGAAGGTTTTAATAATAAGGTGAAAGTATTAAAGCGTCGGTGCTATGGGTTGTCCAGTCCCAAAAAGCTCTTTCAGCGGTTAATCATTGATACGATGGGGTTAGATCGGTTTGCTCCAGGCATGCTGGCTTTTTGATCATTCCACGCAAAGACGCGAAGAGCCAAATAATACCTCTTTTGTAGTATTATGTTCTACCCCTAGGAATCCATATAGAGCCTTAAATATACTTATCCAACCGAACAAAAAAAATATATAAATTATTTTTGGTTGTTTAAAAATAGTTCACAGACTTAACTATAGGGTTGCAATAAAGTAACTATGTACTTACTCACTGTACTCAATGATGGTTGAGACTTCAAAAGAGTGCTTGTATAATAGTTAATACAATATAAAAAAAACTTATTAATAATAATAAACTAAGCTGATTTTTTTCAGCAATTATTGGATGACAATATGAAAAAAATAGACACCCTTTTTCTCGCTGTATTACTTTCCTCGAGCTTTAATGTTGCCGCAAATGAATCAACAATGAACTTAAACGGACCCTCAAAGAATGGAACCAACAATCAATATATTGCCGCCGTTGCCTGGAAGCAAACCGCAGCAGAATACAGAGCACTATATTACCAAGGCTATACTCTTGCAAAACTCCGTGTGCAAGATGCGCTTAAAACCCGTAAAAAGGGTGATAAGCCCTTAGCAATTGTAACTGATTTAGATGATACCGTTTTACTACCACTTGCTTATTGGAGCATATTGATGAAGCAAGGTAAAGACTTCTTTGATGATCCCACTTGGGATGCTTGGGTACCTCTCAACCAAATGACCCTTGCTCCTGGTGCTGCTGACTTTTTTAAATTTTGTGAAAAAAATAATGTAGAAGTATTTTATGTTACAAGCCGAAATCAAGGTAAGCCTACTTATGAAATTGCTATGTCAAATATAAGGCATGCTAAATTACCTAATGCAGATACAGATCACTTAGTTGTTCTTAGTGATACATCTAATAAAGAGAAACCACAAAGTAAAATCGAAAAAACTCATAATATTATTGCATTTTTAGGAGATAACCTTAATGATTTTTCGAGAAAGTTTTATTCATCAAATACAGAAGAAAGACTCTCATTAATGGAAGAAGAAAAGCACCAGTTTGGGAAACGTTATATTATTTTTCCAAATCCAACTGATGGGCATTGGCTCAAAGCAATTTTTGGCGATTCAGAGCCACCTGCAAGCGACAAAAATAGAAAAATATTTCTAGAATCTACAATAAAAGTTCTAAGTAAATAATCCTCCTTCTTAGAAGGTGGTTTTTCTTTTGGACCTTAAAAGGTGGCATCAGCTTGCCCTATTAGAAGGTGAGCATGCCATCCCCCATAGAAAACATAACTAACTAAATATCAAATTATTTTTGTCGCTTTTCAAGCTGTTCTTGATATCTAACATAGTTTTTAATCATTTCTTCATTTAAGCCAACTGTATCAACACAATACCCTTTAGCCCAAAAATGATTGCCCCCTTAAGGCCTCTTTTTCGGCTCTTCGCGTCTTTGCGTGGATCGTCTGATTTATGTGCAATGACGACCAGTCCACAGAATCGATGATTTTACTGCACGACATATGTTCACAAAACGTTCAAACTCGCTCAACATTACACCCGAATTATTAGGTTTATCTGACGTTGAAGTGGTCAAGGTACGCTCTAATTTATCAGCACGGGAAATTACCATCGAGGTAAAAAGTACACGAGAGAGCGTGCCTTGCAGAGTCTGTAATAAGCCTACAAAAGGGCATGGTTTGGGGCGGATGTTACGGCTACGGCATTTGCCCATGTTTGGCAAAAACACCTTCATTGAAATAACCCCTCGCCGCGGCCTGTGTGCGAATTGTGATGGTGACCCTACCACGACAGAAACACTCGATTGGTATGAGGTCAATGCTAAAATGACTAAACCCTTTGAACATCACCTGTTGTTTGAGTTAGTCAATTCCACTGTTGCTGATGTGAGTCGTAAAGAGTCAGTCGACTACCACGTAGTTGAAGCATTAATTGATCGCTACGTAGAATCAGAAATTAATTATTCTATTATTCAAGATTTGGGTATTTTAGGGATTGATGAAATTAGTCTGAAAAAAGGCTACCGTGATTTTGTGACCCTGATTACCTATCGAGTGCATGATCAGGTGCACCTGTTGGGAGTAGTAGAGGGGCGAGAAAAAAGGGATATCATCAGGTTTTTGCGTACAATACCTCGCCGTTTACGGAAGACGATTCGAGCGATTTGTTGTGATTTATATGAGGGTTACATGAATGCTTGTAAAGCAGTATTCAAAGATAAAGTACCCATCGTGGCGGATCGTTTCCATGTTAGAAAACTATATCGTAAAAGCCTCATTAATTTGCGAAAATCCGAGTTAAGTCGACTAAAGAAGCTACTAACACCGACAGAGTATACTGCCTTAAAACCAGCCATTGCTTTACTACGAAAACAAAAAGATCATTTTACGGAAGCGGAAAAGCCAATTGTTGAAAAGCTGTTTAAGCGGTCACCTAAACTGAAGCTAGCCTATCAATTTAGCCGTGAATTAAGTGCTATTTTCGATAGCCATATAACGCCAGAAATAGCCAGAGATAAAATAACCGAGTGGATTGCTGAGGTCACTGATTCTGACCTAACCTGCTTTGATCATTTCATTAAAACCTTAGTGAAATACCAGCAGCCAATCACGAATTATTTTATTGGTCGTCACAACAGTGGGTTTGTAGAAGGTTTTAATAATAAGGTGAAAGTATTAAAGCGTCGGTGCTATGGGTTGTCCAGTCCCAAAAAGCTCTTTCAGCGGTTAATCATTGATACGATGGGGTTAGATCGGTTTGCTCCAGGCATGCTGGCTTTTTGATCATTCCACGCAAAGACGCGAAGAGCCAATCTCTCTAATACATCTATAAAAAACAAAATTAATGATAATTTTTACTAAAAAGGCGATAATGACAGTCAGTTTAAACTTAAATATCTCTTTTTGATAGATTCAACCAATTCTTCATTGGATAATACTTTTTCTAAAGCTTTTTG
Organism: Spartinivicinus ruber; assembly: GCF_011009015.1. NCBI lineage: Bacteria > Pseudomonadati > Pseudomonadota > Gammaproteobacteria > Oceanospirillales > Zooshikellaceae > Spartinivicinus > Spartinivicinus ruber. The sequence goes on from NZ_CP048878.1 coordinate 6,031,371, forward strand.
ATGTTCTAGTATAATACTGTCACTAACCGACTTATTAAAGGCTATGTGGTTTCCTTTGCTATTAGGCCGTGGAATATCTACTATTGGCTTTATAGTATCTGGGTTTATATTATTCTTTTTCATTAAAGCACTTGCAGTAATAAAATTATATGGAATAGCATCAACTTGATTATTTTGTAGTTTTTTTATCATCGATAGAAACTTAGTTGAATAACTTAAATTTTTCTTTGGTACATTTCTTGCTAATAATAGGCTTTCTGCTGAGTCATCTCTGATAACAGCATATTTATATTTAAGAAAATCAGCATCTGAGCTAATGCTTACATTATTTGGGTTACTTTTTAATACTATCAAACTTGTCGTACCTCCAACTAAAGGACCAACCCATTTAAATAATTCTTCTCGTTTAGTAGTTCTAGATGTAGTAAATAGAGCTGTTTTCTCAGTAGTATCTTTAGTTGTTCTATAAGCTCTTACCCAAGGTTGTAGTTTTATATCTTTTCTACTCTTTGAGCTACCAAGCAGTTTAAACATTTCAACTAAAATGTCTACATTAATTCCAACAACATTACCTTCTTCATCCTTAAAGTTATATGGAGGGTACTCTTCAGTTAGATATGTAATTCCTTCGGTAGAGTCAGCAAATGAGTTTAAACAGATTGTTATCGTGAAAATAAATAAAAATGATTTCATAACTTAACCTCTCATTTAAAAATCATTTTACACTAGGTAGTTGATACTGCTTACTATAATTGTTCATAATTAAATCATACGTACCATTTTCTTTTATTTTTTCAATTCCATTATTTATTTTCTTTAAAGTTGTTTCAGATGTGGAAGCCTTGCTAAGCATGAGATGAACATCTCCTGTTTTTACTATAGAGTTAGGAAGAATTTTTATTTTATCTTCTAGTTTATTTTTCTTGATCTTAATTAATTCTGTTGGAATATAGGATATATATCCATCAATTAACTTGGCTTGCAAGGCTTTTCTATTTTTAACTACCGTCTTATTTCTCTTGATTTTGCTCCCCATTCTCTCTATAACACCATCAACTTTTGGTCCGTAAATATTACTCAAACCTACTCCAAGTAAAAAATCATATTTACTTAAATCTTCAATTTTTGATATTTTGAATTTTTCATATTTAAGATCCTCGCTTCTTATAAAAATAGCAATATATTCACTTCGATATGGAGAACTAAAGTTTGCATACTTTTCTCTTTCTTTACTGAAAGAGGCTTGAAGAGTAAGATCAATTTTACCAATACTCAACAATGATAAATTTCGTTTCCACGATAATGTATTTAAATCTTCAATGACTGCTTCACAGTCTACAATTTTTAATGCTGAGTTTAAAATTTCTATATCAATACCCGAAGGTGCTTTAGCACTTCCCAATATAAATGGCTCACTTAAACCTGTCCAAGCATATGTCAATTTCCTATCACAGCCAGCTTCATTACTTACAATAGATATATTTTTTTTATCGTAATATATCCAAACTATAGTAACAACAGCTATTAAGAATAAAGTTATTATATATTTTAAGTACTTCATATATAAATTTTAAACTCTTATGAATGAAACTATACTGGTAACTTATTAGTTAACATAATTATATAAGTCAATTTTTTTCATGTTTAAAGTGACTAACAGGCAAAGGGAAACTATCGGCTCTTCGCGTCTTTGCGTGGAATGATCAAAAAGCCAGCATGCCTGGAGCAAACCGATCTAACCCCATCGTATCAATGATTAACCGCTGAAAGAGCTTTTTGGGACTGGACAACCCATAGCACCGACGCTTTAATACTTTCACCTTATTATTAAAACCTTCTACAAACCCACTGTTGTGACGACCAATAAAATAATTCGTGATTGGCTGCTGGTATTTCACTAAGGTTTTAATGAAATGATCAAAGCAGGTTAGGTCAGAATCAGTGACCTCAGCAATCCACTCGGTTATTTTATCTCTGGCTATTTCTGGCGTTATATGGCTATCGAAAATAGCACTTAATTCACGGCTAAATTGATAGGCTAGCTTCAGTTTAGGTGACCGCTTAAACAGCTTTTCAACAATTGGCTTTTCCGCTTCCGTAAAATGATCTTTTTGTTTTCGTAGTAAAGCAATGGCTGGTTTTAAGGCAGTATACTCTGTCGGTGTTAGTAGCTTCTTTAGTCGACTTAACTCGGATTTTCGCAAATTAATGAGGCTTTTACGATATAGTTTTCTAACATGGAAACGATCCGCCACGATGGGTACTTTATCTTTGAATACTGCTTTACAAGCATTCATGTAACCCTCATATAAATCACAACAAATCGCTCGAATCGTCTTCCGTAAACGGCGAGGTATTGTACGCAAAAACCTGATGATATCCCTTTTTTCTCGCCCCTCTACTACTCCCAACAGGTGCACCTGATCATGCACTCGATAGGTAATCAGGGTCACAAAATCACGGTAGCCTTTTTTCAGACTAATTTCATCAATCCCTAAAATACCCAAATCTTGAATAATAGAATAATTAATTTCTGATTCTACGTAGCGATCAATTAATGCTTCAACTACGTGGTAGTCGACTGACTCTTTACGACTCACATCAGCAACAGTGGAATTGACTAACTCAAACAACAGGTGATGTTCAAAGGGTTTAGTCATTTTAGCATTGACCTCATACCAATCGAGTGTTTCTGTCGTGGTAGGGTCACCATCACAATTCGCACACAGGCCGCGGCGAGGGGTTATTTCAATGAAGGTGTTTTTGCCAAACATGGGCAAATGCCGTAGCCGTAACATCCGCCCCAAACCATGCCCTTTTGTAGGCTTATTACAGACTCTGCAAGGCACGCTCTCTCGTGTACTTTTTACCTCGATGGTAATTTCCCGTGCTGATAAATTAGAGCGTACCTTGACCACTTCAACGTCAGATAAACCTAATAATTCGGGTGTAATGTTGAGCGAGTTTGAACGTTTTGTGAACATATGTCGTGCAGTAAAATCATCGATTCTGTGGACTGGTCGTCATTGTACATAAATCAGACGATCCACGCAAAGACGCGAAGAGCCGCACTTTGTCTGTTATGGCCAGTACAAGGCTTGCCAACACTAACAAAAGCCCACCGACAGAACCAGTGATCAAGGGTTGTACATGACTCTAACCCCTTAGATCTCACACAGCCGAAACATACCGTTGTCCCGTGTCCTAGGACGGATATGGAATTATCATGTCGTGTGATTGTTGTCATACTGGTTAATAGCTACTGCTGAACCATCAGGAAAACGCGCCACTACCTCTAATTCACCACCTAGCGCATGAAGGTAGTTGCGAAGGGTAGACAGATAAACGTCTGACCGTTTCTCTACATTAGCAATATTAGGCTGTGTTGTGCTTAAGGCTTCTGCTAGCTCAGTTTGGGTAATGTCTTTTGACTGGCGAAGCTCTGCAAGAGTCATCTCTGTAAGTAGCTCAGCTGCTTTAGCAGAGGCTTTTGCCTGCACTTCAGGTGAGACCTGTTTTAGTAATTCAGATAATGGTTTTGCCATGTTCAAACCCTCCGGTTAGTGCAGCTCTTCTTTTTCTAAGTGTTTTAAGAACTCACCCTCTGCTATTGGAATCATCCGTTTGTAAAAGCGTTTATCGCCTGTTTTATCTCCACCACAAAGCAATACTGCTTGCCGCTTGGGGTCAAAGGCAAAGAATATGCGATATGGCCTGCCTTGATGTTGTGTTCTTAGCTCCTTCAGGTTTTTGACTTCCTTAGTGCTTTCTAAAGTGTCTGCATAAGGTCGGCCTAGTTCAGGCCCACGAACTTCAAGCAGTTTAATAACAGTCAATACAGATACCTGTTCAGCCTCGTTAAGTCCCAAAAACCATTGGTCAAACTCATCTACGGTAACAACCTTCCACATAGGTACCCATCTTACTATTAGTTTAAGTCTAGTATAACTTCAAAGTTATATAATTTAAAAGTTATATTTTAGCAGAAAGTGCGTAAAACCCCGTCCTTTGATGGCGGGGAGGATGTCAAATTATAGCTTGACTAGTAATCAACCAAGTAAGTTGTTTGTCATGCCTTTGATGTGTATAATTTTATTAAAGCATACACATTAAAGGTAAATAGCAATGCGGACCAACATCAATATTGATGACAACTTAATGGCTGAAGCTCTTAAGATTACTGGCTTGAAGACCAAAAAGGATGCTGTAGAAGCTGGTTTGAAGATGCTTATTAAACTTAAGCAGCAAGAGAAGATTAAGCAGTTTCGCGGCAAACTAAACTGGGAAGGTGATCTAGATGAGATGAGGACTAATTAGTGGTTCTTGTTGATACAAGCGTTTGGATTGACTACTTCAATGGTAAAAAAACTGCCCACACTGACAAATTAGACAACCTACTATCTACTGACATAGTGGTGATTGGTGATTTAATCCTGGCTGAAATACTCCAAGGTTTTCGGCAAGATAAAAACTTTAAAAAAGCTAAAGAGCTACTCACAGCACTTGATATTTATCCTTTGTGTAACCAGCACCTTGCCATTAAGAGTGCCGAAAACTACCGAACTTTAAGGAAGAAGGGTATTACAGTCAGGAAAACGATTGACTGTATGATTGCCACATTCTGTATTGAAAATAAAATACCACTACTGTATTCAGACAAAGATTTTGAAGGGTTCAGAGCCCATTTAACGGATTTCGCGGAATTCTCCATCTATAGCGGCATTGTGTAACTCAATACCAGAAATAGGCTTAAAGTGCTTTAGGTTGGTTGTGCATAGTGTTTCACCATAGCGAACAGCTGTTGCGGCAATTAAAGCATCGCCCATTTCTACACTATGGCTAAGCGCAAACTGTTTTGTATAGCTGCGTGCATTGATAGAAATTTGTGGGTCAATTTCATAGATTTTGAATTGCTGATTTTCTAGCATTTTTTCAAAGTGCTTTAGTTCCTGTTTATTGCGGCAAAATGGCACAAATTCCATGTAGGTAACAGCTGAAATAGCCCGTTCTGGTGTATTTAAGATCATACTTTTAGCGGCTTCATACCCACGAGCCGCATAAATCAGAATACTGGTATCAAATATCATCTAACCGCGCCCTTCTTCCTTTCCGCAATTGGCGTATTTCATCCTCAACTTGTTCAACTGAAGTGGTGTTGTCACTATGCATACCAAAAAATGCATCAACGTTTTTGTTAGCGCTAGGCACCTGGAGGCTGGTAGTTTTAGGGTGAACGACTCCAAGCACTTCGCCATGGTACGTAATTTCGACAGACTCCCCGCGCTTGAGGGCATCAATCAAGGCCTTGTGCTGACTTTGTAGCTGTGATGCTGTGATTTGCATGTTGCTACCCCATAAAATATATATTTTAAATTATATATTTTAATTGGCATCCCGTCAAGCCTCCCTCCTCAAAAAGGTGACTGCTCCCCGCCAGCACTGGGCGCAGGTTTACGGCACTTTCACTAAGCCCAATCAAATCAGGTGGGGTTTGTAGCAATAGCAAAGTTAGAGGGTTTAGAGCATGGTTAATCACGAACATTACACATATAGGGTTACTTGGTCTGAGGACGATCAGGAGTATGTAGGCTTGTGTACTGAGTTTCCTAGCCTTTCATATCTGGATGAAAGCCGTATGAATGCACTAGAAGGCATTTGCAGCCTAGTTAAAAGCGTTGCTGCTGATATGAAGGAAAATGGCGAGACAGTGCCAGAGCCAATCTCAGAGAAAGCATACAGCGGTAAGTTTATGGTTCGCATTCCGCCAGAGCAGCACCGTTTACTAGCCATGAGAGCGGCTGAGTCGGGTGTTAGTTTGAATAGGTATGTGAGTTCTAAGTTGGTGTAGTTTGTAGTGCAGGTAAGCTTCAATGCCTTTCGTTGTCCCGTGTCCTAGGACATGGGACAAGCAGAAAGTTAAGGTAAACTGAGAAATCATCTGCTAACAATAGCCTTGCTTAGTAATGATAACGACACTGAACAACAATAATAGCTGTGTCTGTTACCTTGTATACTAGGCGGTGCTCTCTATCGATCCGCCGAGACCAGTAGCCAGACCAGTTATGTTTTAGTGGTTCTGGGTCGCCTAAGCCATCGAACGGCTGGCGCTTTATATCTTTAATGAGAGTATTAATCCGCTTGAGCGTTTTTTTATCTGTTTGCTGCCAATATAGATAATCCTCCCAAGCCAGTTCTGCCCAAGATAGAATCATTCTTCAATCAATCCACGCTCAACCGTTTTACCATCTTCAACTTGAGCAATGGCTTGATTCAAGCGCTCTGCATTACGTTGGCTAGCCATAAGGTAAGCTGTGGCTTCATAAGATTTGAAGTCTTCCAGAGACATCAAGACAGCCGGTTTGCCATTCTGGCGGGTAATCAAGACAGGCGTATGGTCATCGTTAACCTTGTCTAAAGTCCCAGCTAGCTTACTTCTGAAGGCTGAATAACTGATTGTGTCCATAATAACACCTTTCTATGCATTGTACTTATTATTGTACTTGTACTTAATCTTGTACGCAATGGTATACTTGACCTGTATAGCAACAACTACATAGAGCTGGAAGCGTTAAAATGAGGCTGTTTGAAGAAATAAAACAAGGATTTGATGACTTGAAAGAAGAGAGAAAAAGTAAATTAGCATTATACCCTGTTTATATTCATACCGATGAAAATGGCGGCTCTTCGCGTCTTTGCGTGGAATGATCAAAAAGCCAGCATGCCTGGAGCAAACCGATCTAACCCCATCGTATCAATGATTAACCGCTGAAAGAGCTTTTTGGGACTGGACAACCCATAGCACCGACGCTTTAATACTTTCACCTTATTATTAAAACCTTCTACAAACCCACTGTTGTGACGACCAATAAAATAATTCGTGATTGGCTGCTGGTATTTCACTAAGGTTTTAATGAAATGATCAAAGCAGGTTAGGTCAGAATCAGTGACCTCAGCAATCCACTCGGTTATTTTATCTCTGGCTATTTCTGGCGTTATATGGCTATCGAAAATAGCACTTAATTCACGGCTAAATTGATAGGCTAGCTTCAGTTTAGGTGACCGCTTAAACAGCTTTTCAACAATTGGCTTTTCCGCTTCCGTAAAATGATCTTTTTGTTTTCGTAGTAAAGCAATGGCTGGTTTTAAGGCAGTATACTCTGTCGGTGTTAGTAGCTTCTTTAGTCGACTTAACTCGGATTTTCGCAAATTAATGAGGCTTTTACGATATAGTTTTCTAACATGGAAACGATCCGCCACGATGGGTACTTTATCTTTGAATACTGCTTTACAAGCATTCATGTAACCCTCATATAAATCACAACAAATCGCTCGAATCGTCTTCCGTAAACGGCGAGGTATTGTACGCAAAAACCTGATGATATCCCTTTTTTCTCGCCCCTCTACTACTCCCAACAGGTGCACCTGATCATGCACTCGATAGGTAATCAGGGTCACAAAATCACGGTAGCCTTTTTTCAGACTAATTTCATCAATCCCTAAAATACCCAAATCTTGAATAATAGAATAATTAATTTCTGATTCTACGTAGCGATCAATTAATGCTTCAACTACGTGGTAGTCGACTGACTCTTTACGACTCACATCAGCAACAGTGGAATTGACTAACTCAAACAACAGGTGATGTTCAAAGGGTTTAGTCATTTTAGCATTGACCTCATACCAATCGAGTGTTTCTGTCGTGGTAGGGTCACCATCACAATTCGCACACAGGCCGCGGCGAGGGGTTATTTCAATGAAGGTGTTTTTGCCAAACATGGGCAAATGCCGTAGCCGTAACATCCGCCCCAAACCATGCCCTTTTGTAGGCTTATTACAGACTCTGCAAGGCACGCTCTCTCGTGTACTTTTTACCTCGATGGTAATTTCCCGTGCTGATAAATTAGAGCGTACCTTGACCACTTCAACGTCAGATAAACCTAATAATTCGGGTGTAATGTTGAGCGAGTTTGAACGTTTTGTGAACATATGTCGTGCAGTAAAATCATCGATTCTGTGGACTGGTCGTCATTGTACATAAATCAGACGATCCACGCAAAGACGCGAAGATCCGAAAGATCAGGCCGCTTAAAATCCTGATGAGTAGAGCAGGGTAGCAGTTATTCAACAGAAAATTGCTGTAACTCAATACCAGAAATAGGCTTAAAGTGCTTTAGGTTGGTTGTGCATAGTGTTTCACCATAGCGAACAGCTGTTGCGGCAATTAAAGCATCGCCCATTTCTACACTATGGCTAAGCGCAAACTGTTTTGTATAGCTGCGTGCATTGATAGAAATTTGTGGGTCAATTTCATAGATTTTGAATTGCTGATTTTCTAGCATTTTTTCAAAGTGCTTTAGTTCCTGTTTATTGCGGCAAAATGGCACAAATTCCATGTAGGTAACAGCTGAAATAGCCCGTTCTGGTGTATTTAAGATAATACTTTTAGCTGCTTCATACCCACGAGCCGCATAAATCAGAATACTGGTATCAAATATCATCTAAACGCGCCCTTCTTCCTTTTCGTAGTTGGCGTATTTCATCCTCAACTTGTTCAACTGAAGTGGTGTTGTCACCGTGCATACCAAAAAAAGCATCAGCCTCTTTATCTGCTTCTATAGGCTTAATGCTTGATGATTTGGGATGAACCACCCCTAAAACCTCACCATGATAAGTAATCTCTACTAGCTCACCGCGCTTTAGCGCATCTATGAGCGCTTTGTGCTGGCTTTGTAGCTGTGATGCAGTGATTTGCATGTCACTCTCCTTTAAAATATATATTTTAAATTATATATTTTGATTAAGTGCCCGTCAAGCCTCCCACCTCAAAAAGGTGACTGCTCCCCGCCAGCACTGGGCACAGGTTTACGGCACTTTCACTAAGCTCAATCAAATCAGGTGGGGTTTGTAGCAATAGCAAAGTTAGAGGGTTTAGAGAATGATTAATCACGAACATTACACATATAGGGTTACTTGGTCTGAGGAAGATCAGGAGTATGTAGGCTTGTGCACTGAGTTTCCTAGCCATGAGAACGGCTGAATCTGGTGTTAGTTTGAATAGGTATGTTAGTTCTAAGTTGGTGTAGTTTGTAGTGCAGGTAAGCTTCAATGCCTTTCGTTGTCCCGTGTCCTAGGACATGGGACAAGCAGAAAGTTAAGGTAAACTGAGAAAGCATCTGCTAACAATAGCCTTGCTTAGTAATGATAACGACACTGAACAACAATAATAGCTGTGTCTGTTACCTTGTATACTAGGCGGTGCTCTCTATCGATCCGCCGAGACCAGTAGCCAGACCAGTTATGTTTTAGTGGTTCTGGGTCGCCTAAGCCATCGAACGGCTGGTGCTTTATATCTTTAATGAGAGTATTAATCCGCTTGAGCGTTTTTTTATCTGTTTGCTGCCAATATAGATAATCCTCCCAAGCCAGTTCTGCCCAAGATAGAATCATTCTTCAATCAATCCACGCTCAACCGTTTTACCATCTTCAACTTGAGCAATGGCTTGATTCAAGCGCTCTGCATTACGTTGGCTAGCCATAAGGTAAGCTGTGGCTTCATAAGATTTGAAGTCTTCCAGAGACATCAAGACAGCCGGTTTGCCATTCTGGCGGGTAATCAAGACAGGCGTATGGTCATCGTTAACCTTGTCTAAAGTCCCAGCTAGCTTACTTCTGAAGGCTGAATAACTGATTGTGTCCATAATAACACCTTTCTATGCATTGTACTTGTTATTGTACTTGTACTTAATCTTGTACGCAATGGTATACTTGACCTGTATAGCAACAACTACATAGAGCTGGAAGCGTTAAAATGATGCTGTTTGAAGAAATAAAACAAGGATTTGATGACTTGAAAGAAGAGAGAAAAAGTAAATTAGCATTATACCCTGTTTATATTCATACCGATGAAAATGGCGCGGTTGGCGGGTTTGCGCCTGGAGTATTTGGATTGTTCTTTGCTGGTAAGGATATTGAGGATTGTATCAAGGATGCTAAAAGCGCTTTTACTGGACATTTTGATTTGCTGATTGAAGATGGCCAGGAAATACCAAGCCCTACCGCAGTAGAGCAGCACCTTGATGATGAAGACTGTAAAGACGGCTTTTGGTTTATGGTTGAGGTTGATGTCAGTAAATACCGAGGGCAAAATTCTATACCCGATTGCGTAAGGCCAGAGTTTCAAGTAACGATAGACACTTCAGATACTGCCAGTGTTTGGCGAGAACTCCTTAATGATGACCCAATAATAGCCAAAAACTATATGCTGAGGTCTGCTTTAACTAGTGCTATTACTGAACAAATTAAACGACGTAAGCTAACTAATACTGACGCAGCCAGGTTGCTAAATATTTCCCATACAGCAGTAAGTGTGCTTTTAAATGGCAATATGGGGGATTTTAACTTGGATGAGCTTGTCGATATAGCTCATAAGTTAGGGTACAGGATTTGTTTGGATATAGCATGTTGATCTTGTTACCGTGTAACAAATGCTGGCTTATTCTTCTCTGCCCTCTGGCTTCATGTCTAGCCAGTCTCGATCATCACCAGTTACTAGACTATCTTTGGGGCTGTCTGAAAGCAGCTTTTTGAGTACATCTTCTGCTTTCTTTTTGCCTTTGATTATATCATCGGCTTCATGGATGCTGGCCAGAAGTTCGTCAAATTGTTTTTTGTCCATAAGGGTGTAGTTAAGGCGGGATAATCCGCCTACTTTGAATTCCAGTTGTCTAATTTAATATCAGGCACTTTGCTAAAATGTCGCTGATTATTTGTCACAAGCATCGCATCAACACTTAAGGCATGACCTGCTATCATAGTGTCATTTGAGCCTATTGGTGTACCTTGAGAAAATAAATAGGCTTGTAATGTAGAAAATGACTCAGCCGCTTGAGCATTCCAAGGCAACACTTTATCTATTCGCTCAATTAAGCCATGAATTAAATTTAAGTGTTTTTCTCGCGCTTGAGAACGCTCAGCCCCCAGCAAAAGCTCTGCATAAGTAATAGCAGAAATGCAAATGCTAGCCCCGAATTCAGACTGCTTTTGCAGGGTTTCCAGTACTGAGATAGGGCGCTTTCTAATAATGTAACTACACATATCTGTATCAAGCATGTACAGCATTAGAACTCAACCCTATTTGTTTCCATTATATCGGCGCGCTCAGCCATAAAGTCATCATCAGCGGCTGGTAATTCAGCAAAGGAAAGCCACGACTTTCGTTTAGGTGTTAATATGATTGAATCACCTTCTTTGCGGATAAAGACTTCGTCAATACCGCTAAACTCAAACATCTTTGGCAGCCTAACGGCTTGATTCCGCCCATTGGTGAATAGCTTGGCAGTTCTATCAGGCATAGTAAGTACCTACCCTTTTTGCTTCAATATTGGTATATGCCTAGCATATGTCATGATTTGGCATAGGTCAAGCATATGTCGTTGAGTCTGCGTTAGTCATGGAGCAAGGGTAAATGCCATCAAAATTTGAAGAGCTAGCCAATATTAAAGAGTATGACGAGATTAAAAAGGCCATTAAAAATGGTGAAACAGAGCTAGTGCCTGATGCTGTTGTAACTCGTCTGCTGGATGGTGAAAACCCTGTAAAGGTCTGGCGTGAACATCGAGGGCTTAAGCAAAAACAACGGCTCTTCGCGTCTTTGCGTGGATCGTCTGATTTATGTACAATGACGACCAGTCCACAGAATCGATGATTTTACTGCACGACATATGTTCACAAAACGTTCAAACTCGCTCAACATTACACCCGAATTATTAGGTTTATCTGACGTTGAAGTGGTCAAGGTACGCTCTAATTTATCAGCACGGGAAATTACCATCGAGGTAAAAAGTACACGAGAGAGCGTGCCTTGCAGAGTCTGTAATAAGCCTACAAAAGGGCATGGTTTGGGGCGGATGTTACGGCTACGGCATTTGCCCATGTTTGGCAAAAACACCTTCATTGAAATAACCCCTCGCCGCGGCCTGTGTGCGAATTGTGATGGTGACCCTACCACGACAGAAACACTCGATTGGTATGAGGTCAATGCTAAAATGACTAAACCCTTTGAACATCACCTGTTGTTTGAGTTAGTCAATTCCACTGTTGCTGATGTGAGTCGTAAAGAGTCAGTCGACTACCACGTAGTTGAAGCATTAATTGATCGCTACGTAGAATCAGAAATTAATTATTCTATTATTCAAGATTTGGGTATTTTAGGGATTGATGAAATTAGTCTGAAAAAAGGCTACCGTGATTTTGTGACCCTGATTACCTATCGAGTGCATGATCAGGTGCACCTGTTGGGAGTAGTAGAGGGGCGAGAAAAAAGGGATATCATCAGGTTTTTGCGTACAATACCTCGCCGTTTACGGAAGACGATTCGAGCGATTTGTTGTGATTTATATGAGGGTTACATGAATGCTTGTAAAGCAGTATTCAAAGATAAAGTACCCATCGTGGCGGATCGTTTCCATGTTAGAAAACTATATCGTAAAAGCCTCATTAATTTGCGAAAATCCGAGTTAAGTCGACTAAAGAAGCTACTAACACCGACAGAGTATACTGCCTTAAAACCAGCCATTGCTTTACTACGAAAACAAAAAGATCATTTTACGGAAGCGGAAAAGCCAATTGTTGAAAAGCTGTTTAAGCGGTCACCTAAACTGAAGCTAGCCTATCAATTTAGCCGTGAATTAAGTGCTATTTTCGATAGCCATATAACGCCAGAAATAGCCAGAGATAAAATAACCGAGTGGATTGCTGAGGTCACTGATTCTGACCTAACCTGCTTTGATCATTTCATTAAAACCTTAGTGAAATACCAGCAGCCAATCACGAATTATTTTATTGGTCGTCACAACAGTGGGTTTGTAGAAGGTTTTAATAATAAGGTGAAAGTATTAAAGCGTCGGTGCTATGGGTTGTCCAGTCCCAAAAAGCTCTTTCAGCGGTTAATCATTGATACGATGGGGTTAGATCGGTTTGCTCCAGGCATGCTGGCTTTTTGATCATTCCACGCAAAGACGCGAAGAGCCGATAGTTTCCCTTTGCCTGTTAGTCACTTTAAACATGAAAAAAATTGACTTATATAATTATGTTAACTAATAAGTTACCAGTATAGTTTCATTCATAAGAGTTTAAAATTTATATATGAAGTACTTAAAATATATAATAACTTTATTCTTAATAGCTGTTGTTACTATAGTTTGGATATATTACGATAAAAAAAATATATCTATTGTAAGTAATGAAGCTGGCTGTGATAGGAAATTGACATATGCTTGGACAGGTTTAAGTGAGCCATTTATATTGGGAAGTGCTAAAGCACCTTCGGGTATTGATATAGAAATTTTAAACTCAGCATTAAAAATTGTAGACTGTGAAGCAGTCATTGAAGATTTAAATACATTATCGTGGAAACGAAATTTATCATTGTTGAGTATTGGTAAAATTGATCTTACTCTTCAAGCCTCTTTCAGTAAAGAAAGAGAAAAGTATGCAAACTTTAGTTCTCCATATCGAAGTGAATATATTGCTATTTTTATAAGAAGCGAGGATCTTAAATATGAAAAATTCAAAATATCAAAAATTGAAGATTTAAGTAAATATGATTTTTTACTTGGAGTAGGTTTGAGTAATATTTACGGACCAAAAGTTGATGGTGTTATAGAGAGAATGGGGAGCAAAATCAAGAGAAATAAGACGGTAGTTAAAAATAGAAAAGCCTTGCAAGCCAAGTTAATTGATGGATATATATCCTATATTCCAACAGAATTAATTAAGATCAAGAAAAATAAACTAGAAGATAAAATAAAAATTCTTCCTAACTCTATAGTAAAAACAGGAGATGTTCATCTCATGCTTAGCAAGGCTTCCACATCTGAAACAACTTTAAAGAAAATAAATAATGGAATTGAAAAAATAAAAGAAAATGGTACGTATGATTTAATTATGAACAATTATAGTAAGCAGTATCAACTACCTAGTGTAAAATGATTTTTAAATGAGAGGTTAAGTTATGAAATCATTTTTATTTATTTTCACGATAACAATCTGTTTAAACTCATTTGCTGACTCTACCGAAGGAATTACATATCTAACTGAAGAGTACCCTCCATATAACTTTAAGGATGAAGAAGGTAATGTTGTTGGAATTAATGTAGACATTTTAGTTGAAATGTTTAAACTGCTTGGTAGCTCAAAGAGTAGAAAAGATATAAAACTACAACCTTGGGTAAGAGCTTATAGAACAACTAAAGATACTACTGAGAAAACAGCTCTATTTACTACATCTAGAACTACTAAACGAGAAGAATTATTTAAATGGGTTGGTCCTTTAGTTGGAGGTACGACAAGTTTGATAGTATTAAAAAGTAACCCAAATAATGTAAGCATTAGCTCAGATGCTGATTTTCTTAAATATAAATATGCTGTTATCAGAGATGACTCAGCAGAAAGCCTATTATTAGCAAGAAATGTACCAAAGAAAAATTTAAGTTATTCAACTAAGTTTCTATCGATGATAAAAAAACTACAAAATAATCAAGTTGATGCTATTCCATATAATTTTATTACTGCAAGTGCTTTAATGAAAAAGAATAATATAAACCCAGATACTATAAAGTCAATAGTAGATATTCCACGGCCTAATAGCAAAGGAAACCACATAGCCTTTAATAAGTCGGTTAGTGACAGTATTATACTAGAACATCAAAAAGCTTTAGAAAAAGTATTATCCAATGAAGAATTGGTTGAATCTATCAAAAAGAGATATTTAAGTTTAAACTGACTGTCATTATCGCCTTTTTAGTAAAAATTATCATTAATTTTGTTTTTTATAGATGTATTAGAGAGATTTATATTTTGTTTTTAAAAAAAGCGTTCTTTAAATTTTTTATCTTTATTTTTATACCATTAGCACACTGCAACCCGGTAAAAATATGTTTGGGTGATGGTAATGAATGGCCTCCATTTACATACTATGAAAGGGTTAATGGGAAGTCAATAAAAAAGTAACAATTGGGATAGCTACAGAATTAATATTGAGTTCATTAAAAAAAAGTGGTTTTAGTTATGAAATTAAATATTTAGCATGGAGTAGAGTTCACTATCAAATATCAAGGTTTGGTAAAAATAATGTTTGTGAAATGACCTGGGATGCAAGTTATAAAGATGAAAGAGCTAAATATAGTTATTACACAGTTCCTTTATACCGACTAAACCAAGGCATTTTCTTCTCGAGAAATACATACGAAAGAATACCTCATATAAAAATTGCTGATTTAAATAAATATTCTATTTGTGGTATTTTAGGGTATAATTATGCTAATTTTAATGTACTTAAAATAAGAAGAGTTTATAAGGCCAAGCAAGTTCTTAATATGTTAGACAAAGGGAGATGTGATTTTTTTCCGAGTGAAATCGAGCCAATAATGGGTAGAAGTTTAATTGAAAATAATTTTCTTCCGCCAAGTATAGGCTATATTGTATTTGATAAATTTTACAAAACTTACTATGGAATTATTTCGAAGCAGTCTCCAAGGTCCTTACAATTGTTGGTTAAAATTAATCAAGAATTAATTCGTTTTCGAGAACAAGGAGTTGCTAAGAAAATTTTTATAAAGTATGGAATAAAGAATATTAATATATAGTAATGAAACCGTGGATTCAACTAACAAGTGCAACTCAAAAACATCGGCTCTTCGCGTCTTTGCGTGGAATGATCAAAAAGCCAGCATGCCTGGAGCAAACCGATCTAACCCCATCGTATCAATGATTAACCGCTGAAAGAGCTTTTTGGGACTGGACAACCCATAGCACCGACGCTTTAATACTTTCACCTTATTATTAAAACCTTCTACAAACCCACTGTTGTGACGACCAATAAAATAATTCGTGATTGGCTGCTGGTATTTCACTAAGGTTTTAATGAAATGATCAAAGCAGGTTAGGTCAGAATCAGTGACCTCAGCAATCCACTCGGTTATTTTATCTCTGGCTATTTCTGGCGTTATATGGCTATCGAAAATAGCACTTAATTCACGGCTAAATTGATAGGCTAGCTTCAGTTTAGGTGACCGCTTAAACAGCTTTTCAACAATTGGCTTTTCCGCTTCCGTAAAATGATCTTTTTGTTTTCGTAGTAAAGCAATGGCTGGTTTTAAGGCAGTATACTCTGTCGGTGTTAGTAGCTTCTTTAGTCGACTTAACTCGGATTTTCGCAAATTAATGAGGCTTTTACGATATAGTTTTCTAACATGGAAACGATCCGCCACGATGGGTACTTTATCTTTGAATACTGCTTTACAAGCATTCATGTAACCCTCATATAAATCACAACAAATCGCTCGAATCGTCTTCCGTAAACGGCGAGGTATTGTACGCAAAAACCTGATGATATCCCTTTTTTCTCGCCCCTCTACTAGGGGTCCTGTGGAAGAACCCTCGAAAATGACGAGTGCATGGGATAATTGATTAAAGTTCGAGTAATAACTGAGCTTCTTTACTGTCTTCTGATATATTCAAGTCTGATTGACTGTCTCTCCAAAAGAGCTGTTTTACATGCTTCTCCAGAATCTGCGCCATAGCCTCCACGTCAATTTTTCCGTTACTTTTCTTAAAGCTATAACGGCCTGTAAATAGCATGTGCGTCCAAGCAATGGGCGATACTCGGATAAATTCATCAATAGCCTTTTGAGACGCACCATTGGCTAACATTTTCTCATGCACTGAGTTCAGGATCATGCTGTTATATGCAATGATGCAATTGGCAACTAGCCTAGCAGCATGGGCACTGATGCGATTTTCGACAATTTTTTTGCCTTGGAATACGCCTTTGTAGGTTTTTCTGATGTTGTTTTGTAGCTGATGATAAGCTTCAGTTCGGTTTCTTGCGGTTCGAATTGCTTTTCGGAGTTGCATGTCATCAATCAGGTTAAGCACATGGATACTCTTAAAAATAGTGTTATATTCAAACAGTGCGGCTTTTAACCTGGCGTAGCGTGAATGGGAGTTGAGCTTTCGAATGATATTGCTTTGGGTGTTTTCTTGCATTATCAGGGACAATAATACCCGCATCACACCCCGCCGTTGAGAACGAATGCGTTCAACGTTAATAACTCCTTTAGGCTTGATAACGCTAGTATCGTAATCTAAGGGTTGAGCAGCATATAAATTGTCAGCAGCTTCCCGTACATTTTTAATACTAGGGACATAATCTACATCAATAGAGTCCAGCGCTACAAAGTTCAGCTTGTTTAGTGAGTGGTTGTCACCAGTCACCATGTGAATATCAATATCAGTTTTATTGTTGTATATCATGTCGTAAAGTGAGTGGCCTTCATACTCATTCAAACCGATGTTTTTTGCATTCACAGCAACGTAATTAGCGATCAGTGTATAGAGGGATATACCTCGACCTTTACCTAGGTATTTTCTGGAATAGCGTGATTGAATAGTGCTATCAGTAGTCATAAATTTTTGCCCATCAGCGTCAGCCAGCACCTTTTCATCCATTAAATTCCACTGTTTAAAAATCGGCAGCAAATGAATGTAGTTACTGACAATATCATTAGCTGCACACAGTGTATCGATACGAATAAAATCCTCCCGAGTTGATCGCAACTGATTAAGCTCTAAGTCTGACATGTCCGCCATTTTTAAAGCACCAAACCCAAAGGCTTCCGATAATAAGCAAGCGTTTATTGCCTGAGGCAGTGGTTTTTTCCGCTTGGCATAGCGGTCTTTCATGTGGGTAAATCCGTTCCACATACCAATTCGATCGCCAATGAACATCACGATATTGGCTATTTCAGCTTTGGGAAGGTTTTTGAAGAATGCATCGTCCAGCTTCTCAGTGCTGTCATGTAGTAGGCTCCAGTGTTGCAACCCAGTTTTGGTTTCCCTAATGCTAAATCCAGGATTATTATTTTCTTGGATATTGCAGGTAGTTCGCTCCCAAGCATCATTGAGTTCTTGAAGTACATCATCAAGTCGTTGATCGCAATAAATTGGTATTTTGAGATAGCCAAAATCTGCAGCGATCTTTTCTACGTTGTCTACCAGCTTGTCATCAATTAAGTCATTATCGATATCGCAATAGGAAATACTGTCATTGCAGTATAATCTGCCCCGATCAATTTCATGATAAATTTTCTGGTAAATAAAAAATTCGAAGAGGTATGGATCAATATGGGTATCGGTTGGCTTTCGCTTCAAGTATTTAACCATGCTCTTCGGCACAGTAAATCCAAGATCATCGTAAATCTTCAAGTCTGATGGGCTTTTCCCTCTGGCGTAATGTGATTTCAACACGTCAATCAACCCGCCAATATAGCTGTTGTCTTTGTAGTATTCGAACGTCACTGTCGTGAAAATAGGGCGAAGGTACAGTGAAAAAAGCCGAGATGATTTAGCGTAGTATTCCCATAAAGCAGCTTTTTTATCGAAGGATTTGCCATCCAGAAATTCGGCCAAAGCCGAAAATTGCTCTTTGGGTAAGATACTGTAGGCCACCTCATTTAACTCTTCTTGAGTCATACTCGAACTTCGAGCTGGAAACCACTTCAGGAATTTAGCCAGTTTTGGAAAATTAGTGACGATACTAGAGCTGTGTTCCATTTGAGCTATCGAAGCGTAGGCTTTACCTGCATCCATGATCGCTCGGGTATGATAGTTAAAACTAACTATCAGGTTGTCTATTATTTGCTGATAACGGTGAAAAGCAAAACAGAGGGTGTGCAACCACTGCTGAGGTTGACTCAGCCTTCTTAATCGAGACGCTGTGTATTGCTCAGCAATATCAGCATAATAACGAACCGCATTTTTTGATAGATTTAGTAAAGGAATAAATCTTTTGGCAAAGGTATACAGTTTCTCGATGCGCAAGGCTTTGTCCACTTCTGTTTTGACTGCTGTGTATTGAAAGTCCTTTTGATCAGCGCGGATAATGTTAAGTGTAGTAATACCATCATCCCGATAAATCAGGTCAGCAAGCTGATTACTCATTGACGTAGGTATTGATGCAATGATGGTATTTAATCGATTTTCCTCATCAGAAAATGCTCGACTGAAAATATCCTGAAGTGTCGTATAGGAAGGTATAATAATTTTTTGGTGATCAAAGTAGGCTAATAGCTGGCGGAAGGCACTATGCCCTTTAGGATAGTAATGCAGTAAATCACCAACATGAGCTTGTATTTCAGGTGTAAAATCCGATGTCCAATTGCGATAGCTGAATAAATAAAGAATCGCCTGGCGTTGAATTCGAACATAGTCACGAGAAATACGCCCAGTGAACATTTTCGAGACTGGTCTACTGTAATAGGTGTTTACGATAAACTGGACATCGTTTTTGACTTCATCAAAGGTGAAATTGAAGAATTGCTGTTTAGCTTTGAAATACCCTAGTTGAAGTATAAAATATACACATGTTTTTGTGTTGGCATACTGGGCCAACACTTGTTTCTCTGACTCACTTAGTGAAAAATATAACTTTTGTTCATGCGTATTAAATATTGGCCGTACATAAAGCTCTTCGACTTCCGAGCGGGATAACAGGTGGATGCGTTTAGTGTCTTCCATCACAAGTAACTATTTTACTCCTACCCACAAGGGCCACTGGTACTTTAGCTGAAGCTGTCGGGAAACAGTTGTTTTCCGGTCGGCACAACATTTAGAAAAAAATTACTCTTTTTGTATGCTAAGAAATGTACGGAAAACCCTGTCGATATCATATACTATACGGAAATCATAAACTATGGGTTTTCCGCATATGCTTGTAGGCTACATGCGCGTATCATCTGACTCTGATCGCCAAAACACTGATCTACAACGCGATGCGTTGCTGGCGGCTGGCGTAGATGAGCGGTTTCTGTTCGAAGACCATGCTTCTGGTGTTAAAGATGATCGACCTGGGTTATCAAAAGCCCTGGCATTTGTAAATCCTGGCGATGTACTGATCGTTTGGAAGCTTGACCGGCTTGGTCGATCGTTGTCGCACCTCTTGACTATCATTAACACGTTACAAGAGCGAAAGGTCTCCTTTCGTTCTTTGACTGAGGGAATGGATACCACCACGGCATCTGGTGAGTTGCTATTCCAAGTGTTTGGCGCACTGGCACAGTACGAGCGCAGCTTGATACGCGAGCGTGTCATTGCTGGTTTGGCGGCAGCTAAGCGGCGTGGACGTGTCGGCGGGCGACCACTGGCTATCACAGGAGAAAAACTAGAGGCCATTATTACTGCTCTAGATAGTGGTATGTCCAAGGCAGCTGTCTGTAGAAACTTCGGCGTTAAGCGGACTACGCTCATCGATACGCTTGCCCGTGTCGGTTGGCCAGACAACAATGGTTCAAAAAAGTGAATACCAAACCCTTTTGTCTGACTTAGGCTACAGGAAATAATTCGAGGGTTTACTGCCGAGCTGTCATTACCAGTCTGTACGCTAAATTTTACTGCATCCTAAGATTATTATTTACTAACTCGTCATTTTCGAGGGTTCTTCCACTGGCCCCCTACTACTCCCAACAGGTGCACCTGATCATGCACTCGATAGGTAATCAGGGTCACAAAATCACGGTAGCCTTTTTTCAGACTAATTTCATCAATCCCTAAAATACCCAAATCTTGAATAATAGAATAATTAATTTCTGAT
This sequence comes from Spartinivicinus ruber, assembly GCF_011009015.1. Classification (NCBI taxonomy): domain Bacteria; kingdom Pseudomonadati; phylum Pseudomonadota; class Gammaproteobacteria; order Oceanospirillales; family Zooshikellaceae; genus Spartinivicinus; species Spartinivicinus ruber. The sequence goes on from NZ_CP048878.1 coordinate 6,052,018, forward strand.
TCTACGTAGCGATCAATTAATGCTTCAACTACGTGGTAGTCGACTGACTCTTTACGACTCACATCAGCAACAGTGGAATTGACTAACTCAAACAACAGGTGATGTTCAAAGGGTTTAGTCATTTTAGCATTGACCTCATACCAATCGAGTGTTTCTGTCGTGGTAGGGTCACCATCACAATTCGCACACAGGCCGCGGCGAGGGGTTATTTCAATGAAGGTGTTTTTGCCAAACATGGGCAAATGCCGTAGCCGTAACATCCGCCCCAAACCATGCCCTTTTGTAGGCTTATTACAGACTCTGCAAGGCACGCTCTCTCGTGTACTTTTTACCTCGATGGTAATTTCCCGTGCTGATAAATTAGAGCGTACCTTGACCACTTCAACGTCAGATAAACCTAATAATTCGGGTGTAATGTTGAGCGAGTTTGAACGTTTTGTGAACATATGTCGTGCAGTAAAATCATCGATTCTGTGGACTGGTCGTCATTGCACATAAATCAGACGATCCACGCAAAGACGCGAAGAGCCGAAAAAGAGGCCTTAAGGGGGCAATCATTTTTGGGCTAAAGGGTATTGTGTTGATACAGTTGGCTTAAATGAAGAAATGATTAAAAACTATGTTAGATATCAAGAACAGCTTGAAAAGCGACAAAAATAATTTGATATTTAGTTAGTTATGTTTTCTATGGGGGATGGCATGCTCACCTTCTAATAGGGCAAGCTGATGCCACCTTTTAAGGTCCAAAAGAAAAACCACCTTCTAAGAAGGAGGATTATTTACTTAGAACTTTTATTGTAGATTCTAGAAATATTTTTCTATTTTTGTCGCTTGCAGGTGGCTCTGAATCGCCAAAAATTGCTTTGAGCCAATGCCCATCAGTTGGATTTGGAAAAATAATATAACGTTTCCCAAACTGGTGCTTTTCTTCTTCCATTAATGAGAGTCTTTCTTCTGTATTTGATGAATAAAACTTTCTCGAAAAATCATTAAGGTTATCTCCTAAAAATGCAATAATATTATGAGTTTTTTCGATTTTACTTTGTGGTTTCTCTTTATTAGATGTATCACTAAGAACAACTAAGTGATCTGTATCTGCATTAGGTAATTTAGCATGCCTTATATTTGACATAGCAATTTCATAAGTAGGCTTACCTTGATTTCGGCTTGTAACATAAAATACTTCTACATTATTTTTTTCACAAAATTTAAAAAAGTCAGCAGCACCAGGAGCAAGGGTCATTTGGTTGAGAGGTACCCAAGCATCCCAAGTGGGATCATCAAAGAAGTCTTTACCTTGCTTCATCAATATGCTCCAATAAGCAAGTGGTAGTAAAACGGTATCATCTAAATCAGTTACAATTGCTAAGGGCTTATCACCCTTTTTACGGGTTTTAAGCGCATCTTGCACACGGAGTTTTGCAAGAGTATAGCCTTGGTAATATAGTGCTCTGTATTCTGCTGCGGTTTGCTTCCAGGCAACGGCGGCAATATATTGATTGTTGGTTCCATTCTTTGAGGGTCCGTTTAAGTTCATTGTTGATTCATTTGCGGCAACATTAAAGCTCGAGGAAAGTAATACAGCGAGAAAAAGGGTGTCTATTTTTTTCATATTGTCATCCAATAATTGCTGAAAAAAATCAGCTTAGTTTATTATTATTAATAAGTTTTTTTTATATTGTATTAACTATTATACAAGCACTCTTTTGAAGTCTCAACCATCATTGAGTACAGTGAGTAAGTACATAGTTACTTTATTGCAACCCTATAGTTAAGTCTGTGAACTATTTTTAAACAACCAAAAATAATTTATATATTTTTTTTGTTCGGTTGGATAAGTATATTTAAGGCTCTATATGGATTCCTAGGGGTAGAACATAATACTACAAAAGAGGTATTATTTGGCTCTTCGCGTCTTTGCGTGGAATGATCAAAAAGCCAGCATGCCTGGAGCAAACCGATCTAACCCCATCGTATCAATGATTAACCGCTGAAAGAGCTTTTTGGGACTGGACAACCCATAGCACCGACGCTTTAATACTTTCACCTTATTATTAAAACCTTCTACAAACCCACTGTTGTGACGACCAATAAAATAATTCGTGATTGGCTGCTGGTATTTCACTAAGGTTTTAATGAAATGATCAAAGCAGGTTAGGTCAGAATCAGTGACCTCAGCAATCCACTCGGTTATTTTATCTCTGGCTATTTCTGGCGTTATATGGCTATCGAAAATAGCACTTAATTCACGGCTAAATTGATAGGCTAGCTTCAGTTTAGGTGACCGCTTAAACAGCTTTTCAACAATTGGCTTTTCCGCTTCCGTAAAATGATCTTTTTGTTTTCGTAGTAAAGCAATGGCTGGTTTTAAGGCAGTATACTCTGTCGGTGTTAGTAGCTTCTTTAGTCGACTTAACTCGGATTTTCGCAAATTAATGAGGCTTTTACGATATAGTTTTCTAACATGGAAACGATCCGCCACGATGGGTACTTTATCTTTGAATACTGCTTTACAAGCATTCATGTAACCCTCATATAAATCACAACAAATCGCTCGAATCGTCTTCCGTAAACGGCGAGGTATTGTACGCAAAAACCTGATGATATCCCTTTTTTCTCGCCCCTCTACTACTCCCAACAGGTGCACCTGATCATGCACTCGATAGGTAATCAGGGTCACAAAATCACGGTAGCCTTTTTTCAGACTAATTTCATCAATCCCTAAAATACCCAAATCTTGAATAATAGAATAATTAATTTCTGATTCTACGTAGCGATCAATTAATGCTTCAACTACGTGGTAGTCGACTGACTCTTTACGACTCACATCAGCAACAGTGGAATTGACTAACTCAAACAACAGGTGATGTTCAAAGGGTTTAGTCATTTTAGCATTGACCTCATACCAATCGAGTGTTTCTGTCGTGGTAGGGTCACCATCACAATTCGCACACAGGCCGCGGCGAGGGGTTATTTCAATGAAGGTGTTTTTGCCAAACATGGGCAAATGCCGTAGCCGTAACATCCGCCCCAAACCATGCCCTTTTGTAGGCTTATTACAGACTCTGCAAGGCACGCTCTCTCGTGTACTTTTTACCTCGATGGTAATTTCCCGTGCTGATAAATTAGAGCGTACCTTGACCACTTCAACGTCAGATAAACCTAATAATTCGGGTGTAATGTTGAGCGAGTTTGAACGTTTTGTGAACATATGTCGTGCAGTAAAATCATCGATTCTGTGGACTGGTCGTCATTGTACATAAATCAGACGATCCACGCAAAGACGCGAAGAGCCGGTAATTTATCCGTTCGCAGTACAACAGGAAAAGGCACTACATTCCAAATTGAACTGCCAGCTCAAAATGCAAGCTAGAACTAATTGCTTAATAGATGGTTTACTAGGCTTAATGATACGTGAGGCGATTATATGTCTAACTTACTCAGAGAAGAAAATACCAATGGCCTTACAACGAATACTAGCAACCCTAATATATTAATTGTTGATGATGAGCCCCTCATACGTGAAATTCTGTGTGAAATACTAAGTACAGAAGAATATACAACTGAGCAAGCATGTGATGGTGTTGAGGCATTAGAAAAGTTTAAACAGCAACCATCATCATTCGATCTTTTAATTATAGACTTAAAAATGCCTCGTATGGATGGCATGGCTTTACTTGCTCACATTAGAAAAATCAGTTTGACCCATCCTGTTATAGTACTAACTGGCCATGGCAGTTTAGAAAATGCATATAGCTTATTACAAGAATACCGTATTTTTGACTTTTTTAACAAGCCACTCAATAGCTCTGATAGATTACTTTTTTCCGTCAAAAATGCTTTAGAAAAAGCTCAGCTTATATCTAAATTAATGAAGCTAACAAAAAAGCTAAAGCTATCTAATCAAAAACTAACCGAATTATCCAGTTATGATTCACTAACAGGCCTTTACAATCGTCGGATGTTTGTCGAATATACCTCACATGCTATAGCATTAGTTAAGCGTAATAATAAGAGCCTTGGAATCCTTTACTTTGATTTAGATGATTTTAAAAAAGTTAATGACACATATGGCCATTCTATCGGCGATCACTTACTAATACAAGTATCTGATAGGGTTAAAAGTATAGTTAGAGAAAGTGATGTATTTGGACGAATAGGAGGAGATGAATTTGCATTACTAATTGAAGGGGATATCGACTCTATAGAGCTAATAAATATATCAAAAAAAATATTGAATGCATTTTCTAAACCCATGTATTTAAATAAACAGCCAATCTATATAACTAGCAGTATTGGAATTGCTGTGTTAATTGATAAAAAAGACACCGCAGAAAAGCTTATACAAAAAGCTGATACAGCAATGTATAACGCTAAAAAATCGGGGAGAAATTGCTACATGTTTTATTCAGACATAATGAATAAAATAGCATGTGCTCAGTTAGAAATGGAAAGCGGTATTCGTAATGCTCTAACAAACAACGAGTTCTCTCTTTATTATCAACCTAAAATTGATTTCAAAACGGGGCGTATTTCAGGAGCAGAAGCACTAATTCGTTGGATACATCCAGAAAAAGGTATAATTTCACCTGGTGAATTTATACCTATAGCAGAGAAAAGCGACCTCATCATAGATATAGGAAAGTGGACCAGAGAAACGGTATTGCAACAGTTAGTCGTATGGAAAAATAACAATTTTCCTTTAATAAAAATATCAGTTAATGTTTCAGGAAAAGAGTTTGTAAAAAGAGAAGTTCTACAGCACTTATTGGATATGTTTATGAAATACGATATCAGTCCAAGCTGGCTAGAACTTGAGATAACTGAAGATACACTTATTAAAAGTGTGGAAGAAGGTAATACGGACTATAGAGTTATCCAAGGAATGGATGTAGGACTTGCTATTGATGACTTTGGAACAGGATACTGCTCTTTAGGCTACCTCAAAGAATATCCATTTGAAACATTAAAAATTGACAAGTCATTTATCGATAATGTAATTCATAATGAACGAGATGCATCAATTGTAAGAACAATTATAGCTATGGCTCACAACCTTAATATGTCAGTTGTTGCCGAAGGCGTTGAAAATGAGGAACAGAGAAATTTTTTAGTTGATAATAATTGTGATTTATTACAAGGTTTTTTTTATAGTAAACCACAACCTATTGATCAATTTGAAAATTTCATTAAAAGCTTTAATGAAATATAGTTATTTGACTACAGATTTCTGCTGTCACATATATGAAACCAAGACACAAACTCTTTAGAATTACAGTCTTTGGTTTCACACATATTATTATACTTTACTAATCTCTAAGCCTTTTTGCTTTAAACCCATAGGTCTAGATTAGCAATAAAATAATTTATATTTTACGCTAGCTTTTCCATATCAAACAGTGCATCAACAAATTCATCCGCACTAAATGGCCTGAGATCATCTATTTGCTCACCTACCCCCACAAAACGAATAGGTAATTTCATTTCCTGGGCAAGCGCGAAAACAATACCACCTTTGGCGGTACCATCTAGCTTGGTGAGTACCATTCCTGTCAGGTCTATCCACTGGTTAAACTGCTTAGCCTGACTTAGTGCATTTTGACCTGTGCAGGCATCAACAACTAGCATCACCTCATGGGGTGCTGTGTTATCTAATTTTTGAGTAACACGCTTAACTTTTTTCAACTCTTCCATTAAGTTGTCTTTATTATGTAAGCGGCCCGCTGTATCGGCAATCAATACATCAACCCCTCTAGCTTTAGCTGCCTCAACGGCATCATAAATTACTGAGGCGCTGTCAGCTCCTGTGTGTTGGGCAACTACAGGGATTTCATTGCGTTCGCCCCATACTTGCAATTGCTCCACAGCTGCAGCACGGAAAGTATCTCCGGCTGCCAACATCACTTTTTGACCTTCCTGCTGGAGTCGTTTGGCCAGCTTACCGATGGTGGTAGTTTTACCTACCCCATTCACTCCAACCACCAGGATGACATATGGCTGCTTTGTAGTATCAATAATCAGCTGCTCATTTGATGGCTCAAGCTGTGTCCGCAGCTCTTTTTTCAGCGCATTTAATAAGGCATCAGCATCATCCAATTCTTTATACTTAATTCGTTGGGTTAAGCCTTCAACAATTTCATTGGTAGCAGCTATACCAACATCAGCAAGTAATAGCTGAGTTTCCAGCTCTTCCAGCAGATCATCATCAATTTCTTTTTTACCAATAAAGAGCGTGGTCACCCCTTCTACAAAACTAGAGCGAGTTTTAGTCAGCCCCTTTTTCATCCGTGCAAAAAAGCCAGTTTTCTTTGGCTTTTCTGGCTCTTCAGCTTCAGGTAAGGATTCTGCTACTGCAGCTTGCACAGGCTCTGGTGTTGGTTTGCTAACGTCATCAGCTGCAAGTGGTTGACTGGCTTGAGCTAGTGGGTCAGTTTTAGGCTGAGTTCCAACCGAGACTTCTTTTGTCTCCGCAACTTTAGTTTCGGCAATAGTTGCCTCTACAGGACTCTGAGTTGCATCGTTAGTCGTTTGCTCTACAACGGCTTTCCCTTCAACAAGCTGAGTAGTACTTGTTGTTGACGAATCTACTGCAGAATCAGCACTGGTTACTGTTTGTTCGGCAGTTGGTGACTGTTCCTGTTTAACCTGTTCTACATTATCTTCCAGCTTATGCTTACGACCAAACTGCCAAAAGCGCTTCTTTGGTTTATCTTGACTAGTGTTTACGGTTTGCTCTTCAGGGCTAGCCGCAGAATCGGAAGCTGTTTTCTTCCCTTTACGTGAACCAAACATATCTTATTACGTAATCTATAGTTTGCGGGGTGATTCCCAGGTTTAAAAGCTTGCTGCCGCCCAATGAAAACAACAAATCAGGTCTTATAACCTTTGTATTGGCTAAATTTGAGCACTTAGCAGCTGTATCGGTTTGATAAATCTATACTGGATATCGTAACACTTCTCATTGTTTGGGGGTACGAAAAATCACTGACTTAAGGAATCGTTTGATGATCCAGCACTCGCTTAAAACACTAGTAATTGTAACATGGCTAAGCCTGTCAGCTACTTTAGCCACAGCCAAAACAACTGCTACTCACGAGTTCTTACTTGATAATGGACTAAAGCTGATTGTGCGAGAAGACCATCGAGCCCCAGTTGTTGTATCTATGGTGTGGTACAAAGTAGGTGGCAGTTACGAGCCTCTTGGGCTAACAGGGGTATCCCATGTGCTGGAGCACATGATGTTTAAAAACACCAAAAAACTGAAGACAGGCGAGTTTTCACGCATCATGTCTAAAATCGGCGCTCAGGAAAACGCATTTACTAGCAAAGATGCAACGAGCTATCACCAAATGCTAAGTGCAGAGCGACTACCCGTTAGTTTTGAGCTTGAAGCCGAACGGATGCAAAACCTGATTATTGATGACCAGGAGTTTAGTAAAGAAATTAAAGTGGTAATGGAAGAACGTCGATTACGCACCACCGACAAGCCTACATCATTAACTTATGAGCGTTTTCTCGCCACCGCTCATCAAACTAGCCCATACAAAAATCCTATTGTCGGCTGGCAACGGGACTTAGAAGCCATGACCAGCGAAGATATACGACATTGGTATCAACAATGGTATGCCCCCAATAATGCAGTTATCGTGGTGGTTGGTGATATACAGCCAAAGGCAGTCTTAGAACTGGCTAAAAAGTACTTTGGTCCTATCAAACCTAAACAACTACCTGTGCTTAAACCCATTTATGAGCATAATACACCCGGTGAACGCCGACTGACTGTTGAGCTACCAGCACAGCTTCCTGTGTTATTAATGGGGTTCAATGTACCTGTTATTAAAACCACCAAACAAGCTTGGGAACCCTATGCACTTAGGTTGCTTGCTGCCGTTTTAGATGGAGGTTATAGCGCTCGTATTCAAAAGAATATTGTGCGAGGAAAAGAAGTTGCCGCCTTTGCTAACGCCTCCTATAACGCCTTTAGTCGTTCCGATTCATTATTTATATTGAATGGATCTCCAAACCGGCAAAAACAAAAAAACATGCAAGACCTGGAAAATGCTTTATGGCAAGAAATAACCGCAATACAACAAGCCCCCCCCACAGTAACAGAACTAAACAGAATTGTTGCTCAGGTTATTTCAGGATTAATTTATCAACAAGATTCTATCAGGACACAAGCCAACCTTATTGGTGGGCTTGAATCCATTGGGTTAGATTGGCAACTGGCCGACCAAGATTTAGATAAATTAAAAGCCATCACCCCACATCAAATCCAGCAAGTAGCCAAAAAATATTTAGTGAGAGAACGTCTTACTATAGCGGAACTAAAACCTAAAGGATTACACCTAAAATGATGTACTTATTAAAGAACCAAAAACATAAGCGTAAAGTACTATGGGCGCTAGTTTTTATTTTACCTATAGTGATTTTGGCACTACACAAAACAGGTTATGAAGAAGCAAAGGCAACTTTAATTGGTTCACCAGCGTCCCAAGCTAAAAAAAGCGCCATAACTAGGTCCTCTGAAGAAAAAGATGAGAGCAAAACCAGAACACCCACAATTAATCAATCTCAAGAGCAGCCAGTTGCTGTAAAACAAACACCTGATACAACACCTACCAAAAAACCAATAGCTCAAGAACAATTTACAGAAACAATTGATGTTAACCCAGATAAGTTAAGCAAAGAACCTGCTGGGATACAACAGCCAGTCGAAGCTTCCGAAATAACTAATAATACAAATAAAGAAGTAAAAAATTCTGAAGAAGAAACAACGCCGCCAGTCAAAGAAACTGCAACAATGCAAGCTACTCCTACAGTTAAAGAGATAAAACCTACTCCACCAGATTTGCCTGAACAACGAGAAAAACCGGTCACTCTGATTAAACCACAACAAAGAGCACAACCTGAGTTGATTCCAAAATCAGAAAAAAAACTAGAACCAGTAACTGTAGACCAAAAGCCAGCTCAACAAGCTAAATCAATTGAGGAACAAGTTAAAAAAGAAATAAAAACCTCTGATGCTAAACAACCACTCGAACAGAAGCCAGCGGAAAAGCAGGATAACACAAGACCGGTTGTTAAAGCATCAGAAGAAATTCAACCAATACCTAACCCGCAAACAGCACCTAAAAAGCCCCATCAACAATCAGATAAAAAAATGATTGATCCACGCTTTGAGTCACTCGAAGTGTTAACCAGTAAAGACTTACCTAAAAGAAACATTTCAATTAAACAGTGGAAAACCGATAATGGAGCCCAGGTTTATTTTGTGACTGCACCTGAAACCCCTATGCTGGATATTCGCCTAGTGTTTGATGCTGGTTCTGCAAGAGATGCTTATATACCAGGTTTAGCCTATTTGGCTAATGGCATGTTAGGTGAAGGCACAAAAAATCTAACTAATGATCAAATTGCGGAACAGTTCGAATCATTAGGCGCACAATTTAGTAATGGCTCTTATCGTGATATGGCAATTGCTTCTTTACGCACCTTAACTGATGAACAATATCTTCAGCCGGCAGTTAAGCTATTTACAGAAGTTGTTACTGATGCCAGCTTTCCTGATGATGCTATTAACCGGGTTAAAAACCAGATCATGACCAGTTTACAATATATAAAACAACAACCTGGTAAATTAGCTGAGCAAGCATTTTATACAAAGCTTTATGGTGACCACCCTTACAGTACTCCGAAAGAAGGCACCGAGAAATCCATTCCCAGCATTAAAAAAAATCATCTAATTACTTTTTATAAGGAATACTACGTAGCTAAAAACTTAATTATTGCCATGGTTGGTGATATTACTCAACAACAAGCAAAACAACTAGCTAATCAAATTACTTCACCAATGAATGCTGGTGGTCATGCAGAAGTCCTTGCCGAACCAAAATCAATCAAACAACTGAAAAATAAGATAGAGTTTCCTTCCAGCCAAACTCATGTGTATTTTGGTGCTTTAGGACTTAAAAAAGGTAATCCAGACTACCCTGCTATTTATGTGGGTAATCACATCTTAGGAGGCAGCGGCTTTGGCTCTCGATTATTTGAAAATGTGAGGGAGAAAAAAGGGCTAGCGTATAGTGTGGGCAGTGGCTTTATATTAATGCGTGCTGCCGGGCCTTTCCTAATTAACCTACAAACTAAAGCCAACCAAACAGAACAAGCCTTAAATATCATCAAAAAAACCATTCAAAAATTCATTAAGGAAGGTCCCACCGAAAAAGAGTTAACAAATGCCAAACAAAATATTTTAGGTAGTTTCCCCTTAAGTAACGCAAGCAATAGTCATATAGTTGGTCAATTAGGTTCTATTGGTTTTTACCAACTACCCTTAACTTATTTAGATGATTTTATGAAAAGTATTCAAAAGGTAACCACACAGGACATTAAACAAGCCTTTGCTAAATATGTAGACCTAGAAAATATGATAATTATTACAGTAGGCCCAAAATCCTAAAAACATATCATGAAACAACGTTTGATATATCTGCTATTATGATAAATTTGCTTCCATCAAAAAAGCTCATTAAAATTGCTTAAGCAGTCATAATAAACACTATCAAGAATTTTTTCCATCATGAGTAGTCAAGATGGTTGAGTTTAATAATTAAAAAACCTGCTTTACACCTGCAAATAATTTGTAACGAATATTACATTAATATAATACTAGATTTCATCTAATATTTTAGATAAAGGCACGCCCAAAGCAAAAATATAAATTTCACCTGCATGCCTTCTTTAAAAGAGTTAATCACCCTTATTTCACATTACTTACTTATTCTCCCTTCCATCATTCTATCTAGCTTGCTATTTATAGCCTGCAAATCACCTCTTATTTCACTCTTCACTTCATTAATTCTATTTTCCTGACGTTTTTGCAATTCAGTTAAATGTTTTATAGCTTGCGAGTTTTGGTCAATTCGTTTATCAATTGAGCCACCCCATGCAAAAAGTGAAACCACAACTGCTACTGTACTAACTATATGCGTTATACTAACTGTTCTATCTAAGTGCCAGTTCTTTACATGGGCCTCTTCTAATGGATTTATTTGTCCCGGTATGTTCATATTTATCCCTTTTCTAGAACGGTTTTATAAACTGTTTTATGAAGTATTACCTAATTATCATCATACCTAAGCTATATTTAGTAGCTTACCTGGTAGTGGAGGTGTTCTCAGTGCTACAAATGCTAGCCTAGGAATAAATTCTACTAAGCTAAATCTTCGATTAAATCGATACTGAAATTCAGCAAGATAACGTTGTGCATATTTAGCCCGAATAGCATGATAAGTACTACGTAAAGCACTTTTTAAGTTTCCAAGGATGGTGTTAACCCAATAAAATTCAGGTTCCTCTACTGATGCACGACCACCACCGCATACAATTTTATCATGAAGACAACCTGCTTCTATGACACCATTAAAACAGGCCAGTCCATCGGAGATTACGGTACTGCCCTTGGCCAAATTCTGCCTACTCCAAGCCGTTATCTCTTCTTTATTAAACCCTTTTAAAATGCTCAGTTTAATTCGTGTCGGTTGACCTTGTTTTGTTGTTTCTACGGCTGCTACAAAAGGTATTTTCCCATCTGCTCCCCTACCTCTTTTGCAACCTGTACGCTCGCCACCAAGATAGGCATCATCAATTTCAATAAAACCCGACAATTGCTTGGTGCCTTCTCTTTCTTGCATCACTTTCATGAGCTTATGTTTCATTCTCCAGGCAGCTTGATAGGAAATACCTAAATGGCGATGTAATTCTATGGCTGATATACCTTTTTTGTCTTGGGAGATCAAATACATCCCTTGGAACCAAGTCTTTAATGGTAATTTGGTTGATTCAAAGATAGTACCTGCAGTTACAGATGTTTGCTGGTGACATTTATAGCACTGCTGAAGCTTTCTAGTAGTGAGTTGACAGCATTTGTCGTATCCACAATTGGGGCACTGAAAACCTTCTGGCCATCGCAATTTGTATAAGGTATTAAAGCATTGTTCTTCTGTACCATATTGTTTGAGAAACTCGTTTAAACTCAGGCCTTTTTGAAATTGAACTTTGTTGATAGCCATTATTTATACCTTCTCAATTAAGTTTCCATGCTGTTCAAATATACAGCAGTTAATGGCTTAGGTATAGTGATAATTAGGAAGTATTATAAAAATACATTCTCATTTAATACTCTATGCTTTCTGTTATATATTTTAATATGCACTTTTAGCTTTGATCAGGTGAAAAATTTCACTTAATTTTATTTTTATAATAAATTTCTACTACAGAGAAAGGACATTATTACAATACTCTTAATGTATTGTATGTCTTTTTACTTCACTTACTATATTGAATACTTGCCTTCGTGTTAGACCAAACAAAGGCGCTATTACATTGGCTGTTTTACCATCAATATATAGTTTGCAAATCAATTTGTTTCTTATTTTACGAAACGCTGACTTACTTGGTATTTCCAGGTATTCTCTAGAAAATTTTTCGCTTAGTTTTTTTGCATTATCAAAACCAATAGCTAAAGCAATCGGATGGTCCTGTCTTGAGGTTTCTGGAATGTAAACTCTTGCTCCACCCATTCGTTGCGCTAACATAATAGCTGCAGGCACCCCAATAACCTGGGCAACTTCTTCAAGCGTACCATTTAAGTCTTGTGGTGTTAGTGTATATCCCATGTTTTTCTCTTGTTGTTGATGTTATCGAAAAAACTCAAGTTTTTAATGTATAGGTATCCACCTATCAAAAAACTGATATTTTCGCATTTCACTTCTTTTTACTAAGACATGTTGACCCAATACAGTAGATAATCCCAGACTAGTTACTGCTGGATATTTTTTTAATCCATTAGTGATGGATAGCACCTGTGCTTGGTACTAGACCAAATATGTCACCCGCTCTTTTAGAGCTGATAACTTTTGCTTGAGCCATAAAATGTTAAACCCTCCTTGTTATAACAGCTTTTAGATTTACTTAACCTTTCAATGTGCTTCACCACAGGTTATAAATTAAAGACAGAGCTATATAATTGACTTATAGTCAACAGTTTCCTAATAAAGCAAAACAACAAAAAATGCCACAGTTTACAACACGACTACTACACAGGAACAATCAGTCATAGATAGGCCAGAGGAAATAACGATCAAAAATATTTCTTTATTGGTATTGCCAATGACCATCATCAGAACTTATTATACAACTATAAGTTGTATAATACTATCTAAATTTGAACTTCGCTACCACAAAAAGTTATAATTCATGATTGGCAAACGATTAAAACAAGCACGGGAACATTTGGGGCTAACCCAAGAAGAACTAGCAGAGTTAGTAAGTGTTTCCCAAACGGCTATTTATAAAATTGAAGATGGGATTACACAACAGCCTCGGTCCACCAAAAAGCTAGCAACAACATTAAAAGTGTCGCCTGAATGGCTACAGTACGGCATTAACCCACCTAATTGGTTTGATAACACCTCACATGCTATTACATTTGAGCCCAAAAAGGGGCGTTGCCCACTTATTAGCTGGGTTCAAGCTGGTAGCTGGCAACCAATTTATGAAGTTGATTCTAATGATGCTGACTTGATTCCCTGTCCAGTAAAGTGTAGTGATCAAACTTTTGTACTACGAGTTCAGGGCATCAGCATGGAGCCAGTATTTCATGAAGGGGACTTGTTATTTGTTGACCCAGAAGCCCATTGTCATAGCGGCTCTTTTATCGTAGCTAGATTAGATGAGCCTAATGAAGCCACATTCAAACAACTAATTATTGAAGATGGCCGCCATTACTTAAAGCCACTTAATCCCGACTGGCCAGAAAAAATTATTCCCATGAAAGGCACTTGCTCCATTGTGGGAAAAGTTATCTTTACAGGTCGAGCACTTTAACAACAACTTAAAGTTTTTCAGTATTTACTTATATATCTTCAGCATGGTAATTTGAGCTGGTGACTAATTTGCCAAGCACTGCCATCTAATTTGGCAAAAACGGTAAGCTGGAAGTCTTCATTACTCAGTTCACTAGCATTATGATAAATCACACTACACTTGTCTTTTGCTTGATCCCAGAAGCCATTCGCAAACACCCAGGTTATTCCACTTTGTTGATTTATTGTGGTTAATTCCTGCAAAATTTCCTTCGCAGCTGGGCAGAGCCCTAGTAACTCCTCAGCTGTTTGAAACTGAATCAGGTTTGGACCTAGTTGTAACAAACGATTTCTCCCTACCAATCAAATAAATAACTACTGAGTATACCTTAAGTAACAAAGACAAAGGTACAATAGTATTAACTACCTTATACCAGTATACTATTTCACCATCGACATAGTTTTGGGTTGTATTATGAAGACACTACTCGGTACACTCGCAGTTCTCACAGGCATAGCCGGTATTGGCATCTTTGCTTACCAACTAGTCCAAGACCCAACTGCTTTTCGTTTTGCTGGTAATATTAGTTTTGGGTATCCCCTTATTTTATTTACCGTATTTGCTCGACTAATTGTACGCATTATGACTAATAAAGAAAAAGCAGCACAAGAAAACTAACCCTGATTTCCGATATAGCTTACTGCGCTGTTTACCTATCATAAGTCAGCTTAGCGACTTATACTCAAAATCCACTGGATCAGGTTCTGACTGCCGAAGCTTTTCCATATGTTCTTTGGCCAAAGGGTCCATAATTTTGCGCCATAGAGGGGGCAGCAAAGCTAAAATAATCATTCCACCGTAACTGGTAGGTAATTGAGGGCTTTGATCATAGTGACGTAAAATTTGATACCGGCGGGTAGGAAAAGCATGATGGTCTGAGTGGCGCTGAAGATTATATATACCCGCATTAGCTAATTTTTCACTGGCATTCCACGAATGTAGTGGGCTTACCCTTTCGTAACGACCACTATTCAGCTGCCGACGTTCTAAACCATAGTGTTCGACATAATTAACGATTTCTAAAGCCAATACCGCAAAAAAACTGCTGACTAAAAAGAAAGCCAAACCATGAATTCCGGTTAATATATAACAGGCAATGGCAACTAAAATACTTAAAGAAGTCCAAGCAAGCACTTCATTATGCCAGTGTAATATAGGAAGCTCTTTTCGTTTCAAGCGTTTAGCCTCTAAACGAAATCCATTTAAAACATTACGCACTATTGCCTTGGGGACAAAATGATAAATTGACTGACCCAGTCGTGCTGAGGAAGCATCCTTAGGCGTTGCTACATTAACATGATGTCCCCTTACATGCTCGATCTTGAAAGTACCATAACAAACCAACGCCAACATAAAACCACCCAAACCACGCTCAAAGCGATTGGTCTTGTGAATCAATTCATGTGCAACTGTAATACTAGCTGCCCCTATCAATAAGCCTGTGTTCATCGCAAAAAACCAAGTATCAAACCAATTTTGTCGTAAACAAACCAGATAACTACCAGCAGCTAAATAACTGAGTTGGACTACACTATAGCCCCACAAAATAGCAGCATAACGCCACTGCCGACTAAGAGCAGCTTCTTCATTAGTAGTCGGGTTATGGAAAGTTTTTCCGATAAAAAAATCTAATAATGGGAAACCAAGGTAAACAGCCAGAAAGATGCTATAACCCCAGCCCCCAACCACAAAAGACAATCCAGGTACAATAGCTACAGCGTAAGGTAAGCAGTAGTTGACGGATTTTTGCATATAACTCTCCATTGTTATAATTATTTTTTATTACATAGCTTATCTTGCTATTATAGCTATCTCGTTACTTTTCAACTAAAAGCCTCAGTAAATAACATTCACTCAGTATTATGTTTCAAAATTGCTATGCTTATTAAATAAGTGAAATCCTTAAAAGCTTTACTAGATTTTACTCTGTAGTAAGGAAAGCAGTTAATGGCTAGAACAGCGATTGCTTTATTGATTGTTTTTTTAACCTATCAAACATCTCTGGCTGAAAATAGGTTGCCAGTCTTATTTGCTAACTTTCCTCCTTTTAACTACGTTGATCAGCAAGGAAAGATGCATGGTATCAGTTATGACATTGTGACCACAGTTGTAGCAGAAATGAACTATCAGCCACATGTAAGAATGCTACCTTGGAAGCGTGCCTACCTAACAGCAGCCAAAGGTGAAGCAGCCATTTTGTTTACTTTTACTCAAAATGAAAAACGCAAACAAGACTTTTTCTTTACTGATGAAATTATACCTATAGCAGATGTTTTCTTTAAAAAGAAGCAACTAAAAACTAAATGGGAAAAATTATCAGACTTAGCAAATTATCGAATTGGATACACAGATGGTTACAATTACCACAGTAGTTTTCTGAAAGCAATAACAAATAAAGAATTCATAGCTAGAAAAATAGCAGCCAGTGACAGACCCGAGTTACAGCACTTAAAAAACCTTTATAACTCTCGTGTTAACTTAGTTATATGTGAAATCAATGTTTGTTTGTTTCATTTAAAGAACAACCCTAAATGGCAGAATAATATTGACTACATACCAAAATCTATTGGTCCAATTCGTTCATTCCATGCTGGAGTGAGCAAAGCATGGCCTAATGCAAAAGTCTTGTTAGATAAATTTAATGCTGTTTATATTAATTTAAAAAAACAAGGGAAGTACAAAGCCATCTTAAAAAAATATAATACACCTGAGCTAACTAAATTATTAGAATAAAACTTGGAAATTAAAGCATGGCCATAAGATTTATTTATTTTCAAAGGAAAACAAAACGACAACAGATACTCAAAGAGTATTCATTACACATTTCAAGCTTATCTTGTTCTTTGCAGTAGTTGGCATAAACTAAAAAAACCAAACAAAGCGATACCTAACGTCATAATGGTACAATACCAGTAGTTTATAAAAAAATGGTGTAACAGTGTCTATAAATGAAGAACTAAACAAAAAAGTTGAATACAAAACAAACTGGAGGAAACAAGTGGGGTTTGCAACCATTTCAAACATATGTTTGAATAGTGATTATAGTGTTTCAGCAAAACCCTCTATCCAGGTGTCATAATGCAACACCCAATTATCAACCAGCATCTCATTACTCAACTTAAGCCACTTCACTTGGCTACCCCTCAACCATTAACAGAAGCTGAGCAACAATACAGTGCTTTTTATGGAATCGACTTTGATACTCAAAGTCCAGATATCAAGCACTGTATGGGTTATTTTGACTCAATCCATTATCGGGTTGCTTGCCACTATTATTGGCAACCCTCAAGCAAAGGTACCGCTTTTGTCGTTCATGGCTATTATGATCATGTTGGTTTATACGGTAATTTAATTAAGTTTCTATTGGACCAAGGCTTCAATGTAATCTCCTTTGACTTACCAGGCCATGGCTTGTCCTCAGGCAATCGGGCTTGCATTGCTGATTTTGCAGACTATGTGACAGCGTTAAAACAGTGCATCAATATGGCTACCAGTACAGTACCAAAACCCTGGTTTTTATTAGGACAAAGTACTGGTGGAGCAGTTATTACTGATTATCTTTTAAGCGAGAAATTTACCACAACTAACAACCCTTTTAGCGAAGTAGTATTATTTGCACCGCTGATTCGCCCCAAAAACTGGGGATTTATTGAGCTAGCACACCGTGTTTTAGGATCGTGGATTCGTAACGTTAAACGCAGTTACGCACCAAACTCCCATGATGAGGCATTTTTGGATTTTGTAAAAAATAAAGATCCCCTTCAGCCCAGCCACTCATCGGTAAAGTGGTTAGGCGCCCTTAAACAATGGATTAAGCGAATAGAACAAATGCCAGCCTCTTCTTTATCGCCAATTATTATTCAAGGCAAAGATGACCAAACTGTTGACTGGCAATATAATATTCCTGTTTTACAAAAATTATTTAGTGAGCCTACTATCTATTATCATTCAACAGCTCGTCACCACTTGGTTAACGAAAGCCACTCAATCAGAGCAGAATATTTTGGTTATCTAAAAGACATCTTATTGAAAAATAATCACTAAGCTTTTCTTTAGCATAAGCTGTTAATAACCACATTAGTGGCATTGTCTATAATAAGGAGTAGCATTTCAAAACTTGTCAGGGATAGACAATGCCCATACAAAACACTGCCCAACAAACATCTCTGCTAAACCAGCAAGAGCTGTTAATTTTTCAATTAATAGACAAGCAACTGTTTGGTATTAACGTTCTTAAAATTAAAGAAATCATCCCACTTCAACGACTAGTTAAACTTCCTTTTTCTCACCCTGCTGTCGTCGGAATCGCCAAACTGCGTGGAACCCCTTTGACGGTTATAGACCTTGCTCATGCACTAGGCATAGCAGACTACCAAACAACTGATCAAAATGGCTCGATTATTATTACAGAGTTTAACCGTTCTATGCAGGGTTTTCTGGTTAACCATGTTAATCGCATTATTAACTGTAAGTGGAATGATATTTCTACTACCCCAAAAGCTATTGGTAATGATATTTATATCACTGGAATCACCAAACTAAATGGGGAAATAGTAGAGATAGTTGATGTTGAAAAAGTAATAAATGAAATCACTCCTACACCAGACTATAATACCCAGCTCGCCAGTGAACTACCTTATGAGTTTAAACAAGAGTTAAAAAATAAGTTAGTTGTAGTAGTTGATGACTCATTAATGGCCCGTAAACAAGTAGCCAACACTCTCAAATCGATAGGTGTACAATATGTATTAGCTTGTGATGGGAAGCAAGCAATCGAAAAAATTCATGAGTTGAATTCCCATAACAAACGGGTAGATATGATTATCTCTGATATCGAAATGCCTACAATGGATGGCTACACCTTAACCCAAGAGATTAGAAGAGACTCTGATGAAGAGTTATCTTCAACCTATATTTTGTTACATACCTCTTTAGCTAGTACCGTAAGTTCTGTCAATGCCACACTCTGCGGTGCCAATGCTTCTTTAACCAAATTTGTCACCAATGATTTGGCTAATGCAGTAATTGAGGCACTTACCCCCAAAGTGGGCTAATTTCTAATATTTATTATTTCTTACTCAGTACTCTCCTAAGAGAGTGCTGATAAACGAGTACTTTACTCAACCACTATAGAAGACACTTGATCATTTGCCCCTCTGCTAACCAGACAACTAGTGTCTGAATTTAACCTCCAGGCACGACCTCTAAAGTTATCATGTTCGTATAAAGTAACCGACATCCCATAGGGTACTCGAATAGATGATAAATCATCATTTTTAATACCCAAGCCTCTCAGTTGTCGCAAATTATAATGTCCGGGTGCTAAACGAACACGATACCCATCAAAATTGCAGTGCTGGTAAACAGTGGCTGGTGGTTTAGTAGCAACTGGCCATGAAGGACGCACTTTACGAACAACTAATGATGATAACTTATCATTAAAGCCATTATTCACCAGACATTTATCACTTCCTTGTAAGGTAATAGAACGTCCCCGGAAATTATCATGCTCGTATAGTGTAACTTGATACCCTCTTGGTACACTAAATGATGAAATGTCATCATTTTGAATACCAAGCTTCTGCAACTGTCTTAAGTTATATTGTCCAGGCCGTAATGATGAGCGATAGCCTTTAAATTTACAATGCTGGTAGGCTGTAACTAAATTAGGGTCATATGGTCTATACGGCTGTTGAGGTGCAGGGCGATATTTACTAATTACTAATGAAGAAACTTTGTCATTAAACCCATTATTAACAAGACAACGATCATTCCCTGTTAGCGTTATTGACCGGCCCCGAAAATTATCATGCTCAAATAAAGTAACTTGATAGCCAGACGGTATATAGAGAGATGATACATCATCGTTTAATACACCATAACGACTAAGCTTCGCTAAGTTGTATTTTCCTCGTTTTAAATTAGCATAGTTACCCTGAAAGTCACAGTGCCTAAATAAAGTGACACGCTTTCTTTTCGGTATTGGAGGAGTATGCTGATAACTAGCCTGAGACGGATATTGTGCTTGAGGCTCGTAATACTCCCATGCAACAGCCTGAGGCTCAACTATACAACCAACCAGACTACCAATAAAAGGTATAAATTTAGTTTTTTGCATATGCTGCTACTCCTGATTAAGGTGGCTTTTTGCCTCAAACCTAAAATGTACTCCTGTTAACCAATGTGCGGTCAATCAGAACATTGATAACTTGCTCTCGCGAATAGTCATTCTCGAATCTGTAGCCAGAATAATTGACTTTGATTAATTGAACCTTAAATAGAAATTCAGCTTGCAAAAAATAGCTTCTGGCATCAACTTGCCTCAGTTAAAGCGATGGATATAGCTAGTCATTTAGATATTTCTATCAAATATATTAACGATACTAATTGTCAACTATCCTCAACTAAATGTCATACTCAACGCTTCAAAAATACTCACAACAACAGTTACTGTATACATGCTCCAAATATTTAAAGGGTGTTTACTATGTTAAAAAAAATGCTTTTACCTCTGGCCATTTTTTATTCTTCAAGTATCTTGGCAGGAGCTGACTTCCCTCTTATTAATAACAAAGGTAAAACCATTGGCAAGGTTACTATAGTGCAAGGAACCGAGGGTGTATTGATCAATATAAAAGCAAAGGATTTACCTCCCGGTTATCACGGCATGCATTTTCATCGTAAAGGGGACTGCGGTGATCTGGCCACATTTAAATCAGCAGAAGGCCATATTGACCCACATCAAAAACCCCATGGCTTTTTGAACTCAAAAGGCCCTCATGAAGGCAACTTACCTAATCTAATTGTTAGCAATGATGGAACAGTAGAGGTAGAATTATATAGTCAAATGGTTCAGTTAAAGGAAGGACCTGCGAAATTGCTTGATGAAGATGGTTCAGCACTAATTATTCATGCCAACAAAGATGATCATACCAGCCAACCCATTGGCGGCTCTGGTGGACGACTAGCCTGTGCCAGTATTAAGTAACGACTAATTTTATATAAAATACAAACAAGACTACCCTGAATATTTCACCAAACCACAGAACTTATCATAAGCCTCGCAACTTTTGATACTTGATGAAATATTCAGGCCAGTTATCTACTCAGTAAGTATACTTTTCGCGAATGACTATATTCATAGTCAAGATCGTTTAGTAACCGACTTTATAAATACATATATTGAATTATTTCATTAGCTGTATAACCAAGGTACTCCGTCATACTTGGTAATTTTCATTGTTTGTTGCTTACCATCTGGTTTCTTTAGCTCTTTACTTACTTTATACACCCGCCACTCACATTGACTCTGGTTAAACTCAATGGTTGCAAAACCATGATCATTAGCATTGAACCGTTTAATATGAGGGTTATTCAATCTCACCATGGCTTCACTAAGCATTTTCACAACTTCTGGGCGCTTAACTTTATACTTCAATAGTCGGCTAGCCCCTTCAATCAGTCCTGCTGAAGTCATAGCAGGCGTCATAAATTCAACACCCGACAGATTATTCCAGTTCCAGTTCAGTGATTTGCTATAATCAACTTTTAAATAAGAGGCCATGCTAGCATGCAAGTCACCTGTTAATACGACTAAGTTGTCTACTCCATAGTTTTGTGAAATCTCAGCCAGTTGTTGTCTTTCCGCCTGGTAACCATCCCAACTATCAACGGAAAAAGGTGCTAATTCCTGCCCTAGCAAGGTAGCTGCTAAACGCCCCATAAAGGTTTGGTTGCCTAACACTTGCCAACGACAACGACTACTTGCTAAACCGCTAAATAGCCAGTCTCGTTGCTGGCTTCCAAACATTGTATTATTTTGATTGGCACCGTTGGTACAACCAATCGGTAAATAGCGTTCAAATACATCACCCTGTCCACAAGGTTGAGCAGTACGATAGGTACGAGTATCTAACATAAACAGATTAACTAAATTGCCAAACTGAAACTGACGATAAATTTGACTATAACGGTGAGGATGAGTGTTGCTTGGGTTTAACTTAATTCGAGTAGGCGTGTACTCACACCAGGCTTGCTGAGCAGATAACTTTAATTCCCGTAATTTATCAAGTCGTTGATGGGCAAACTCCGGTTTATTTGCATAAGGGTGATCTGGAGCCCCCAAAGTGTCTTGTTGATAATCCCAATAGCAGTCATTGGCAACTTCATGGTCATCAGTGGTAATGATCCAACTATGATTTTCTAATGCTTGCCTCAACCAGGGATCTTGTCTATAAGTACGGTAAATTGTTCGGTAATCATCCAAACTCATTGCCACACCATAATCATTGCTAAGTTTTATTTTTCGATCAGTATATTTATCTGATTGGAAGCGTTTATCACCAACA
Source organism: Spartinivicinus ruber (assembly GCF_011009015.1). Taxonomy (NCBI): domain Bacteria; kingdom Pseudomonadati; phylum Pseudomonadota; class Gammaproteobacteria; order Oceanospirillales; family Zooshikellaceae; genus Spartinivicinus; species Spartinivicinus ruber. The sequence goes on from NZ_CP048878.1 coordinate 6,074,295, forward strand.
CTTTCATATATAAAGTCCCCTAAGTGTACGACAAAGTCAATTTCACGATTTGTTGCTACTGCATGATAAGCGCCATAATAGCCATTGGTGTAATCCTGACAAGTTAATACTGCAAACTTAATTTTTTCAATTTCATGAGAGGCAGCAGGTAAAGTTTTACAACGACCAATTCGACTATTTACTCCCTTATAAATAAATCGGTAATAATAAGTAGTCGCAGGTTGTAGCTGGCCAGATAAGTCAACTTTAATCGTAAAATCAGTATACTGAATTAATTTGGTATCAACTTGCCCCTGAACTAATAAAATATCTGCCTTATAGTCAGCATAAATTTCAAAAACCAACGGTTCATATTCTATATATTCAGTTGGGCTTAGTCTGGTCCAAAGAATAATACCCGTATCACTTGGATCACCAGAAGCTATCGAGACAGGAAACACGGTATTAGAAAGCTCTGAATCTACTGAAGTATTATCTGGCAAATCAGCATTATTATACCCATTAACACCATGATAGCTTTCTGCTGGGGTATTATTAGTGCTGGCTCTCAGCTTATTTATCGTTAATAAATAAGGGGCTGTTATGACCCCCCCAAGCAAACTAACAAAAGTTCTTCGGCCAATATTAGCAGACATAGTTTTTCCTTGTTATTATTTTTGTAACCGAAAATATAAATTACTATCAAAATTCACATAACATATACACTGTAAAACTCTAGTTAAGGGGATATTTGTGAATTTGAAGATATAATTAGCAGTTAATTATTAACCTATTATTAAGTTCTCTAATATTAGTGTTTTCTAATCAAATATTTGTAAGAACATTCAATAATATAACTGCCATATAATTTATAAAAATTGGCAAATTTAATACTTTAGTATAACTAAGAAAGTATGTACATTTACGCCTTCAAACAGCATAAAATGTATGATTTTTAAACACCTATTTTATCGACTTATCATACAAAACGATGGTACTATTTTAATTATCTTCACGCATAAAAAACAAATATACTCGTTTGTAACAAAACTAAACACTAATGATACAAACTCTAAGGTTTCTAATTTCTAGGTTAGAAACTATATCCTCTTATAACCAGGTAATATATTGTAATATTTTATTTTTTTCATATAATGAGGAGCCAACTTACCCTTCAGAAGCCTTACTTATTTGCTTGGGTACTATTTATTTTATTTGGTTATTTTTTTTACTTGGATACGGATTGTTCTATGAATTTTTATATAAAAAGTCTCTTGAGTGTATTTTTTTTTCTAACAATCTCCACTCAAACCTACAGCCAACCTATTCATTTACTTACCAACCCCTTTCCACCATTACACATGACTGTTAGCAACAATGGTTTTGGTAAAGATGAAAATGTAACAGGCCTTGCAACTGAAATTATAAATCAACTGTTTACCAGAGCTAATATTGAATACACAATAACCCTGCAACCTTCTTCAGAAGAAAGCCAAGAAACAGTTATTCAAAGTAATAACTATGGTATCTTCACAGCTTTTAAAACCGAACAAAGCCAACGTACCTTCAAATGGGTTGGACCTCTTTTTGAAGAAGACTGGATTATCCTTGCGCCAAAGCATAAAAATATCACCATAGGTCAGTTAAAAGAATTAAACAAGTACCGGGTAGGAAGTTATGAACAGGATGAAATCAGCAAATATTTAATGAGAAATGGCATTAAGCTTATTAAAGCAAAAGGGGATGTAGTAAACGCTGCTAAATTAAAACTTGGGAAAATTGATTTATGGGCAACTAGCTCGCTTTCTGGCCCTATAATAGCCAAACGCTATAGCATGCATAACTTAGAAGTTGTTTACAAATTTAACAAAAGTCCTTTATGGTTAGCACTAAATAAGAATATAAGTGATGAGGTTGTATCTGTATTAAATGAAAATCTAAATAAATTACGTAATGAAGGTTTTATTGATTCAGTAGTTAAAAAATATAGCCGCCCCAACAATATTTAGTGCATTTTTCAATCAAACATACTTTTACTATTAAAAAAATATATATCTTTATTTTTAAACAAAATACTAAAATTACAAAGGCAATATACCCTATAAAGACAATAGGTATAGGGTATACTGACCTTATATTATTGTTCCCGATTTATTATTTATACCCAGCTTATTGAGTGCAAAAAAGCCAATATTTAAGCTACTGAGCCGACAATATAGTAAATTATCAAAACCAATTTTTTATATCAAAATAAATCGATTATTTTCACTCTTTTGTAGAACAAACGTCACAATTAGATTTGCGCTGTAACTGCCATCGGTTAAACTCCATACTGGCTAAGTCCATAGTTAGCAAGGTGTTAGTTAGCGGTTTACCAATACCTGTTGCTAACTTAATTGCTTCCATAGCCCCTAAACATCCTACCGTGCCAGATGTTGCACCTAAAACTGGAAATTCACGTCGCCATTGGGGCGGCTCAACAGGATAAATACAAGACAAGCAAGGTGTTTTTCCAGGAATAATCGTGGTTATTTGTGCCTCCATCGAATACATAGCACACTCAACTAGTGGTATACCACGCTTAACTGCTTCTTGGTTCATTGCGAACCTTTCTTGAAACAACGGTGCACAGTCGATAACAATGTCAACCCCTTCCATTAATTTACTGATATTGTTTACATTAGCATTTTCTGCATAAGAGATAATTTCCAAACGAGGATTAAGCTGCTTTAACCGTTGTTCTGCAGAGCGTACCCGCTCAGTGACCCCTACACCATCGTAAGTCATCAGCAATTGTCGGTTTAAATCTGAATATTTGATACTTCCTTCATGAGCCAAAACCATTCGCCCAATACCTGCCGCAGCCAGCTCATAAGCAACTACTGACCCAAGTCCACCGACCCTGGATATTAATACTGTTGTATTACGTAAAGCTTGCTGACCTTGCTCTCCAAAACCCGGCACCCACATTTGCCACTGATAAATAGCTTGTTCTTCTTCTGATAGTTTGACTGGTTCAGCACTGCTCATTTCACTCAACCTCCAGAAATAGGGGCTAAAAGCGTCAGCACATCACCTTGCTGAAAACCCGGATTATCATCGACATTCACTTGCTCATTACCGATTAGGTAAATAACCGATTGACACAGCTCACCATCAGACCGTAACAAGGCCCCCTTTAACTCGCTGAAGTTACAAAGCTGCTTTATTGCCGAAGCAAGGTTGTTGTTAATTAATTCAATAGTAAATGATTCAGCCCCAGCTCGCAGCCGCAAAGGCCCAAATAGTTTAACTTGTAGTTTCATCCCATATCATCCTTGGTGTTTCATTAATGTTTCCCTATGTTAAAAAACTATTAAAAATTCATCACGACCTGCTATTTACAGTGTCGTATTTAGATCACTTATTGTTTTACAAATAGACTTTTGAATTATTGCGTAACTGACAGTTTACAGGCCCTAGCCAGATGTCAAAAACTAGCGGTATATTTTTTAGGCAAAAAAAAGCCCTGATCATAGGGGGATCAGGGCATATCAATTACTTTGCCTAGGAGTTAAGGGGGTTAACTCAACTGCTGGAGAATATAATAGTAAACTTACAAAAAAATACAAATCCGTAATTTTACGAGCAACACTGTGGATTATACTTAATGTAATGAATGCTAACCTAATAAAACAGACATTTAACAAGTTCAACGAAGACTAAGTGCCTATATCAGGCTTTGACTCAATGGCAGAACTAGTTCTTTAATAGCCATTAATTTTATAAATATTACCTACATACTGACCAAGCGAACAACTTTCATCCTACCTCAAAGGAGGTTACACCATAAAAACGGTCAAGAGGTAAATCCGGAGCTTTAATTGAGTACATTCTCGCCGTTTCAAACACACTTTGCATGTTATAGCGTTGCGCCAATTTAAGTGCCTTTTGGTTAACCTCTGGCACATCAAGATAAATTGATTGGGATGCTTCTACCCCTTGCTTTAATGCTAAAAAAAGATCATTGGCAAGCTCTGGTGTATTGGCAAATAAAGGCCCTATTTTATAACCACTCAAAGCTTTACGAATAACACCATAACCTACCAAACAATCATTTTGCACAACACCTAGTGTATTACAATCATTTTGATTGAGCCATGATTTCAGAAACCGATCTCTTCTTTCAGGGAAAAAAGGGCGACTATATCGCTCAATAGTTTCAAATGGCAAACTAGAAAGATCTACAATGTTTGATTGAATGGCTGAACTACCACCACCTAACCCTTCAAAGCGAATGTTGCGATAAGCTAGTTGAAAACCATATTTTTTGTAGTTTTCCTGTTGTTCAACTACACCATCCAGACCAATATTACATCCTTTCAAATAGTTAATCCCAACCTCCCAAATTTTCAGCCCATATCCTTTGCCACGGTAATTTGGGTGAACAATATAGAAACCTAAAAAACCAAACGATTCACCGTATTTGACCACTGAAATCGTTGCTATAGGCTCATCATCAAGAAGTCCTATAAGAAAACCATTAGGGTCAGCACGATAGTAACATTCAGCATCATTAATACCAGGATTCCATCCTTCTTCAGCAGCCCAGTTAATGGCAATGCTCACCTCTTCTCGATGCATTGTCCGAATAACATACTTATTATTTTTCATTGGATACCTTTCCGCTGTTATAGAAGTAAATATACTTTTTATACACTGATAACATTGCTCAGCCTCTTTCTGACAAAATACTACCAAAAGTGTATTTCACCTAAAAGACTTAACTAATTCAATACACCAAGGCTTATTTAAATAAGCCTTGGTGTAGGTTATGTGTAAATAAGTATTGGCATTATTCTGACAGAATATTAAGCCTTTATTACTTGCAGCAAAGAATAACTTTCTGTTTTCCTATTAGTCGTTATTAAGCATAGGTGTCTTTTCTACAAGGAAATTGGAATGACAAATAATACAGAAGTAAGAAACTACCGCCTAACATCTATTGATTGCATGCGTGGGATAGTGATGATTTTGATGGCTTTAGATCATGTTCGCGCTTATTTTTCATATTCAACTCATGACCCTACAGCCCCATTCCCCTTATTTGCTACACGGTGGATAACCCATTTGTGTGCTCCTGCATTTATCTTATTAGCTGGAGTTTCTATAGGCTTAATGGCACGTTATCGTTCCCTAATCAATTTAACCCAGTTTCTAGTTACTCGAGGTATTTGGTTAATTTTTCTGGAAATGACTGTAATTACCTTTGCTTGGAAATTTAATTACATTAATGAACCTATTGGCATTATTTTTCAGGTGATTTGGGCATTAGGCGTTGCCATGATCGTTATGGCTATACTAATTCATTTACCTAAAATAGTAGTAGGGTTTATTGCTCTTACTTTAGTCTCCAGTGGCGGCATCCTTGATATAATTATGCCTACTTCCTCGTTCTCTCAAACCTATCCATTATGGATGAGTATACACAGGCAAATAGTTTGGGAGCTTGGCAACTATATAGTAATAGTTATTTACCCCACTCTAAGCTGGATTGGAGTAATGGCTTTTGGCTATCTTTTGGCAGATATATATAAACAACCTCAACAACAAAGACAATATTCACTATTAAAAATGGGGATAGGCTTGTTAATCTTCTTTTTTCTATTTCGTTTTTTCAACATCTATGGTGACCCCACTCCCTGGCGACCAGGTGAAACTATTATGCGTACAATAATAAATTTTATTAATGTTGATAAATATTCACCCTCTCTATTATACTTATCCATTACTTTAGGGATTAACTTTTTACTATTAGCTTTTCTAGAAAAATATAAATTCTTTTGTTATACCGCAATGGTAACTATCGGCCGGGTACCCTTATTTTATTATGTATTACATATCTACCTTATTCATCTGGCAGCCTTATGCACCGGAATGATTATGGGTTTTCCTGCCAGCTCTTTACTCGTTCATGCTACAGCAATACCAGCAGACTTTGGTTTTAGCTTGCCAGTAGTTTATCTAGTTTGGTTAATTATCATACTGGCTCTTTATCCCGCCTGTAAATGGTTTGCAGATATTAAAGCAAAGCGAAAAAATTGGTGGCTATCTTATTTGTAATACTTCTCTACAAGCACTGTTAAAATAAAAAAGTATACCTACAACAAAAGGTATACTTTTTTATATTTAAATATCTACAAAATGGTCATATTCACCTTACTAAATCATGATAGGAATGTTAAAAAAATACTCACTTGGTGCTCTTGCCAATATAATCTAGCCTTATCTAACGTTTTTGATCAAATCAAAATCAAGGAGATGAGAGATGACAACAACAGGGCAAAGTCGTTTAGATTTTTTGAAAAAAAACCCTCACACTTGTGCATGGTCTGCTTTAAATCATGCTGTGAATCAACAACAAAAGACTACACCAGGCCCAGTTAAAATAAAGAGTAATGCTTTCTCTGGTAAACGAGCAGTAATAATTGGCTCAGGTATTGGCGGTTTAACAACTGCCTATGAGCTGTTAGCTCAGCAATCAGGCATGGAAGTTATTATACTAGAAGCACATAACCGCACAGGAGGTCGTTGCTTAACCTTACGTACTGGCGATACTTTAACTGAAGATAAAGATAGAGAGCTATTTAACTCTACTCCAGGAGAAACACAAGTTGTTCGTTTTGTGCGTCCACTAAATGATAGCGAGCCATATTTAAACGCCGGCCCTGGCCGAATTCCTTCTAGCCATAAACGACTGCTGCATTATTTGAAAAAGTTTGGTGTTGACCTAGAAGTATATGTAATGAACAGTGGCTCAAACTTAACCCAAATGGCAGGAGGGCCTTTTCACGGTAAGCCAATTGTTAATCGACGATTAGATCATAATACTCGGGGTTGGCTAGCTGAAATGGTATACCAAAATGCACAAGCACTAATTGAAAGTGCAACCGATACGAATGACGATGACAACAAACAAGAGTTAATAAATAAATTACAATGCTTAATGGTTACTTTTGGTAATTTAAATAGTGAAGGTCAATACCAAGTTAGTGCCAACATCGAAGGCCAAGATGATGGAGCATCAGATAGAGCAGGCTACACAGTACTACCTGGAGTAGACAGTGGAGAAGTAGCAGAAGCCTTAAGTTTAAATAGTCTATTAGACTCTGAGTTTTGGAAGAAGACCCGCTTCTATCAACCAGAAGACTTTCTTTGGCAGCCTACTCTCTTCCAGCCCGTTGGAGGAATGGACAGAGTTCAGCATGCTTTCGCCCAACAAATTGCTGCGCTTGGTGGTACGATACATCTAAATAGTCCTGTACAAAAAATAGATTGGGATGATACAAAACAACAGTTTGTTATTTATGTTAGTAAAATGGGTAGTACAGAGAGTCAAGTCTATACAGCCGATTACTGTTTTAGTAATGCTGCTATCCCTTTCCTCAAAGAATTACTTTCTGAACGACTACAATGCAAAACCTCAAGAAAAGGATTTTCAGAAAACTTCAAACAAGCTCTTCAAGCGGTTTATCAAGCACAGTTTTCACCAGCTCCCAGTAAAACACCTGAGTTTCCTGAAGCAAAATTTTTAGCTTGTACCACAAAAGTAGGTTGGCAAGCCGATCGTTATTTATGGCAAGGCAGTAAGATCGGTAATGTATACAATAAAGAGGTTGGAGAAGAAATATTGAGTGTTCCTGACGCTGAAATTGGAGTGGTACCAATTTTTGGTGGCATTTCTTGGACCGACAACCCAATTACCCAAATTTGGTATCCTTCAACTAGTTATCACGACCAAAAAGGTACATTAACAGGTTGCTACAACTTTCAAGAGAATGCTTTTAAGATGGGTAACGAACCCATTAGCAAGCGGCTTGATCAAGCAAGAGAAGGAGCCAAGCTTTTTGGCGAAGCATTCGGTAAAGGCTTGACCCATGGTGTTGCCATCGCTTGGCAAAATATGCCGTATATTAAGGGCGGTTGGGCACAGTGGTATTTGGTTGGCAAAGATTCTCAAGAAAGTGTGAAACATTTTAACCAGTTAATTCAAGGAACTGGAGTAGATGGGGAAGAAAAGCCAAATTTTTTTATCGTAGGCGACCAAGTATCTTCTTTACCTGGTTGGCAAGAGGGTGCAATAGCATCAGCATTAAATGCTATCAGCCGCTTGTCACGCCCAGACTTGCAAATACCTCACTTGTCTGTTTTACCTGATACTCGTGTGATAGTAGAAAGTATTTAATTTCGAGTAGAATTGGTGATTAATATAGAAGTATAAAGCTAAAAACTGATGGATTATCATCATCACTTTACAAGCATGCGTAGATAATTTTTTACTTACGCATGCTTGTAATTGTATAGATTATTTACCTTCAATTTGGGGTGGCGGGTCTATACGCTCAACAACATAATCTATTAACTTCAAGTTATTATCAAGATTAATTAACAGACCATCTCCACCTTCATTTATATTTTTAGGACCAATGAGAATCTGGTATCCATTTTTTTCTTTATTGATAGTAACGGTACTATATCGAAGATCAATTTTTTCACTGACTAACCCAGCTGGAAGTTGGTAGACCCATTCAACTGACTTGATGTGATCATTAAAGTTAAAGTACTCAACGTCCATTATTTTTCCTACTCTATAATATAAAATACTAGGGCCTTTTCAATCAAGAAGCGCTTTTTCATTACGCTCAATAATTTCATCGATAACACCTTTTTCCTTTAGGCTTTCAAGAATTTTTTCATATTGAGAAAAATACTCAATGTATTTTGATTTTTTAGACATAGGAGCAAACAAAAACTGACTGAGGGTCTTCAACAATAGGAACTTTAGTATAAACTGCATACTTTTCTCTTTCATCATTGTGAACAGCAGCCATCATTATATCAAATCGACCAGATTCAACTGCTTTTTGACATCGTTTCCAACTTCCCCACCGACGAAAACTAATGGAAATGCCCATTTTCTTTTCAAAAACAATAGTTAATACTTCAGGAATAATTCCTGCTAACAAGTCTCCTTTCTCTATTACAAAAGGCGGGTAATGAACACTGCAGGCCATCATACCTTGATTTGCATGCAAGTTTTTTGAAAATATAAAACATATCCACGAAACACCTGCACTTAACCGCTTCATAACTAGGCCTATCTTTAATAATTACAGATAGTTCAATATATTAGTCTAATAAACTAAGCTTTGTTGTATTGCTTATTAATCACATAGAGGATGGAGAGATATTGGTTTAGCTCTTTTGATTTAAATATTAGCTAATTGGGTGTCAGCTTAGATTAGAAGCTACTTGCTAAGGTTTTGTCAGAAAGGGAAGAGTTGACATTGGTATTACCAAAAGACAAAAAAAAGCCCTAACAATCGGGGAAGTTAGGGCATCTAAGAAATTCCATAAAGTTAAGGAGTGTCTTAACGGCGGCAATCCTATCAAATTAAATCAAAGCCCGTATCAGTACTTATACATAACAGCACTTCGGAAAACGCCTATTCTGTATATACAAAGCCTTTAAATACAGATAGTTAAACTCCATTTACCTGATATAAGTTTTTAAACTTTTTGTAAGAAAACTCACAGGAAGCTACTTATTTTATGAAGCATGCAACTAAGCGAATCGGTGTATTCGGTTCTGCTTTCAACCCACCAACCCAAGGCCATGCCAGTGTTATTGAGCAGGCAGCCAATGATTTTGATCAAATTCTACTCGTACCCAGTGCCGCTCACGCCTTTGACAAAGAAATGCTGGGTTTTGCTGAACGGGTTACTCTGTTGGAAAAATTTATCCTCCAGTTTAAAAATCTGCCCTGTCAACTCAGCATCTACCCAGTAGAAGCGGAAATGTTACAACAGCAGCCAGACAAACCTGTGTTTACTTATGACCTATTGGATAAACTAGAAAAAAACTATCAGGCAAGCGGTCAACAGGTGCAACTGAGTTTTATTTTAGGACCTGATAATATGGCCCCAAACACCTGGAAAAAGTTTTATCGAGCCGATGAGATTAAGCAACGCTGGGCGTTATATCCTGTGCAAGAACAACAGCCTATCCGTAGCACTAATGTAAGAAACCTACTTGCAACAGGCGCAACCCAAAAAGAATTAACCGGACTATTAGCCCCTGAAGTGGCTGAGTATATTTTTAAAACAGGTTTCTACCAATCACATCAAGTATAATAAGGTAATTAAATTTATGGCCAAACCAAGTTTTAATCTACAAGATACTGAAATTATTCTGCAAGACCGTACTTATAATGGCTTTTTCAAAATTGACCACTACCAGTTAAAGCATCGATTATTTCAGGGCGGCTGGAGCCAACCACTGTCTAGAGAAGTCATGGTCAGACGTCCAGCAGCTGCCGTATTACTCTTCGATCCTTACCATGATCAAGTCATTGTAGCAGAGCAATTCAGGGTCGGTGCTTTGGCCGCTAATGACAATAATCCCTGGCTAACAGAAATTGTTGCCGGTATTATCGAAGCAGGAGAAACTGCAGAAGATGTAGCCATTCGTGAAGCCAAGGAAGAGGCCAACTGTGATGTACAACAGCTTTTACCTATTTGTGAATACTATCCTAGCCCTGGTGGCTGCTCTGAAAAACTTCACCTGTTTTGCGGCATTATAGATACCTCGGTTGTGGTTGAAGGTGTGTTCGGGTTGGCAGAAGAAGGAGAAGATATTCGCGTAAGCTGTATCCCGGCAAAGCAAGCCATCACTATGCTGGCCGATGGGCGAATAAACAACGCTGCTGCAATTATTGCTCTACAGTGGTTGTCCCTAAATAAAACAGATATTCAGGAGCGCTTTTGCCAGAAATAAAGGTTCTATGAGGTAACAGATGCGATTCAAACCCAGCCTAAAAGCCAGTTTATTACTTAGCGGTATACTTACCATGACTGGCTGCAGCACACTCTCTCTAACCAACCTGTTTGGTAGCGACAAACTTGCAGCAGATGCTAACTGGGTTTTAGTTCCAGTCGCCAACTTCTCCCCTTCTTCTGATGCCGATGAGCAAGTTGAAAGAATGGTGACTGTGTTAACTCCTGCGATCGGCCTAAAAAACCTCAACCGCCCACCTGATCCTGAAATAGCCTCTGAAACAGGTTTGCTCGATGATGCCAGTCGTATCCAGGCAGCTAAAGAGTGGGCTAACCAACAGGACTTTCAATATAGCTTAACGGGCAAAGTACTCTCCTGGACAGATGCCGATGCAGACATCAACCAGCCTGCAATGATTAGTCTCACTTTGGAAGTGTACGACCTTAAAAGTAACGAGCTACTTTGGACCATCAGTGGAAGCAGTGAAGGCATGCGCGGCCAATCAGTATATGAAATCACCCGCCCTCTAATTAGCTCCTTGCTTGTTAGCCTGCCCTTGAATACGAATGAATAACTGTGGTCCATTTTCAAGAGCGATGTTACAGCAAGGACGCTAAACTTATTAAGTATCACTCCGAACAGGAGCTACTTATCTATGCTATATGCAAAAAAAGATGAGACAGGGCTGATTGTCGCCATTTCTCAACAAAAAGAAGGCGATGAATGGAAACCTGTTTCTTTTACTGACGATACAATGCGAGAGTTTTTGGCTCGCAATGAAGATGAAACATTGAAGCATCAGATTTTAGAAGATGCCGATGCGGACTTTATAAGGGTTTTAGAAGATATAATCGAGCTATTAATCAACAAAGAGGTTTTTCAATTTACTGAATTACCAACACCAGTTCAGGAAAAACTGCTAAGTCGACGTTGGTATCGAGAACATTCCAGCCAAAGACAACCATCTAACCTAATGGACGATAATGAAGGCTTAATTTAGTATTTTTTATTGAAAAACATCCCATCGTTTTTTTTGTCCTTTTGTTACGGCTTTAATTTCTCCCACTACTCGGCGGTTCTTCTTTTTATCAAGCTCAGCCGCAATGGTCATTAAAGGCTGCATAGCCCCAACCGTATGCAGTTTTATTCGGTTTTCCTTAATTTCAAATTGCGTAATTAAAATTTTTTTAACTGTTTCAGCACGAGTTAACGCTAGCCGTTTATTTTTTTGGCTATTACCTAAGTTTTCTGAGTGTCCAGTAAGTGTAATTTTAGCGGTAGGATATTTTCTTGCAAAAATAGCAAGCTGCTGTATTTGCGATACTTTTAAAGTTTTTATTTCAGGGGTGTCAGGGTAAAAAGGGATAACTACTGTTTTTTTTATTGTTTTCATGCCCTCTTCAGGGCAACCTTGATTATTAACTGCAAACTGGCTATCGGTATTAGGACATTGATCTCTTGCATCAATTACCCCATCACCATCTTTATCTCCCAAGCCTTGATGTACTATTGGTTCAGTATAGCCTCGGGAGTATTCATCTAACATGCCTGCCATTAATATGGCAGGAGGTAATAGCCAGCCGCAAAAAAAACGCCAGTATTGCTTTTTAGTAGCCGTTAGCGGGTCCATTCGTTTGGTAATTTAACATTAAGTGCAGGTAACAACTGCCCTGTTGCATTAAATACTCGATAGCGCGACAGTAGCTCATCATAATCTGCTTCAATAAAGGCTTGTCTGGCCTGGAACAGTTCATTTTCACTATCCAATAAATCCAGCAAAGTACGTTTGCCAATATTAAATTGTTTCTGATAAGCCGTTACTGTTTGTCTGCTTGAATTAACGTGTTGTTTTAGTGAAACTTTTTGCTCATTTAAAAATTGATAAGCATTCCAAGACAGTTTTAAGCCTTCTATCACCTGACGATAGGCATTTTTCTTAACTGCTCTCGACTCTTCAACCCGGTAAGCCGTCTCTTCTTTTCTTGCTTTATCAGCAAAACCATTAAATAAATTATAACGCATCCGAACCATAGCAATTAAGTCATTATCTCTGCCATGAACGCCATCGTTATCCCGATCCCAAGCCTGGTCTACTTCAAAGTCTACCCTTGGCATAAATGGGCTTTTACTGGCTTCATACTGAGCTTCAGCCGCTTTTATATCATAATCGGCAGAAACCAAAGTGGGATGATTTTCTGTCGCTTGTTTAATTGCAGATTGCAGGTTAACAGGCAAAAACTTATGATTTGGACTAGGAACAATCATTTTAGCTGGAACCATATTAACTACCCGAAAAAACTCGGCTTCAGCATCCATTAAATTGTTTTTTGCGTTAATTACATTAGTTTGTGCTCTAGCACGACGCCCGGTAATTTGGGCTAAATCTGAGCTACGAGAAACGCCAGACTCCGCTCTTAATCGAATTTGCTGGAAAATCCGATTGTGCGTTTTCAGGTTACGCTCAGCAAGCTCCAGTAATTTTTGTTTTTCTAATACATTTAGATAAACTTCTGATACTCGAAGAGCAACGTTTTCTGCTGTTGAGGTTAAGGTCGTTGCCTGAGCCAGATTTTCATTAGTGGTTCTATCCACTTCATTAGAAGTGGCAAACCCATCAAAAATCATCTGTCGTAGTGATAAAGATAACTCGCGCCGAGTAAAATCAGTATTATCTTCACCGCTTGCTCGCGTGCCAGGGGATGACTTACGTTGATGACCAATACCTGCAGCCAAGTCTAAGGAGGGTAAATACCCAGACTTTGCCGAAGTGATTGCTGTAGATCCTGCCCGATAGCGTTGCAAGCTAATTAACGTTTGCGGGTTGGTATCCAATGCTTTTGCTACTGTCTCTTCCAAAGTGGCTGCCATATTAGGCATCGCGTAGCACAAAAAAGAAACAAGTGCTAATGGTTTTCCAGTGCGAACAAACAATCTCACGATGTAACGCCCCCAAATTATTTCTCTAAAGTTACATTATTTTTTAGCAAGGTAATAACAAAGGTGCAAAGTATATCAAGCTATTTTTTTGTGTTAGTCAGCAAATGTTGGATGATTTCCACTACTACTCCCTTACTTTGCTCCCACCCTAAACCTGGCTTGAGTTTATCATTATAAAGCACTTTCAATAGTGTTTTATCCAACGGCGTCAACTCATCAAAAACACTTTCGTCATTAAATACAGTTGGAAATAGCTGATCATCATCATTTGTCAGCCCCATTATTTGAGCCATTTCTTCAGCAACACACCCTGGCAAGCGAGCAACAGCTCGCGCCGTATCTGGCGGGATATAAATTGCTGCTTGCTGAATCACCCAATCCTGCTGAGTTACTTTAATTTGAAAAAAGCACAAGCTTTTCGACGCCACATTCAACAGTGGTATTCCACCACCGTTTTCAACAATTATATTAGGAATCTTAGTAGAATGTGCAAATACTATAATGACATTAGCTTCATTTTTTTCTTGAGTTATTGTCAACGAATGCCCTGTAATTTTTGCAAGCTCTTCTGCCTGAGCTGTAACAAGCTGAGTTTGTATATCTTTAAAGCCAACACGACTATCAATGTAGATTTTTATAGGGCTTTGCCACTTTCGCAATGGCACCTCTTGAGGGGGATATTCAGAGTAAAAAGCCGTACGCTTAAATGCTGCCGTTAAATATTCTAGGTCTTGCCATGAATTTATGTCATTTGCATGACACCGAGATAATAAAAAGTAAAGCCCACAACTGGAGACTATTGCGGGCTTAAGCAAACACAAAAAAAATTGCCAGTAGTTAAAGCGAGATACTTCACTGGTCAATGATTAGTGTCCCATCATTTATCATATTCTGAAGAATTGTGTGTGAATCAGCTGTACCGTATTGGCTAGACAGGTCTACATTTTCCAACACTACTTTCTGTACAACTTGATCATCCCCCGCGGGGCTTACCTCAATTGTAGTAGATTTGCCATCAATGTTTATTGCTAAGTAGTCATCAATTGTATCTACATTCTCACCTTCAAGCAGATCTTTTAGGTTAAGAATATCTTCACCTTTATTAAAATCTGTTATGTGATCTTCTATCGGTTTAGCGACAGTTCCACTAGCAACCGCATCTTTGTTCCAGATAAATTGATCAGCACCACCGCTGCCCGTCAGGCTGTCACTGCCTGCACTTGCAAAAATAATGTCATCACCGGCATCACCCAAAATTGCATCATGACCTGAACTACCTGAAACAGTCGCCCCCGGTTTAACTGCATCTGCCCCATTCACTTCAATATTAATCACTTGCAGTGTTGTTGCTGCTGAGCCATTTTTCTCACTACTTGTCGCCTGTATTACCAAACTGAAATCTTGATCACCACTATAGTGTTGGGTATCCAAGAACAGGCCTTTTAGTTCTGCTTGCTTAAGCGTCCAACTGCCATCGTTATTATTGGTTCCTGCTGACAGCTCAATGCCTGTAGGCACCTGACTGATAATGACATCCCCTAACGTTTCAGAGTCATCAGTCACCGCCACTTTTATATCCAGAGAAATTGTTGAATTGTGCAACTCAACATTCCTGACACTTTGCGTATTGTTAGAGCCACCGGTGCTCGCAGTAAAACCAAACCAGGCTTCTGCACTCCCACCCAAGTCCTTGTTGACGATATCTCGTACAATTGAGTCAGTTATCTCTTTTCCTGTTGTTTGGTTAGTAAATTTATAGGTTATACGTTGTTCACTGGCATCCCAGGTTATTTGAACATCATGCCACTTACCATCTTCAATATTGTCTAGCTGCTGAAGAGTAGTAAGCTCTTTATCATGTTTTACATATCCTCCATTTACAAAAGCTGCATGATCCTCATCATGGTCAGTCTCATTTTTCCAAGTATCAAACTCCACTCCAAAACTGTTTTCCAACCCTTCAAATCCGAGTCCTCCACCTGACTTGCCTACCGCCTCAATGCCTTTTTCATTATTCTGCAAAACAAAAACAATACCATCAGCCCCATCACTATCTTTGTTACCAAAGTTCAGCTGGAAATTTAAAGTAAAATCTTTGGTTAAATCGATTTTCTCTTCACTCCAAGCTGTCCCATGCTTATTATTTTCCTCAGCTGTCAGCTGGATAGAGCCATCTGGATTATTGACGGCGTCTTTTAACGCATTAAACGTCTGGGTGTTTGAACTAACAGAAAGTGCTGGCGCATCTGCAACAGCGATAACATCAATTGTTGCTTTGGCTTCAATAGAGTATTTGGTTGAGGTAACTGTGAACCCAAGCTCTACATTATCTGCTGCATAGTTTTTATTGGGGGTGAATGTCCATGTGCCATCACCATTGTCCACCACCCCCCCTA
Organism: Spartinivicinus ruber; assembly: GCF_011009015.1. Taxonomy (NCBI): domain Bacteria; kingdom Pseudomonadati; phylum Pseudomonadota; class Gammaproteobacteria; order Oceanospirillales; family Zooshikellaceae; genus Spartinivicinus; species Spartinivicinus ruber. The sequence goes on from NZ_CP048878.1 coordinate 6,090,423, forward strand.
CAGTAGGGTTTGTTAATTTCAGATCAGTTACACTAAAGCTGTCACCGTCAGGGTCTTTGGCATTTGCCCACAGATCTGCTGGTTTGATAATAATACTGCTGTCTTCATTGATGGCAGGTAATTCCACATTGCCAACCGTAGGCGGCTCATCAACATCAGTAATATTAATCTGTACTTCGCTGGTAGCAGTATTACCCACATCATCAGTTGCAACTACATTCAACCGATCTGTGTTATCACCATTTTCAAAATCCAATAAGTTTGCTGCAGCGCCTTTATTAGTAAGCGTAATCCCTCCGGTATTTTCATCTAACTGGAAATAGCCGTCGTCGCTGGTTTGGGTACCATTAGCAAAGCTGTATGTTACGTTGCCAGTGTCGTCTGATTTAACCTTACCAACCTGCGTCCCTACTTGACTGTTTTCAGGCAAATCAAACTCATGATTAGTAAAGGGGACTTGGTTATCAAGTGTGATCTCTGCTGTTTTGGCAGAGCTGGTATTGCCAGCAGCATCTGTAGCAGTCGCATCAACGGTGATCTTACCGTTATTAAATTTACTTAAATCAACTTCTTTACCTTGTAGGGTCCAGCGCCCTTGATCATCAGTCGTCACTGTCGCTGTCTTGGAATTACTGCCATCACTGAGAGTGACTGTAACTTGGCTATTCGGCTCGGAAGTTCCTTCCACCAACACATGGTCATCTTCCTGTGCATTAACAATGTTATCGCTTTCAATGGGAGTGGCAATGACAGGTGGAACTGGATTAGAACCAGTTGCTGGGGGTGTACTAGGATCTGTAGTTCCAGGATCAGTTGTTGATGGCGTGCTAGGGTCTGTAGTAGAAGGTTTGCCAGTAGTGTTTGAAGGAATTGAAGTTAATGGGTCATTCGCTTCACTACTCTTCATTTTTTCAGAGGCAGTATCAGGGAAAGCACTTTCCTTCAAAGTGTTTTCATCATTGTGCTCAACCACACCTACTGAAGCTTCAATGCCACCAGTACCAAACCCTGTATCTGAAATAGTTTCATGGCCATCTCTAGCCATTTCCACTATCCCATTTGTTCCTTCTGATGGGGAAGCTTGCTGTATACCTGCAGCAGGTTCTTTTGCTATTTGTGAGGGATCAGCCCCAGCCTGAATTGCACCATGAATCGTGCTTAATTCTGTGGCAGCCTCATTAGTGATATCCATAGAGTCTTGCTGAGAGGGAATAACATCATCCGATAGTACCGTTTGGTCATGAGGCCCCATGTTCAAACTAGAGCCATCAGAAAACTCAACCAATACTTCTCCTGATTTACTGACAACTTTTTCCCCTGGATAAACAGGATCGTCTATTTTCAAAGTCCTTTCTGCACCTGTTGACGAAACAGCAAGAGATTGCCCCGTCAGTTTTTTTACAAAACCTACAGGATTTTGGTCGATATTCGCTTGTAGTTTCGTCTGCTCAGCCACAACACACCCTTAATTAAATAAACAGTTAAAATAAAGTGTGATTTTTATAGAAAAATGGAATTAGTCACAATTGTACAACGGTACGAGTCGCACAAATTCAACAAAAAACAGGCGATTTTATAAATATTTGGCGTTTTGGAATGCTTTTTGAGCAATTCAAAATAGACAGGCAAAAAAGGGTAGGCACTAAAAACAAAAAAGCCGGCATTACGCCGGCTTTCGATAATGACCTGCTACTGGTCAATAACAAGGGTTCCTTCTTGAATCATGTTTTGGATGATATCGTGGGAAGTTCCACCCCCATACTGGGTAGATAGATCAACATTATCCAAGACAATTTTTTGATAAACCTGCCCATCACCTTTAGGGCTAACATCAATGGTTGTAGAACCACCACTGAAGTTTAGAGTTAAAAAGTTATCTATATTCTGAGGATTATCGCCTTGAAGTAAGTCTTTTACATTCAAAATATCTTTATGTGCTTCAAAGTCAGTGACATGATCAACCTGAGGGTTGCTTGGGTCTGCTGCTGGAACAGGTATTCCTGCATCAAAAGTATCAAGCTGCCCAGAGTCGTACCGCTGCCAAACAAATTGATCAGCTCCATCTCCACCAGTCAAAGTGTCATGCCCAAAGCCACCAACTAATATATCATCTCCCGTTCCACCTGATAGAAAGTCATTTCCTGCTTGGCCTAGAATGGTGTCATCACCTCCCCCTCCAGCAACAACATCATTTCCACCTTTTGCTGCATAGATATCAGTACCCTCTCCAAGAGTAATATTTTGTACCGCATCGTCCCCTTCCTGGTATGTAAAATCACCTGCAGGCTCCAGTCCTGGCAATACGTTAACATTGATACTACTTGCTGTCTGACTGGTACTGCCTGTAGAAGGCTCAGTGGCTGTTGCCGTTATGTTAAGGCTAAAAATGCCATCATAATCACTAGGAGGGGTTAGCGAAAGATTTTGTAAATCCCAACTTGTAACATCCAGTTGTCCACCACTGTATGTAGCACTATTTACTCCATCAGATAATTGAGTACCAGTCGGCATACCATCTAGATGAACTGTTTTCTGTTCACTAGGATCAACTGTACTAACATCAACCCCTGGAATTTTAATTGTGCTATTTTCATAACCTATCGCTTGGCTACCACCTTTGGTTTCAACAATTTTCAAATCATCAAGATAAGCTCCCCTTCCCTGAACTTGAGGTATACCTGCGATACGAAACTCTAATTGTTGAGCCGTTCCATCTCCTGCTAAAGTGTAGGTAAATTTTTCCCAGGTATTTACAGCCGTTTGAATATCTCCTCCATCTCTGGCAATTGTATCAATCAGCTTTCCACCCCAAAGCACTTCTATTTTAGTAGCCGTTTCATCAAATCCTGGCCTTGGTGAGTAGTAAAAAGATAACTCATATTCAGCCCCTGACTCGGTATTGATGTCACGAAAAATATTCAGCGCATCAGGTAGAGCATCTGTAGGATCTGCATTTAGCTCAATAAAGCTAGACCCTGAATGCGCTTTATACTGAAGGTCAGCACTGTCTGTCCGCCAAAACTCTATTTTGCTATTACTATCGGTAGACCAGCCATCAACCGTATCAAGGAAGGTCCCTCTCGAGCCAGCAGGGATAACTACTGATGGATCTTCAAAGCTTGACTCAAAAATTGTTGTCACTTGTTCTTGAGTCATGTTTATAGCAGGCGTATCGGCCTGAGCGGCAATATCAAAGGTTATCGTATGGGCATTACTGTTATCACTGCCATCACTTACTTGATAATTGAAGTTGGCAAAATTATCACCGCTAGCATTACCATCAGCTTGAAAGCTTAACTGATTAATATCACTGGTATTAATCACTTGCCCTGCTATAACAGGGGTACCATTGAATATCAAGGTACCATTGGTAGGTAAGCTGGTAATGGTAATTGAACTTAGTGCATCGCCTTGCTCATCAAAATAATTACCTTTCGTTGCATCAGTAAAGTCTGCAGGGCTAAAGGTATATGTGGTTAGTCCACCTGGTGCCGTAGACTCATTTAAATCGATGGTAAAGTCATTGGCAGTAGGCACATCAGCTTCCGGCAACACAGTCACAGTAATAGTCTGAGAGTTAGCCGCCTGATCATTGTTCAGCTGCTCAATAGATGTTGCTTTGAAGTTAAGATCAAAAGTGCCATTAAAATTAGCAGGTGGTTTAATTGATAAATTGCCAAGATTCCAACCCACACTTATATCCGCAGCAGTATTACCTGCTGTTGCGGTAAAAGTTTTACTACCATCGGTTAATACAGAGCCTTCAGGGATATTTTCTAGAGTCATCACTAATGACTCGGAGCCATCCACATCCACTAAAGCTGCATTTAAATCAACCAGGTCGATGAAAGTATCTTCGTAGCCGGTGTTGCCTGTTACTGTGTAATAATCCATGCCTGATGGGTTATTCACATACACCAGACCACCATCATCCACAGCATTTTCAGCAGCCTCTAGTGTTTGATAGGTAAAGGCTTGAGATAATGGCTGTAGTGCTTGTCCCTGAATACCTAGCAATAGATCCAAGTTATGAAGACTTCCCTGGTCATAATATTCCAAGTTAAATGAGTAAACCCCACTGTTCGCTATTGTAAAATTACTAGTGGCTCGTACATCAGTGAAGCTGTCTTCATACAGAACTCTCTCGCCACCAATATCAATTGCAATTCCATCATCATGTAAAGCACTTAAATCATAAGTACCCGCCTCAAGGTATATAAAGCCTTTCAAATTTATAACCGCATGAGAAGTATCACCAGGGTCTGCGCTCAGTGAAGCTGCATCCTGCTTCAAAAACTGCTGTAGCGAGTTACCTGTACCCAGGCTATCAGTGCCTCCAGTGTAATTAACAGTGGTAGAAACAAAGGTAGCATCAGGATTATTGTTAGCAATTGTGTCTGATACATTGCTTAAATTATATGCACCAACGGTCGCGCTAACGCCATAATACTCACCTAGTAACCCATTCCCTGGCCCCATTGCTGGATCACCAATATTTAAGTTTGGTATGTCTGCGTCTGGGATAATATCAAGCGTTGCGGTACCGTTTGTTGTTAGCGATCCATCAGAAACAGTAAAACTAAATGGAACATCATCACCAGAATAGTGCTCAGTAGGCGTAAAGTTCCAAGTACCATTGCCATTGTCAACCAACGAGCCATATTGTGGGTCAACTGAAAGGCTGGTAACAGATAACGCATCACCATCCGGATCAGATGAGTTAGCCAGCAAATCAGACTGGTTAATAACCAGCACATTATCCTCAAGCACTTGTGATAGCTCTACATCACCCACAATTGGCGCCTCATTCACATTAGTGAAATTGACTCCCACATTACTAGCATCCGTTAAACCACCTTCATCGGTGACAGTTACAGTGTAACTTGGAGGGTTATCAGTACCATTGTGAACAAACTGAATTTCACCATTCGTAACCTGAGCTTGAGTAAAGCTTGTGACAACTGAGCCATTACTCACCAACTGAAACTGGCCATTTTGAACATTACTAACAGTAAATACTAAGTCAGGATTATTGGTTTCCGGGTCTGTCGCGGCTAGATTTGTGGGTTGTAGAGTAACAGTCTCTCCTTGATCAATATCCAGTGTATTAGTAGTAATCGTCGGTGGCTCATTAACATCAAGAATGTTAATAGTCAGCTGCTGGCTTGACTGATTTCCAGCACTGTCACTCACCACAACATCCAGCGTATCAGTATGAATACCGCTCTCGAAGTCTAGTAGACCACTAGTTCCTGCAGTGTCTGCTCCTGCCTGCGTTAGGCTAATTTGACCTGAATTAGGGTCAATGGCGAAGTAACCATCCGGGCTAGTTAAACTGCCGCCCTGGAAACTATAAGTCACGTTGGTCACATCAGATGAAGCCACAGAGCCAACAACAGTACCTGCTGGGCTATTTTCACCAATTGAGAAATTATCAGGAGAAGTAATGGTTGGCGCACTGATATCAATCGTTAGCGGCTGAGCAGTGTTAGCCACATTGCCTGCCGTATCCACCGTAGTCGCCGTAATATTATGCGTCCCTTCTGGTAAGGTCGTTGGGGTATGGTCAATGCTCCAAGCACCGGTTCCATCTGTTGGGACTGTGCCAATTGAAGTGCCATCAATAAAGACTTCTACCGTGCTATTTGGGTTATCAGATGTACCTGAAATTACCAAGGTTTGGTCATTGGTAATAAAATCGGTTGGGTTGCCGGAATCATCGGTAATGCCCGTGATATCGATGGTCGGAGCCGTAACATCAATGGTCAGTGGTTGAACAGTATTAGCCACATTGCCTGCCGTATCCACCGTTGTCGCCGTAATGTTATGTGGCCCTTCTGGCAAGGTCGTTGGCGTATGGTCAATGCTCCAGTTACCACTGGCATCCGTTGTTACTGTGCCAATCGAAGCGCCATCAATAAAGACCTCGACTGGACTATTCGGGTTATTCGAAGTACCTGAAATCACCAACGTTTGGTCGTTGGTTATAAAGTCCGTTGGGTTACCGGAGTCATCGGTAATGCCCGTGATATCTATAACCGGTGCCGTCACATCAATAGTTAGTGGCTGAGCAGTGTTAGCCACATTGCCTGCCGTATCCACCGTAGTCGCCGTAATATTGTGTGGCCCTTCTGGCAACGTCGTTGGGGTATGGTCAATGTTCCAGTTACCACTCGCATCCGTGGGTACTGTGCCAATCGAAGTGCCATCAATAAAGACCTCGACTGTGCTATTTGGGTTATCAGATGTACCTGAAATTACCAAGGTTTGATCATTGGTAATAAAATCGGTTGGATTACCGGAATCATCAGTGATGCCTGTGATATCTATAGCTGGTGCCGTCACATCGATGGTTAATGGCTGAGCGGTATTAGCCACATTACCTGCCGTATCTACCGTAGTCGCCGTAATATTATGTGGCCCTTCTGGCAAGGTCGTTGCCGTATGATCAATGTTCCAGTTACCACTCGCATCGGTGGGTACTGTGCCAATCGAAGTGCCATCAATAAAGACCTCGACTGTGCTATTTGGGTTATTCGAGGTTCCTGAAATCACCAACGTTTGGTCATTGGTAATAAAATCCGTTGGATTGCCAGAATCATCGGTAATGCTGGTGATATCAATAACAGGTGCAGTAACGTCAATCGTTAATGGTTGGTCTGTCGTCACCTGTTGGCCAGAAGGGTCTGTACTGGTCGCAGTAATATTGTGTGGCCCTTCTGGCAAAGTCGTCGCCGTATGATCAATGCTCCAGTTCCCATTGGGATCAACGACTGCATTGCCAATAGATACTCCATCAATAAATACTTCAACAGTATTGGCCGGATTATCAGTGGTACCTGAAATTACCAGATTTTGATCATTAGTAATAAAGTCAGCTGGTGTGCCACTATCATCTGTAATTGCCGTGATAGAGACTGCTGGTGGCGTTAAGTCAATTGTTAACGCTTGATTAGCCGTTGCTGGATTACCTGCCACGTCAACTGTCGTTGCTGAAATGTTATAGGCACCTTCTGGTAAGGTTGTCGCCGTGTGATCAATGCTCCAAGCACCGCTGGCATCAGTTGGGACTGTGCCAATGGAAGTGCCATCAATAAACACTTCTACTGTGCTATTTGGGTTATTTGAAGTACCTGAAATCACCAAGGTTTGATCAGTAGTAACAAAATCCGTTGGGTTGCCTGTGTCATCGGTTATAGCGGTAATAGCAATGACTGGTGCAGTGACATCAATTGTCAGCGGTTGATTAGCATCTGCAGTGTTGCCAGCAGGATCAGTACTGGTTGCAGTAATATTGTGAGGGCCTTCTGGTAAGGTTGTCGCCGTATGATCAATGCTCCAGTTACCATTGGGGTCAACGACTGCATTGCCAATAGACACTCCATCAATAAATACTTCAACAGTATTAGCTGGATCATCAGTGGTACCAGAAATCACCAGATTTTGATCGTTAGTAATAAAGTCAGCTGGTGTACCACTATCGTCAGTGATCGCAGTAACAGTAACGGCTGGTGGTGTGATATCAATTGTGAGTGGCTGAGCAGTTGTCGCTGTATTACCTGCTGTATCTGTAGTTGAGGCAGTAATATTATGCGGACCTTCTGGCAAAGTCGTTGGGGTATGGTCAATGTTCCAGTTACCACTCGCATCGGTGGGTACCGTGCCAATCGAAGTGCCATCAATAAAGACCTCGACTGTGCTATTTGGGTTATCAGAAGTACCTGAAATCACCAAGGTTTGATCATTAGTAATAAAGTCAGTTGGATTGCCTGAGTCATCAGTAATCCCTGTAATGGCAATAGCTGGTGGCGTAACATCAATGGTAACAGGCTGGGTTGTGGTAGCTTGGTTACCAGCGGGATCGGTACTAGTAGCCGTAATTGTATGTGGCCCTTCGGGTAATTGAGTAGCCGTATGATCAATACTCCAGTTACCATTTGGATCAACCTGAACAGTCCCAATTGGTGTACCATCAATTTGTACTTCAACGGTGCTGTTCGGCTCTGAAGTACCCGAAATGACCAGGGTTTGGTCTGTGGTTATGTAATCGGTTGGGTTTCCGGTGTCATCTGTTATTTGAGTAATATCAACCGTGGGTGCAGTGGTATCGATAGTAATTGGAAACTCTGTCGATGTACCTGTGTTACCAGATGAATCCGTGACTGTGGCCGTTATTGTATGGGGCCCTTCAGGCAAAGTTGTAGCCGTATGATCAATGGTCCAGTTACCGTTTGGATCACTAGGCACAGTGCCAATAGAAGTGCCGTCAACAAACACTTCAACGGTGCTATTAGGCTCAGCAGTACCACTAATTTCAAGGGTTTGGTCTGAGGTAATATGGTCAGTTGGGTTACCAGTGTCATCGGTAATAGCGGTTACCTCAACACTAGGCTGTAAAGTAATATTGGTGGTAGCTGTTGCAGTATTGTTATGAGGGTCTGTACCAACCGCCTGAACAGTGATGTTACCAGACTTCAAAGGCGTTAAATCAACCTCATTACCCGTTAGCGACCATTTGCCATTAGGGTCTGTGGTAACTAGCTTGCTAACAACCTCACCATTTGTTTCATCAATAAAACTAACAACCACCTTTGTATTAGGCTCAGAAGTACCGGAAACTAATACATCGGTCTGTTCAGCTGCATCAACAATATTATCCACCTCAATGGGGCCATCGATGGTTATAAAAGTTGAAGTGTCAATAATGTTGATAGGTGCTTGAGTTGGGGGTGAGGTATTGCCGTTTTCATCGGTGGTTGTCCCTGTTGCAGTAATCACTCTACCAGTAGGAAGAGGATCTGTAGGGGTTACTTTCCAGAAACCATCAGGTCCGGCTTTTGTAGTTAATATTTGATTGCCTACCAGTAAAGTTACGTTACTATTTGGTGTGGCTGTTCCTGTAATATCAGGTGTTGCGTCATCGGTTGGCCCAACCGGATTAATAACCAGGAATGGTACAGATGGACCGAGGTTTGCCGCAGCTATTTCTGCTGAAACACCAGCTGCAACATCACCCACTTCACGTTCAATTGCTGCGCCTGTTAATCCTGCAGGCCCGGTTGTATCAAAACCAGCATCAGCAATAGTTTCGTGAGCATCACGAGCGACTATCATGCCCCCTTCAGAGCCTTCACTATGATCAATAGTGGCTGCTGCTCGTTGGCCTGATGTACCAGCTGCGGTAGCATCAGCTACTTGAGTGGGGTCTGCCCCTGCCTGTAATGCTTGTTGAATAGCGGAAACATCTGTAGCAGCCTCTTCTGCATCTGCTACTTCATGCTTTTCAGGAATGACATCTTCATCTAATACGGTTGAATCTTCAGGTCCCATATCCATAGAGGAACCATCATTAAACTCAACCAATATTACCCCTGATTTATTAACTATTTTTTCGAATGGATAAACAGGGTCACCCACATTTAAATCACGAGTTGCTCCTGTTGACGATACAGCTACCGCTTCGCCAGTTAGTTTTTTAACAAATCCGATTGGGTCTGGTGTAATATTTGTCAAATTATCCATTTCATTTGCCATCAGTCGTCTCCGCTACTACAGGATAAAAAAACCTGTGTAATTTTTAGGCTAATAACAAATATGTCACAATGGTACATAGGTACTAATCACACAAATTTACCGACATACCGCAACATTTTTTAACCAAACGCGAAACAAGTAATAATATTTAAATAAAAAAGAAATAAGCACCATTTTTTTGGTTATGGTGCTTATAAAAAGAAAAGAATAAATATAGGAAATAAAAACTAAAATTTAATCCACAATCAGATGGCCATCATCCAATAGATTATCAATTAATTCTGCCGTATCCGTTGTGCCATAATGGTTGGACAAATCGAAGTTTTCTAAAACAATTTGCTGGGTAATTTCACCATTTCCTGCATGGCTTACATTAATGGTGGTTGAGCCATTTTCAAAATTAAAAGCTAAATATTGATCCAAACTATTAAATTCCTCATCAATGAGTAGATCTGCTAAGTTTAGTGTGTCTCCCTGCTGGACATTAAAATCCTTAATAATATCAATAGCAGGTAATTCATCAGTCCCCTCATCTTGCAGAGACCATATAAACTGATCGCCTTCTTTCCCCCCCGTTAAGGTATCACTGCCTGCACCACCCGCTATTAAATCAATTGTATCACCGCCTAATACTGTGTCATCAGTGGCGCCACCTGTTAAATTGCCTGTTAATGTAATATTTAAACTTGCCTGTGCAACAAGTTCACTGTCAGATAATTGATAATCAAAGTTTTCTGATAACTCTCCGGTATGTAAGGCTTTAACTTCAACATCACTTAATACCCGGTTATAAACCAAGCCGTCATCCACCAAGCCTTTGAAGTAATTAGGACTGGTATCAACCCGTGCTACTCCATCATTATCGAGAAATACATTTTGATCCCCAGTACGACCAATACTGATATCCCCTGGATGCCGATAAAGTAAATCCCCCTGCACTTGATGAAAGCTATCACCATCTAAATAACCTGTTAATTGCTTGTTATCAGGGTCTAGCACAAGTGCTACATGATGCCACTCGTTAGTATCGAGATTGGTAATATCTGTATTGGCATAACTACCCTGCCAGTTAACACCATCTGTCCTGTTGTAACCACCAACAATTAATTCGCCATTTTCAATATAAATAACTAGACCGCGAACATTTCCGCCTTCTTCGTAAATCACTTGGCGGCTGTCCAGATCAGAGCCATCTACTCTAAAGCCAAAGCTTATTGAACGACCTGAAAACCCAGCACCACCAATAGGTTTATTACTTTGGTAATTATTTATTTCGTTGGAATTACCAAAGTCGACATAGTCGCCAGCTCCATCCAAGCTTAATGCTTTGCCACTAATAGCATCATCAACCAAAGTAGCGTTACCTTTTAATTTCCCTTTATCATTTACAGCATCACCTACTGCAATATCATCGAATTGCTTGCCTTTAAGCTCATCAAATGTCCAATGAGCAACTAGTCCGTCATTTAAATCTATATTATGTTGTTGATAGCTATAACTGCCATTTTGCTGAATAGTTAAGTCACCATACAAGCCACTAATAACATTATTACCTGCCCCTAGTTGCGCACCATTCACTTCATTAACAGTTAAGTGATCACCATCAGGTTCTGTATCATTTATCAATAAATTACCGGTTAAATTAGCAGAGGTTCCAAGTTTAATAATGCCTGTATCATCTTCTGCAACAGGCACCTCATTGACATTAATAATATTAATATTAATTAATTGGCTGGTTTGATTACCTAAATTGTCAGTGGCTATTACTGTTAACTCGGCCAAGTTTGGGCCAGTTTCATAGTTTAATAAATCGGCAGCCGCACCAGCGCTAGTAAGCGTTATCAAACCTGTTTCACTGTCGATTTCAAATAAGTCAGTTGCAGTCTGAAATTGATAATTAACTGGCCCATTAACATCTATTGCAGTTACCTGCCCTACAATATCACCAGCAACACTTTGCTCAAATAGAGCAAAATTAGTGGTATTAATTTCTGGGCCAGAGGCATCAACTGTCATTATCTCAGTAACATCTTCTGACTGATTACCACTGGCATCAGTAGCACTCGCTGCTACAGTATGACTACCATCTACTAAAGGTTGTAATGCTACACTCCAGCTACCATCCTCTGCTGCTACCGTAGCTAATGTTTGACCTGCCACTGTCACGACAATATTACTACCCGGCTCTGCCGTGCCTGAAATTTCTGGAGCATTATTACTAGTTAAACCAAGTGGATTTAAGCTGATAGAGGGAGGAGTTGTGTCTACAGGCTCAGTGCCCCCTCCAGCTTCACCATTAGCATCTTCTGGAAACTGCTCATCAGGTATTTCCGTCGGGGTATTTTCATCAGGAAATTCAAAGGGTGAAGGTTCTGTTAGTACTTCCGGTTCCGAAGGACCAAGTGAAGGCACCTCTGGCTCACCAGCAAATACTATAGAATCTGCTGGTTCTGATAGATTCAGAACACTGGTGGTAAAGCCACTAGTCGCGATGGTCTCTGAGCCCTCTCGAACAATCGTAGCTATACCACCAGTCCCATCATTGCCTAAAACCTCTAGAGATGCACCCGCTGCTGGACCTGCCGCTGTTGGGGCTAATACTTGGGTAGGATCTGCTCCTGCAAGCAGAGCTTGTTGTAAAGCATCAACATCTGTTGTTTCTATTGCTGATTCTGGTATTTCCTCTGGGTCAAACACATCTTGATCAAGCACTGTTTGATCACTTGGCCCCATATCAAGCCTGGAACCATCAACAAACTCAACAACGATTACGCCCTTGTGGTTAATCATTTTATCGAACGGGTAAACTGGCTCACCTGAGTATAACTGTCGGTAACCCCCTTTGGCTGCAATTACAGTAGCCTCAACTACTTGCTTTACATAACCAATGGGCTGGGGGATTGGGTCAACTGAATCACTCTGATGAGAAGCCATTTTGTAACTCCTTACAATATGGGAGAACACTTAGGCTTTAGTTGTAACTAAATTGCAAACTACATCACAATTGTACTTGGGTACTAGTCACATTATTTACTACATCTATCTAGTTATAAGTAAGGTATTAATAGTGTTTCTATTTATAAACTATGCTTTTGACTTCTATTAATATAGAAAAGCCAGCAAATACTGGCTTTTTTGTACTAAAGTACTTTATAAGGTTATGGGGGAACTATATATCATATTGATTATTATCAACAATTAATTCCTGACTTGATATAACTGTAACCGAAGCTTCATATGACCCACTACATACATATTTAGGTGCTGTAGGTTGTTGAGAAAAAACAACTTCAGCCCCATCTTTTTCTACAATTAAGTCTTTTATTGGTAGTGGGTTTTGCTCCACAACAGATAACGTTTGTTGACCCACAGAATATTTCACCGTTAGCTCATCACGCTTATTCCCATCAGTGATTGTCACCAGCAATTTAATACTAAGAGTATCAGTAGAAAAGTCAGGTGCAGCCGTAAATTTCCAGCTATTTTTTTCTTTTATATAAGTAAGTTCACCCACTTCATTACATTTCAAATCAACATCTTCAACAAAAAATTTCTTTAAACTACCTTTATATAGGTCAATCAGCTCTTGCTCAGTAATAACTTTACTACCAGTTTTTGATAATTCACTATGCTTAACAAAGCGTTTGCTTAGCGGCTCTACTGTATCAGATGCTCCCTCAGCCAGTTTCTCATTAGTTTTCTGGGATCTTAATTCAAATTTTTCAGCACCCTTTGTTGAAACAACCTCAGTTAGTAAAGGATATTCAACTGGAGCCTCAGGTTGGTTATTTACCAGCTGATTGACATTATTAAATAGTACTAAATCCTCAGTTAAAATATCTTGCACAATCAGCGGTTGCTGCTTTTGCTCAAATGGCGTTTTTTCTTCAGGGATTGAATCTACCAGTTCTGTTTCTACAGTTATTTCAGCAAAATCCCTTTCAATAGTGGTGTAAATCGTCGAGCCTTGATCAGGCTTACTATTTTCAGCTACATCTGCATTGGTTAGTTCACTTCTAGCATTCTGCAAAGTATCAAGGTCAGTGCTAGCTTCTTTTACCAATTGCTCTAAACTCTCATTGGCAAAAACGTCTTCTGTCAGAGTAACTTGGTCTTGTCTACCTAAAACCACCTGACTACCATCGATGAACTCAAGAACCGTTTCAGTCCCTTGACCTAACACCTTATCATTACGAAATACCAAACCACCTGCTTCAACGAAACGCTGTAAACCTGTTTCAGAAATAATGACTACTTTGCCATTTGCTGACTTAACTTTCCCAATAAAAACCTGTTGCTGGGGAGAAGGAATTTCTGAACTCTGGTTTATCATTGCCGCCTCTATGTTAACTGTTTGGTCAAAAAAAGGCGCAAATTTAAGGAAACTGAAGATATATCACAATTGTACCGTGGTACTAATCACGCATTCAGCCACTAGAAAAACTTTAATTCTTATTCTGAATAACTAATATAGTTTTAATTACATATAGTTAAAAGTTTAAATAATAAATGGAAATCTACTTACAACTCAGTCAATACTATAAGCAGATCCTTCCTGAATTTTTAAAATAATTGCTACAGGTTAATCTTATAAAGTGAAACTACAGTTTAAATAAAAATTTAAAGATAAGCTGATACATACGACAAATAACCTGTCAAATGATAAAGTCAAAGTAAAAACTAACTGAGGATTTATAATGGCACCGAAACGGCTTAAGCCCCATGTAGATCAAATTCAAAATATTATCCAGGCAATGGATGCAGCAGACGAATGCACCACTGGTGAACTAAAAGCCATTGCAGAAGAACTTAACCTGGCCATAGCCAACCCTAACCAAGGCACCCCTGTGGATACTATCATTGACCAGTTAGAACAGGAATTAATCAAATTTTCAGATAAACACCCTGCATTAGCCGAAGCTATACAACAGTTATTGGACGGTTTGAAAAATATTGGCGTGTAATAATTGATATTATATAAGCGCCAAAATTATGCAACATTTTTATAACTTTACAACATGTGCAGTATCACCTATATCCATAAAGACTGTTACTCTTCGCGAATAATTTTTAGGCTTTGTTATCTTCGCTCTTGACCGCCAGGGATTGGTGGAAATGCAGTTAATACAGGAGCAATTAACTGTCACCCCAGTCATTTATTGAATATAAACTCCTGGGGCTTCATTGCTCGATGCCTTGCCTAAAAAACCTTCGCTGTGAGTATATACTTGTAGATATCCACACCTAAAATGAGTTGTACTGGTTATATATAACTATAGAGCTTATAAGACGGACTGTTACTAATGTCGCAAGCACTAATTGCACAAGCACTTAAGTCACCTACTGGTGATAAAGCAGTGCTACAGGCATACCAGGAGAGCCCCTACCTGGAAGTGCTCAATAAGCTGTTGCAAGAGATTGTACAACAAGCTAACCAAGAGCTACACAAAATAGCTGATATTACCACCAACCTATTTGGCGACGTTATTAACCACTTAGACCCACTTGGTTTTAATCAAACAATGGTGGCTAAAATTTCTGGCCCCATTTGTATGCCACAACAATGCACTCACATATTAGGGGTAACAGTTAAAGTACCCTCTGTGCCAGTATGCGCCAATGGCTCAGTAAGCACTGGATTTGATGAATTAAAAGGATTATCTACATTACGCATAAATAACCTGCACATATACGACGTTAGTACACCAAGCAGTGAAGAAATCCAAGCAAGCGGCTGCGTGAATTTCTACTTGGACAACTTGGTTGTTATAGGTTATGTCAAAACCGAGGGAGGCCCCAAACTAATCGCTAACCCATCATCAGCCACAGCTATCGCAATCATCGAAAGCCTAGCACCACAAGCCAATATCGACGTCACCATGAGCACTAAACAAATGAAGCTAACTGAGCTAGTAGTAAGCGAGTTTCGCATGCCATACCAACAGCTCAATATAAGCATCAACAGTTTAGGGCCATTTAATCAACTCATCCCCACTATCAAAGATGAACTAAAAGCCGCAATCGCCCCACTGTTCACCCAACATGGCATTATCGCCAAAGCAGTAGCCAGCGCTGTGCAAACAAAAATTCAACGGTTACTGGAAAAACAGAGTATCAATACGAAAACTGATAGTGAGTAAGCACATTAAATACTTATAACCACACTGCAAGTTAACACAAAAAATCATAGAAAAGCACTATAAAAAGCTAATTATTTAGCCTTTAAAACCAACAAAAAATAGCCTCTGCGCAACATCAAAACCTGACATTGCCCTATGCACTTATTAACACTAAATCTTTATTTTTTACCTCACATGTAGTATAATTTACTCCCTTGAAGAACAATGAAAAATTTCAAGCTAAGGAGAAGGAATTAGCAGGTTTATTATTGGCCATTTCAACAACAGCAACTACGCAGTTTGTTGTTGAGGATGAGATTCTATATCACTTTGAAATTAAAAAAGAGTTAGCATTAGCTGACCAGCTGGAAATAGGTGATGTAGAATATGCAGATAAATTAGAGCTCTGCATAGATAGTAAAGAGCAGATTAAAAACACCGAACTACTTAACACAAAATGCCAGGTTAGTGAAGAACCATATATAGTGCGCCTTCCTTTGCATCAAGTGGAAAGCTTATTTGGATACACAAGCTATAAAGCACTCGCTCAAGGTGTATTTAAGAACTCAAAATAATACTATAGGAAATAACAGCTACTTTTTATAACAAGTTATTAATTGCCTCACTAAGTAGTGAAGCCCTTTTATTTAACTATATTCCGACCAAGTAAATTTGTTTCAAAAATTAATATTCACTATTGTTAATATGGACATTTATAAAAAAACGTTTAGCCTGGGTGATGAAAAATGGGTAACACTCTCTTATAAAATATTTAAACAACCAGTATGAAGGCAACTTTATTTCATACAAATTAACAAACCACATATTTTTACAGCTAGAGGAATGAAAAGATAACAGAAGCGACTCTGTACTATGATATTTAGCTTCTTCGAAGAGATAAAAAAAACCAATCAGCCAACTCAAGTACCCACGTTAGCTGATTGGGCTATATGCAATAAATAAGCATGAGGCAAATATTCTTAGTATTATCAAAGCAAGCTTTAATTTAAAATACTAAGAGACTCGTTAATATAAATAGCAAATGGTTTTTTTCCACTCAACTATCTTTACATTGCTTACAATAATAAGGCGACCATGTCTCTTTTGGGCGCCTTATTATTAATTTTTTATGCTAACCCAAAATCTAGAATCATTTTTTCTAATTTATCTAAATTTGGAATGACGGCTGGCTCTCCTGACGCTTGGACAGCAAGCATTTCAACTTCACCTAAATTTTCATCCTGTTTTACTATTTCATTTTCCGTGAGTTTTACTGAGTGGGGGATACCTTGCACAATAATGGCGTAAAATGGTAATTCTCTCTGGCCAGTTATGCCGTTGACGATGGCTACCCGGGCGTTGGAAGTGTCACCGCGATATTCTTCACCATTGGCTATTTCAAATGATACTACCGGAATAGTTTGCTCACGCCAGGTGAGTTGACCTAAATGCCAATCAGGGGTATCGCCAGATGCATTGGGTTTTTCAAAATTAATTAATTCTGCAATGGTTACGTTAGGTACCAATAGCATTTTATCTTGTATTGGTACCAGTAAAGCGGATAGTTGGCCTTCCTGTTCTGTTGCCATATTCAACTACCTATATTTTAAGCAAATATTTTTTGCTTTAACTATGTAATTAACACAATCAACTGGTTTTAATTCGCTGTGGAGGGTTATTTTTTACCTCATCAGCAATATGTTGCACTAGCTGTTCTGCCAGCCCAACCGGATCTGCACTAAATTGATTGAGCCCTGCATCAATTACAGCATCAGGCATTGAGCTGCTAGCACAGCTTTCAGGTGCCTGAGTCCAAACAGGCGCACCAATTTCTTTAAAATTGGCTGCGGCTATTACACCATCTTGCCCCATACCACT
This sequence comes from Spartinivicinus ruber, assembly GCF_011009015.1. NCBI lineage: Bacteria > Pseudomonadati > Pseudomonadota > Gammaproteobacteria > Oceanospirillales > Zooshikellaceae > Spartinivicinus > Spartinivicinus ruber. The sequence goes on from NZ_CP048878.1 coordinate 6,107,954, forward strand.
GAAAATAATGGACCCACTATGCTGGCCAAAACGCTGCAAGGTATTATTCATCACCTGATCAATACAGGGATTGTAAGGCCCATCCCATGCTTTAGACTCTTTAACTACACGGGCTTGCTCGTCAAAGGTTATTACATGATCAATAGGAACTATCAGCACTTCACCATGGGCCAGCTGTTGGCCATGTTTTGCTAACACCACATTAAACTCACTATGCCGTCCTACTGACTTACCTAGCACCTCTTCAAAGCTGGAATCGATATGCTGCGCATAAATAAAGGCAACGGGTAGCTTGCCAGGTAAACAGTCTAAAAAGTGTTTAACTGCACTTGGGCCACCTAGAGATGCCCCTAAAACCCAAACGCGTTCCGGAATTTCTGGTGGTTCAGCGGCTAAGTTAGCCAATATACTTGGTAGAGGCACAGCTTCTTTAGGGGCATCAAAAGCAAGAGGGGTCGCTTCTTCCGCTTCAGCTACCTGAGTTGGAGGTAGAGGTACCACATTAGCCAGTTTGCTTAAAAGCCTGCGCTCCCATCGATGGTAATATTCAGAGGTTCTTGGTGGTGCTTCTTCACCATCGCCAAATAGTACCGGAACATCGCTATATTCAAGAATTAGCTCAATAAAGTCAGACCAGTCTGACTCATCAGAAACTAAATCAACATACCAGGCTGCAACTGCTGACTTTAAAGTGTCAATATCAACACGATCTGGCGCTAGGTTAAAAGTAACCTGATAACCCTCCGCCTGGATCAGTGCTTGAATAAGATGACGCTGTAAAGAGGTATCAGCAATAACACCCACCTTACCGTGGTGTACATTGCTTACCGCTCTAACCATTCACTTTTACCATTCGTTCTATGGTTTCTAATAAAGGCCCTTCTTGGAATGGTTTGCCTAGGTACTCATTAACCCCTATAGACATTGCCCGCTCACGGTGTTTTTCACCTGTGCGCGAGGTAATCATAATGATAGGTAGGTTTTTCAAACGTCGGTCATTTCTAACAGTACTGGCTACTTCAAAACCATCCATCCGTGGCATTTCAATATCTAACAGCATGACATCTGGCTTTCTGTCTTGCAGCTGAGCTATAGCTTCTACACCATCTTTGGCTGTCATTACTTCATAGCCATTACGTTCCAGCAAGCGAGAGGTTACTTTACGTACAGTAACTGAGTCGTCGACTACCATAATGGTTGGGATCTTAGCCTCTTCAATCTCAGCCTCTTCAATAACTTCTTCGACTGGCGCCTCAATAGTGACACCAACAGGTGCTAGGGCATGATGAGCATAGTCAGTACGAATCAGAGCAACCAGATCAAGTATGATCACCACCCGGCCATCACCCAAGATAGTGGCACCTGACACACCATTCACCAACGCAAATTGTGCACCCAAGGTTTTTACCACGATCTCACGACTACCCGCTAAACTGTCTACCTGCAGTGCAACGGTATGTTCTGCACCACGGGTCAAGATTACAGGTAATGGTGCCATGATTCCTTGCAAGTTAGGCTTACCACGTTTATGGAGAATATCGCCTAAGTATCTGAGCTTGTAATCCTGGCCAGCATATTCGAAATCTGGTGCATCTTCTTCATAATAAGCTTCCAGCTCATAGGGGCTAACACGTACCACACCCTCAATACTGTTCAATGGAATAGCATATAGGTCATCACCAATGTAAACCATCAATGCCCGGTTAACAGACACTGTAAATGGCAGTCGGACCACAAAGGTGGTACCTTGACCTGGCTGGGACTGAATGACTACGTTACCACCAAGCTGCTTGATTTCACTATGGACCACGTCCATCCCCACACCACGTCCGGATATCTGAGTAACTTCTTTCGCCGTACTAAACCCTGCCTCCAAAATAAACTGCATTATTTCGCTGTCAGACAGGTCTGCATCCGCATCCATCAAACCACGCTCAATGGCTTTGGCACGCACGGCTTCAATGTTGACGCCACTTCCATCATCAGCTAGCTCTAACATCACATTACCACCCTCACGAGATAGACTAAGGGTGATATGACCGACAGGCTCTTTACCTGAGTTAGCTCGGGCTTCTTCAGACTCAATACCATGGTCCACGGCGTTACGTAACATGTGTTCTAGCGGGGCAACCATCCGCTCCAACACTGTACGATCCATTTCCCCTTCAGCATTTAACACGTTGAATTCAACCCGTTTGCCTAACTCAGTAGACACTTGCCGCACAATCCGGCGAAGCCTAGGCAACAATCGGCTGAAGGGCACCATTCGAGTTTGCATCAGGCCTTCTTGCAGCTCAGTATTTACCCTGGATTGCTGCAACAATAAGGTTTCCGCATCACGGTTTTTGTCTGTTAGAGCGTCCTTTAAGTCCATCAAGTCAGAGGCAGACTCAAACAGCGAGCGAGATAACTGGGTCAACTCTGAATATTGGTCCATCTCCAGCGGGTCGAAGTCCAGCATGTGCATGCCAGAGTCGGCTTCATGTTTAGAGATAATCTGAGCCTGCGTTTCCATATCCAGTCGGCGCAGCTGTTCACGTACCCGCTCGATAGTGGTATGCATCTCTTCTAAGGTAAAGCTGATGTCACTGATTTGCTGCTCAACCCGACCACGAGTAATACTGGTTTCACCAGCCAAGTTCACCAAACTTTCCAGTAGGTCAGCAGGTACTTTCACCATTTCCTGCGGTGCCCGGCGACTGCTTTGCAGCATTTGTTGTGCTTTAGAAATAGGGCTGACCTTAGCAGGCATACCATTTGCCAACTGTCGTCCTTCAGCAGGCTTAGGTGGAGTAAACGGGATAATATCTGCCGATGCTTCTTCTCGCAGCAGCTCACCCTCTTCCTCTGTAACTTCAAAAGCCGGCTGTTCAAGCTCTCCACTAATAGCAGGCACTACTGGCTGCTCACCCTTCATAAAGCCTTTTACAGCATCTGCATGTACCAGCAGGATATCCTGTCGAGACATCACTTCTTTAAAGAAATCAGGCTCAACATCTGGCAGCTTGTTTTGAGCTTCAGTAATGAATAACTCAAAGTCGTGAGTAAAGTTACCTAACTTACTTAGCCCCGCTAACCTGGCTCCCCCTTTGAGGGTATGCAAATGACGCAATAACTCATCAGCATATTGAGCCGCTGCTGGCTCTTTGCTCCAGTTGTCAGCAGTGTGCTCAATGCTTTCAACTATTTCACTGGCTTCTTCTAGAAAGATTTCCAACACATCTTCATCAGCCAGGCTTAAATCATCTAAATCGACTGCTAACGTAGGCACTTCTTGCAGTGCAACAGGCTTCACTTGTTCAGTTGATACTGCTTTTTTCTCAGGCTGTTTAGCTGGTGCAAACTCTTTTAAATCAGGCACGCCTGCTTCTGGATGGGTACGGAAAGCATGTAAACAAGCAATTAGGTCATCAGCTGGTCGGCAATAGTTGGTGCTGCGTAACTCATCAAGCATATCTGCCAAACGATCATGACACTGCAACAGCAAATCAAATAATGGCTGGGCTGTTTTTAAGCGTCCATCACTAAGGCCTTCATATAAGAACTCTAGTTCATGACTAAGATCACCAATTTCACTGATCTCTGCCATTCTGGCACCACCCTTTAGGGTATGTAGATCACGCTGCAGTTCCTCAACCTCAAACATGCTGCTAGGGTCTTCAATCCACTTATGGAGCGAGGTGGCCGTACTTTCCATGATGTCATTGGCTTCTTCCAAAAAGATTTCAACCAATTCAGGATCACGGGTTAGTTCTGCTTTAGCGATTTCTTCTTCTGTTGGCCCTGCTGCTTCTTCTGTAACTGAGAGTTCTTCCTCAGGCTCTTCAATTACAATTTGCTCTTCGATTGCCAAATCAGAAAGGTTAACGTCTTCAGGGATTAAATCGTCTTTTCCAGGCTCTTCCAGCCCATCATATTGCTCATACCCCGCTTCCAAGCCTTCTTCTGCAGCAAAGATTTTTGCTTCAATATCAAGGTCTACATCGGTGCTGACCTCAAGAGTAGGCATTTCACCCAAATCAATGGTTTCTTCTTCCATTTCACTGATTGAAGCGGGCTTAGCAGACTCTAATAACTGGGTCAATTGCTGAATTTGCTCATGAGCAGGCTCAACAGATTGAACAGCAGCAATGTTATCCATCATGCTGATCAGCTGCTCATGAGCATCTTTCACAACTTGGAAGAACTCGTCGCTAAGCGAAATACGCCCTTCTAAAACCGCCACATAGGTGTCACGCAATGCTTCGCAAAGCTCAGCTAATGCATACAGCTCAGCTTCTTCAGCACCTTCAACCAGCGATGTTAACTCATTAATCAGCTGATCCAGCTCGTCTCCTGGTACAGGCTTTTGGCTCCACTGCATGAGTATCTCACCAGCATCCAGCAGCAGTTCCATCCCTTCGGATAAAAAGCCAAGGCCTTGTGGCTCACGAACCTCTCCAAGCTGTTCGCCCTCAACAGCCGAGACAATTTTCTCTTGCTGAATTTGCGCCACTTTATTCAAAAACGCTTCTAGCTGTGGCTGACTAAATGGGGCAACTTTCCCTTCTTGAGGCACACTCGCTTCAAATAAGTTGTTAGCTTCCTCAAGTAAGTTAACGATGTCTGCATCGGCCTTGATTATGTGGTTACGTAAGTCAACCACTAAGGTTTCCAGCGGCCCTGCCAACAGTGCAATAGGTTCTACCCCTGCCATGTGCGCACTGCCTTTCAAAGTATGTAAAGCCCGTGGCAGCTCATCAGAGATAGGTTGTGGTTCGTTGTAAGCTCGACAGTGGTCAATAAACAGCCCCACTGTTTTGATATGCGAAGCAGCCTCGTTCTGGAAAATTTCCAGCAGGATTGGATCGACTTCCTCTTCTTCTGCTTCCTCTAGTCTTGCTAAACGGCCACCAGTTTCCTCTGAGGGGGCGACTGCCTCCTCAGCTTCAGCGGCTTGAGACTCCTTTTGCGCAGCAGCTCCTTCCCCTTCTGGGGTTTCCACAATGGGAGTAGGTGCCTCATAAGGCTGGCCTTTCGAGTAAGCATCAGCTTCTGCTATTAAAGAGTCAACCAGTGGTGTCTGCTTCTGTCGTCGGTGTTCAAAGTCAGCCACTAAGCTTGGCAGTGCAAGCCGAACTCGCTCAATTAAGCTAAATAGCGCATCGGTCGTTTCAATGGTCCCATCTATTACCCGGTTCAGCATATTTTCAACTGACCAGGCTAGCTCACCTACAACAGTTGCTCCTACCAAACGGCCACTGCCTTTGAGAGTGTGGAATGAACGCCGTATTTCTGTCAGGGCATTATTATCAGTTGGGCTGGCTCTCCATTGTGGGAAAAACTCACCAATGGTTTCTAAAACTTCACCAGCCTCTTCAATAAAGATTTCGATGACTTCATCATCAATTAAATCATCTTCTTCCTCTACCTCAGCAACAGGCTCTTCTACTGGTGCTTCAGCTACCTCTTCAGCCACTGCTTCAGCAGGTTGTTCTTCTGATACTTTTGGTTCTTCTGCTTCCAATGCCTCAGTATCTAAGGTGAACTCAACCTCTTCGACACCTTCAGCTTCTGGTGATTCTGGTAATTCTTCTGCAGTGATCTCCTCTTCAGCTATCTCAGCTTCTGGCTCTTCAGTGACAGCTTCCTCAATTACTGCTTCTTCTAACTCAGGCGGCTGTTCTTCTTTTACCGCTGGCTTGCCAGGCTTCATGTCATCGCTAATGAGGCCTTCAACATCAAACTCTTCTTCTGGTTCTGCTTCTTCTGGTTTAGGTTCAGCAGGCATTGGTGCCAATGGCACCTCACCACGCAACTCTGGCTTTTTAAAGCCAAGGTGCATCAAGCTTTCTTCAGCGACATCAAGTATCAGTTCGTTTTGTGCTGTGTTGTCTTCGCTTAAGCGCTCTAAATAATATTCAACACTGGTAATAGCATCCGCTAAAGTATCCAGCGACTGCCATTGTGGAATAGCTTTTTTTACCAGCAAGTCCAATTTCACATAACGCTGGCAGGCGGCAATCAGAATAGAAGCACGCTCTAATGGAATCATGGCCAAACCACCACGCACCTCATCGAGCTGTGTTGGCACATCTTTTAGTTTTTCATGATCCCATTGCGAAGCAATAAACTCGATAATGGCGTCTTTTGCTTGCTCTAAGCCATTACGTGCTTCACGAATGACAGCCCCATGCACCTCAGTAATTTTTGAAGCGGGAATTAATGCGTCTTTTTCCTCTTCCCCTTCTTTGGCTAAAGGCTCTTGCAACATGCCAGATAAAGTGGCTTCTACATATAATAAAGCGCCAGCCACATCCATCAGGGTGTTATCATCAAGCGGACGTTCATTATTTGCCAAGGCTTCAATAATTTCGGTTTGCTCAACTAATACTTTTCGCGGTATACCAAGCCCAAGCACACCAACCGTATCAGAAATTCTTTTTAATGTAGGTAGCTGTTTTTTTAAGTGTTCTGCTTCTTTATTGGCATCTCGAACAAATAAGTCCAGTGCTTCTTTAACCTCTACTAACTCTTCAATCAATACTTCTACAACTGATCCTACTGCTTCCTTATCAGGGCCAGCTAGGGCATCACGCTCTGCTATAATAGTTTGTTCGCTGGGCAAAGCATCATCGAGGTTATATTTATCTTTTATTTCTCTAATACGCTGTGTTTCATTATCTGATTTAGCAACGTAATAAAGTAAATTTTTTATTAAATCATCAGGGGCAGGCTCATTTAAAGCTGCCGGGCCTTCATCTACCACTCTTTTTAATTCATGTTCTATCTGTCGTAATAATGAACGTACTGAGCTGCCATTATGAATAGAGCCATTGGCAATACCTTCAACAACCCCTTTGGAAATCCACCACAACTGTCCTAAAGGCGTTTTTAGGAAAAGCTGCTCTAAGCGACCAAAAACCTTCGTCATATAATTAAGGTTTTCTGCCATATGCTGGTCACGCAAAACCCCAACCAAGGCAAATTGATACATCTGCCGTAGTTTTTTCAGCAAGGTATTAAAATTTTCGCCTTGTAGTTTTTGAATAGCTGTGGGTTTTAGCTTTGGATATTTATGCTCTAAGGCTGGAGAAAATAGCGACGTTTCAGAGAGTAGTTTTTCACCCCGAGCTGCCCGAATATCATTTAAAATAGGCAGCAAAATAACAGGCAAATCCCGTCGACCACTTTGCACTCGGTCCAAATACATCGGCAACTGCAGAATCGACTGCATTAGCACTTCCTGCGCCTCAGTCACGCTGCGCGCAGTGTTATTTAATAAAGACTGTGCCAATGCCTCCATTTCTTCGGCAAGTAATGCAGCCCCATAAAACTCAACCATCTGCAATGTACCATGCACATGGTGAATATGGTTGAGGCAAAACCTCATCCGGGTTGAGTCTTGTGGATTTTCTACAAACGCTTCCAAAGCTTGTCTGGCGCGTTTGAGCTCCTCATCTATTTCCGGTTTAACCCAGTCCAGGGCTACATAGTCGTGGCGATCGCCCATAACTACTCCACCAAACTATTTGCTGCTTGCCTTGCTACGATAAAAAGCAAGCGCGCTGTCACTGTGAGTACGTTGAAGATCAGCGTGAACCCAATCAACCACCTCTCCCAGACCTAATACCATTAAGCCGCCAGGAGCCAACCGCTCAACCAAACGATTAAGTATGGTTTTGCGTCGCCAACGACGGAAGTAAATCAACAAGTTCTGACAGAAAATTATATCCATCCCGTGCATGGGCGCTTTATCCAGTTCTAATACATTTACTCTGGCAAAGCAGACCCGTTCTTTCAACCGAGGAACCACTTCGTAACGTTGTTGCCCCTTATCTTCAAAGTAGGCTGACAACAATTGGTTATCCAAGGTTTCTAATTTACGGTGATGGTAAATACCTTGTCGGGCTTTGGCTAAGGCAGGCACACTAATGTCAGTTGCAGTAACTCCAAAGTAGTAACCTTTGCCTATTTTGCTTAGGCATTGATCTGCCAACATGGCAAGCGAGTAAGCCTCTTCCCCTGTTGAACAACCAACACTCCAGATTTCAACAGATTTTTTTTCTTGATTTTCACGTTGAAGCAAGAAGTCTTTGACAACATCAAACGAAGGCTCATGACGAAAAAAGCGCGTTTCCTGAACCGTTAAGCGATCCACCAGCGTAGCCCACTCTCTTGCAGCAGAAGGGCCAGTGGCAACTTCTTCGTAGTAAGCCTGGTAACTACTGAACCCAAGCTCACGCATACGTATGCCGACACTGGTTTGCAAAAAGCTTTTGCGCTGTTCAGTAATAGTCATACCTGTGCGTTCTTCGAGCAATGTCTTCCATTGCTCGAACTGAGCCTGATCCATATCAGGCAAAGCTTGTAATGACCACTCATTTGTCACCGTCATGGTGTCACAACCTAATAAGCACCTCGTTGGTTATTGTCAATGACCTCCTATTACCCAATTAATTCAATGCTTCTGATTCTGGCAATTTGAAGCCCGCTACCGACTTACGCATTTCTGTCGCCAACTCTGCCAAGTTACCGATAGAGTTCGCAGTGGCATTTGTACCAGCAGAAGTTTGTGAGGTAATTTCTTGGATTACATTCATCGTATTCGAAATGTGGCCAGCAGATGAAGCCTGTTGCCGTGCGGCATTCGAAATGTTTTGAATTAAATCTGCTAAGTGTTTGGATACCTTCTCAATTTCTTCCAGAGAGACACCGGCATCCTGAGCTAATCGAGCACCTTTAACTACTTCAGATGTCGTTTGTTCCATCGAAATAACTGCTTCGTTGGTATCAGTCTGAATCGTTTTTACCAACGCCTCAATTTGTTTTGTCGCTGCTGAAGAGCGTTCCGCAAGACGTTGTACCTCATCCGCTACCACCGCGAAACCACGACCTGCGTCGCCTGCCATCGATGCCTGAATTGCCGCATTCAATGCCAGAATGTTAGTTTGGTCGGCGATGTCATTAATTAGCGATACGATATCTCCGATTTCCTGAGAAGATTCACCCAAACGCTTAATACGTTTAGATGTGTCTTGTATCTGCTCACGAATCGTATCCATCCCTGCGATGGTATTTTGTACAACTTCATTACCTTTGTTCGCAATTCCCACCGAGCGTTCTGCTACCGCTGCTGACTCAGCCGCGTTGGCAGATACTTGGTCGATAGAAACTGCCATTTGGTTAACCGCTGCAGATGCTCCAGCAATTTCTTGCGCTTGGTGCTCAGATGCTTCGGCTAAGTGCATTGCTGTAGCCTGGGTTTCTTGAGCAGCAGACGACACCTGTACTGCAGTTTCGTTAATAGTAGTTACCAACTGTCGTAATTGGTCGATAGAGAAGTTAATAGAGTCTGCTATCGCACCAGTGAAATCCTCGGTGACTGTTGCGGAAACGGTTAAGTCACCATCCGCCAAGTCGGCTAATTCGTCCAGTAATCGTAAAATCGCATTCTGGTTGGCTTCGTTAGCTTCTGCTGTTTCACGCAAGCGGTTACGGGTATCAATTACTAGTACAAAGCCGATACCAATTACCGCAACCAGACCAACTAAACCAAAAATCAGCCCAAAATAGGTCTTAAATGGTCTTTCTTCAGTCAGGTTTTCAATGGCTTCTGCTAAACCAGAAGTATCTTTCAACAACTGTTGGGTATCGGTAAAAATTTGGTCAGATGCTTCACGAACCTGGAATAATTCAGGTGAAGTCTCCAAGATTTCGTCCACACTACCACTAACAAACTCAAACAAGTCACTAATTTCATTTAAGCGATCAATCGCTTCTTCATCAGCTACTTTGGTAATATTCAGTGACTCATCACCATTAATCATGCCGTTCAATACCCGGCCAAATAAACTGGCATCACGACCAAAACTGTCTGCTGCCATTACTGATTCTTCAGTACCTTCCAATACTTTGTTTACACTACCGACAATCCGTTCAGCCAGCCATGACTGACGCTGCGCTACTGCAACCTGGTCTGCAGGTGCATTATTGTCGAGCAAAATTTCAACCACCTCATCATATTCAATTTGTAACTGTGGAATAGTTTCAGACAAGGTTGCCGCAACGTCGTGTAAGGATAGAACCGTATCCTCTGTTTGTAAGATGCTATCTGCGTTAGTTTTTACCTTATCCCAGGTTGACTTCAAGCTGGTCATTTGCCCATCAACATTGGTAGAGCCTTGCTCTACGATTGGTGGCAAACTTGCTTCACCATTTTCCAAAATATCCATCCGGGCCTGGAAATTATTACGCGCCTGGTTAAGCAATAAAAATGCTTCTTCTGTACCACTGGCTGCCTCGGTCGCGTTTTTGGCGATCTGCTGAGACAATACTTTCAGCTCCCCCGCATGACCGATATATTCCTTATCCTGCGTGGCTTTTACGTTGACGTCGTACAAAATAAACGCTGCTGCAACCACCGCAATAATAACCACTACGATTAAAACAGCCACAAGCACAAAGGCTTGGTTCTTAGCTTTACCCTTCATGTTTTAATGGCCCCCGCATGGCCTACAACATTTATGTTTGTTATCGCAATTCACCATCACAAGCAGACTCTCCGCCTGCTTCCCTGAATACCCATTAAACAGCTACCTGCAAAAAATCAGGATGCTCTGCTAAGGCAAACAGACTAAATACCAGCCATAGATCATCATCGCGCTCATACGAGCCAGTGAGAAAAGACTGCAAACTTTCTGGTGTTTCTCGTGGGATTTGATTCATAAACCCATCAATGGCGAAGTGCTGCATCCCCAGCACCTCATCAACCACCAAACCACTGACTATTTCGTTGTACTCGACAACTAATATCCGACGTAACTTTCTTACAGTAGAAAGTCGATCACCTAGAAAATCAGGTAAATCCATAATCGGAATCAGTCGCCCACGCACATTAGCAATACCCTTTACCCACGGCTTAACACCAGGTAACTGAGTATAATTAGGGACTGGTAATATCTCAGCCACCTCTTCCATCGGTGCTACAAAATGCTGGTCACCGATACGAAAACCTACACCACTCCAGTGAGCTTTAACCTCAACCTGAGCAGGCAAGCCAGCTGCATGCTGTTTGCTTCGTTTGGCAATATCCTGAAGGATTTTAAATGGAGTTTGCACCTCGGCCATTGTTTGCAACCTTAACGACTTGCTTCCGCCAGTACATTATTTAAGGTTTTAACGAGAACAGACTCTTCGACAGGTTTCGTCAAATAGTCTTTTGCTCCTTGCCGCTTACCCCATACTCGATCAGTTTCCTGATCCTTAGTAGTAACAATTATAACTGGGATATGGCTTGTGCCAGGATCTTTCGTTAATTGTCGAGTCGCCTGAAAACCATTTAAACCAGGCATGACGATATCCATTAAGACGGCATCTGGCTTCTGATCTCTCGCTAATGCAACCCCATCAGCGCCATTTTCAGCTTCCAGTACATCATGGCCATGCTTTTCAAGCATCTCTTTCAGCTTATATCGTTCAGTGGGTGAGTCCTCTACAATCAGTACTCGAGCCATAATTCCCCCAAAATTAATTCACTTATACCAGTTAACTGTAGATGCTGAATTTTTACAGTTACTGGCACCACCTGAAAAAAAAGTTAAGCATTGTTAGCTGAAGGAACATGAGCGCGTATTGCACCAAGTAGTTCTTCTTTGCTAAACGGTTTGGTCAGGTATTGATCAGAGCCTACAATGCGCCCTTTTGCCTTATCAAACAAACCGTCTTTACTAGATAACATGATAACAGGGGTGGCTTTGAATGCACTGTTATTTTTGATCAGGGCACATGTTTGATAGCCATCTAAACGGGGCATCATAATGTCCACAAAAATAATGTTGGGTTGGGTATCGGCAATTTTAGCCAGTGCATCAAACCCATCTGTTGCTGTTACCACAGTACAGCCAACCTTTTTAAGTAGAGTTTCTGCAGTGCGGCGAATCGTCTTACTATCGTCGATCACCATTACCTTTAAACTCTCGAAGTTGTCTTCCATACTCTAACGCCTTCAGCCTTAGGGTTACTCTTCAACTTTAGTCAGTGGTTAGACCACAGAAGCTGTCAGAATTCCGCGTCATTTTTTGTTTTAACACACATTCTTAGTGCAATCTATAAAGTACTATAACCAAGCGGTCTAAATAAACTGCCTGATAAGCAGTATTCACATAATATTAAGACATTTTACTACTCTCGATGTATAAGGTTTAACAAGCTTTATAATAGTTTAGCTATCAATTCTAAATAAGGGTAAACTTCGGGACATAACATTTTTTGCTCAATGCATTTTTAGTCCTCAGCAAAACTACAGGTCACTAAATGAATATTTCTCTCGGCATAGTCATGGACCCTATTAGCCAGATCAATTATCACAAAGATAGCTCACTGGCGATGTTACTTGCTGCTCAGGCTAGAGGCTGGCAACTGTTTTATATGGAACAGGCCAACCTTTACCAAAAAAACGGTGTAGCCAAAGGCCTCATGCAAGAATTATCTGTTCAAGCCGATCCTAATAATTGGTTCGCATTAGGAGAAGCCCATGATAAACCATTAGCTGAGCTTGATGTGATTTTAATGCGCAAAGACCCACCGTTTGATAACGAATACATCTATAGCACCTATTTACTCGAGCAAGCTGAACAACACGGCACATTGGTTGTAAATAAGCCAAGAAGTTTACGTGATTGCAATGAAAAATATTTTGCAACCCATTTTCCTGAGCTAATGCCGGCCAGCTTAATTAGTCGTCGCGCCGACATTCTGAAAGCATTTGCCAGTGAATACCAAGAGGTTATTTATAAACCACTGGATGGTATGGGGGGCAGCTCTGTATTTAAAGTAAAACACCCCGATGCGAATACCAATGTTATTCTAGAAACGTTAACAAATTTTGGCCAGCAACAAATTATGGCGCAACAATTTGTACCGGATATAAAAACAGGCGACAAGCGTATTCTAATGATTGATGGTGAACCAATACCTTATGCTCTGGCACGAATTCCTCCTGTAGGTGAAATTCGTGGCAACCTCGCAGCAGGTGGTTCTGGTGTAGCACAGCCATTATCAGACAGAGATAAGCACATTGCAGCGACTATTGGCCCTGTATTAAAAGAAAAAGGGCTGATTTTTGTTGGCCTTGATGTTATCGGTGACTATCTTACAGAAATTAACGTCACCAGCCCGACCTGTATAAGGGAGATTGATAAGGCCTACAATTTAGACATTGCAGGACAATTAATGGATACCATTTACCAAAAGATAAAAGCTGCAAGCTGATTCATAGACTTTTCCCAGCAATGTTGGCAGACTCGGCGGTTTGTTTGAATTAAGCTCCAGTATGAGATGTAGCAGCTCTAGCTCAGTAACTAGCGACTATCTCATAGTATGGGCATTTGACTTAAGTTTGGATGTAAAAGCAGATGGCTATAGCAGAAGCATACGCACATAATTCATCAACGGACAGGCTATTATTTGCGACCTTTGTTGCTATCGGCGCTCACTTATTACTCTTACTTATCAGCTTTGACCTACTTGACCCACCAGAAGTTAGCAAAGCCCTTGAAATCACTCTGGCCTCTTACGAAAGCAAAAAGCGCCCTAAAGAGGCCGACTTCTTAGCTCAAGCCGACCAGGAAGGCAGTGGTACTCTGGAAGAAAAAGCCAGGGTAACAACCAACCAGCAAGCTCAAATTGCCGACACTAAGCACCGAAAAGTATCACCACAACCACAGCAGCAGGTAGTAAAACAACAGCAAACGCAAAAGTCTGACCTGGTAACCACCACCAGCCGATCCAAGCAGAGAGTTACAGCAGAAACTAAGCAACAGGAAAAACAGAAAACCAATCGTCGAGAAGAAACCAAACCTCAAATTGACTTAAATGCCGAGGTGGCTGCACTTGAGGCACAATTTGACCAACAAGCCCAGCAATATGCCAAACGTCCTAAAATTCACCGGATTACAGCTGCTTCTACCATGCGAGACAAAGGTGCTTTTTATAAGGAAGCCTGGCGCAGAAAAGTAGAAAAAGTAGGCAACATCAATTACCCAGACAAAGCCCGACAGAATAAAATTTATGGCAGTTTACGTTTAGTCGCTGTTATTAATGCTGATGGCAGTCTCGATCGGGTAGAAATTTCGTCATCATCAGGTAAAAAAGTACTCGATGATGCGGCTATTCGTATCGTTAAATTAGCAGCACCGTATGCACCTTTTGGTGATGATTTAAGAGAATTTGATAAAGTCGAGATTATTCGTACCTTCCGCTTTGAAAAAGGCAATTACCTTTCAAGTTTTTAACAGCAGGCAAAAAATTTCCAAGCTTAGCCTTGTGTTCCCTTATACATACCCCAATACTTAGGGGTATGAAAACACAAGTGCCTGACAGCTTAAGAAATCGCTTTCTCATTGCCATGCCCCATTTAATGGACCCTAATTTTTCGCAATCAGTGACCTTTATTTGCGAACATAACGAGCAAGGTGCAATGGGGATTGTAATAAACCGTCCCACTCAATTAACTCTGGGTGAAATTTTTCGTCAGGTAGGCATTGAGCCCAATTCTAACAATCGCTATCAAAGCGAACTTATTTATGCTGGCGGGCCAGTAGAACTCGAACGCGGTTTTGTGCTTCATACTCCTGGAGAGCATAAATGGGACTCTAGCATTTCGGTATCACCTAACATTCAATTGACTACCTCCAAAGATATTCTGCAAGCGATGGCTAAAAATGAAGGCCCAGAAAATGCCTTGGTGGCACTTGGCTATGCTGGCTGGGAAGCAGGTCAACTAGAACGTGAAATTAAAGACAATGCTTGGCTTACCTGTGATGCTGATCCATTGATTTTATTTCAAACCCCAATGGATAAACGTTTGGAAGCTGCTGCAGCATTAATTGGAGTCGATTTACACTTACTCTCCACAGAAGTCGGCCACGCCTGATACCCTTCACGAATGATTTTTATGGTTTGCTGTTTTCGTTTAATTACCAATGATGGTAGGAATGCAGATCAAGTAAGGAGCATTTTTCTGTCTTTACCCCAATCACTAATTATTTATAAGCTCCTGGGACTTCATCGCTTGACAGCCTTCGCTAAAAACTCTTCGCTTTGGCTATCTTCAACTCAATATAAATATTTCTGTGAATATTGATTTTTCTTTACCTAAATTAGACGACAAGATCAGCCAAATTATGGCTTTTGATTTTGGCACAAAAAATATTGGTGTTGCTATTGGTCAACGAGTAACAGGCACCAGTTCTCCTCTACCTACTATTAGAGCCCAAGAAGGAATACCCAACTGGCAAATGTTGGGGAAGCTCATCGAAGAATGGCAACCAGATGCCTTTTTAGTGGGTATTCCACTCAATATGGACGGTTCTGTGGGTGAGATAGGACTAAGAGCAAGAAAATTTGCAAACCGTCTGCACGGACGCTTTGGCAAGCCCTGGTATCCTGCTGATGAACGATTATCAACAAGAAGTGCTAAAGAAAAAGCGGAAGACTTAGGCCACCGTGGCAACTACCAAGAGCGACCTGTTGATAGCCTGGCCGCACTGGTTTTACTGGAAGAGTGGCTCGCCCAACTAGCAGCCCAAGAAAACCTTTAAAACATCTTCCTTGGTTCTTCCTCTTCTTGAATACTCAACGCATCTGCCACACTGGTAAGATGCTCAGAGTCAGTTTCAGAGCCCAGTTTAATCATCAAACGCAGGTCGTTAGGTGAATCAGCATGGGCTAAAGCATCTTCATAGGTGATTTCACCTGCGCTATAAAGTTTGTACAACGCCTGATCGAAGGTCTGCATACCCAACTCATTAGATTTTTGCATCAGTGGCTTCAACTCATGCACAGACCCTTTTCGAATTAAATCTGAGGCAAGTGGTGTATTCAGCAGTACCTCAACAACAGCACGACGAGCCTTACCATCTGGAGTGGGTACCAATTGCTGTGCGACCAGGGCCCTTAAATTTAAAGATAAGTCCATCCATACCTGACCTTGTCGATCTGCATCAAAAAAGTGGATGATCCGATCCAGAGCTTGGTTAGCGTTATTGGCGTGAAGGGTAGCCAAACATAAGTGCCCTGTTTCAGCGAATGCCACCGCATAATCCATGGTTTCCCGAGAACGAATCTCACCAATCAGAATTACATCGGGGGCCTGACGTAAGGTGTTTTTCAACGCAATCTCAAAACTGTCGGTATCAATCCCTACTTCCCGCTGGGTAATAATGCAACCACGATGCTGGTGAATATATTCAATGGGGTCTTCAATACTGATTATGTGACCAGTGCTGTTTTGGTTACGATGTCCAATCATCGCCGCCAATGAAGTTGACTTACCTGTACCTGTCGCCCCCACAAATATCACTAGCCCACGCTTGGTCATAGCAAGATCTTTAATAACTGATGGCAAGCCTAAATCATCTACTTCAGGGATATGGGTTTCAATTCGCCGTAATACCATTCCCACTAAGTTGCGCTGATAAAAAGCACTTACCCGGAACCGGCCAACACCTCTGGCGCTTAACGCAAACTGACACTCTCGCCTTTCATTAAACTCTTTGCGCTGAGACTCGTTCATTACCCCATAGACAGTTTCCCGGGTTTTTTCCGGGCTTAAATTAGTCTTGGTAATCGGGACAATTTTGCCATGCACTTTCATGCTAGGCGGTACACCAGCTGTTATAAAAAGGTCTGATGCACCTTTTTCAACCATTAATTTTAATATCTTATTTATTTCCATACCTGCACCATTTTAAAAGCAGGAGCAATAGTGAACTGCTACAAATCACATCTATTGGTTAAGTCTAGCCCGGATATTTCACCAGATAGTAAAGATTATGTGCCTGAATTAATATTCGGCTAGCAGTTGGCCTGCAATTCATGCAATAAGCATGTTATGCCAATCAGTAACTTTTATACTTCGAACTATCGGCTTAAAAGTTCTCTGGTATTTTGGCTTTTTCTTTAGCTGAGTCTCGACCAATAATACCTTTTTGTAATAAGTCTTTCAGACACTGGTCTAACGTCTGCATGCCTAAGCTGCCGCCAGTCTGAATAGCTGAATACATCTGGGCAACCTTATCTTCACGAATCAGGTTTCTTATTGCTGGTGTACCAATCATGATTTCATGAGCCGCTACCCGACCACCACCAATTTTTTTCAAAAGGGTTTGCGAGATAACTGCCTGCAAAGACTCTGAGAGCATGGAACGTACCATGTCTTTTTCCTGAGCAGGAAATACATCCACTACCCGGTCAATAGTTTTAGCAGCAGAGGTGGTGTGCAAGGTACCAAACACTAAGTGGCCGGTTTCCGCAGCGGTAAGCGCCAAACGAATGGTTTCTAAGTCACGCATCTCACCTACCAGGATGATATCCGGGTCTTCCCGAAGGGCAGAACGCAAGGCTTCACTAAAGCCTAAGGTATCACGGTGTACTTCCCGCTGGTTAACCAAACATTTTTTGGACTCATGAACAAACTCTATAGGGTCTTCGATGGTTAGAATATGCTCGTAACGATTTTCATTAATATAATCCATCATCGCTGCAAGTGTCGTACTTTTACCAGAACCTGTTGGCCCGGTTACCAGCACAATCCCGCGAGGATAGCCAGCAATATCCTTAAATACTTTCCCCATCCCCAATTCTTCCATTGACAGCACTTTGGAAGGAATGGTCCGGAATACAGCGGCAGCTCCTCGATTCTGGTTAAAGGAGTTTACCCTGAAACGGGCCACCCCCGGCACCTCAAATGAAAAGTCAGTTTCAAGGAATTCTTCATAATCCTTTCGCTGCTTATCATTCATAATGTCATAGATAAGCGCATGGACCTGTTTATGATCTAAAGCAGGCAGGTTAATCCGCCTGACATCACCATCAATTCTGATCATGGGGGGTAGCCCAGCAGAAATATGTAAGTCAGATGCCCCCTGCTTGGCGCTGAAGGCAAGCAACTCAGTTATGTCCATGCTAGTTCCTCAGTTATTTTTTGCTTTCTTTTATTACGGCTGTTACCAATTTTCTTACAACAAGTGTCAGTAACTGTAGAAATTATACAACGCTTGACGTCAACAGACCCTAACATTTTGATTTGTCAGTACATAGTTTATTATCAGAGATGTTTGTACACCCAACGGGAAGCTAAAATACATTCGCCAAGGGTATAACTGAAACATCATGTAGCTTGAAAGTGTTTATTAATGACCATAGCAAACAATCTACGCTCTGTTCGTCAACAAATTGCGAAAGCAGCTGTAGCCAGCCCACATCAGCAACAAGTAAAACTGCTTGCGGTTAGCAAAACCAAACCTGCTGAGTTAATTCGTGATGCATATGAAGCAGGCCAAACTGAATTTGGTGAAAACTACCTTCAAGAAGCAATTGATAAACAACAAAGCCTTCAAGATTTACCATTGATCTGGCATTTTATTGGTCCTATTCAGTCCAACAAAACCAAGCCCATCGCCCAACACTTTGATTGGGTGCATAGCGTGGATCGACTTAAAATTGCCACTCGCCTTAATGAAGCTAGAGCAGAAACTGCCGCCTCTCCTTTAAATATTTGTTTACAAGTCAATATTAGCAGTGAAGCCAGCAAGTCAGGTGTTTCTCTTAACGAATTAGCCGATTTAGCTAATGCAACAAGCAGGTTACCTTACTTGTCACTGAGAGGGTTAATGACTATCCCAGCTCCGACAAATGACCACGCTGAACAGCGAGCAAATTTTGCACGCTTGTTTAATGCCTTACATAAGCTACAGCGACAGCTACCAACACAGCCGCTTGATACTTTATCAATGGGCATGAGCAATGATTTGGAAGCAGCCATTTTAGAAGGCGCCACTTATGTCAGAGTGGGTACGGCAATCTTTGGTGCTCGAAGCCAGTAATTACAGGAATTAATATAGATGAAAGCAGATAAAACAATCGCCTTTCTTGGGGCTGGCAATATGGCCAGAAGCATCATTGGCGGACTAGTTCAGCAAAATTATCCAGCACAATTAATTTGGGCAACAGCACGCACTCAGGCCACTTTGGATAATTTACCTAGCCAATGGGGAATTCAGCTAACGACAGATAATAAGAAAGCTATAGAACAAGCAGACATCGTAGTATTAGCAGTCAAGCCAAAACAGTTGAAGGATGTGCTGGCTGATTTAGCGCCTATCATTATCAGCAAAAAGCCCCTGTTGGTTTCTGTCGCAGCAGGCATTCCTACCAACCAAATAGCCAGCTGGGCAGGTGATGAATCACTTGCAATTATCCGTAGCATGCCCAATACACCGTCTTTAGTCGGTAAAGGGGCAGCAGGTTTATACGCCAATGAGCATACGACGCAAGCAGATAAAGATTTTATTACTGCATTGTTTGCTACCATTGGTACCAGCACTTGGGTTGAAGCTGAAACATTACTTCATGCCGTTACTGCCGTATCAGGTAGTGCACCGGCTTATTTCTTTCTATTGCTTGAATCAATGGTAACCACTGCAAAAAAAATGGGGCTAGCTGAACAAGATGCAATTAAGCTTGCTTCACAAACAGCCATTGGTGCAGGCTTAATGGCACAACAAGGCGAATACAGTGTTACAGAGTTAAAGCAACAAATTATGTCTCCAGGAGGCACAACCGAACAAGCTATTCGTTTTTTTGAGCAAAACGGTTTTGAATCTCTGGTAAACGATGCAATGGAAGCCTGTTATCAACGTTCAGTATCAATGGCAACTGAATACAAATAATCCAACCCTTTACGATTAGCACTAAGGATTAGAAAAAACTTATGGATACACTGCAAATGGTATTAGGCCTAATCATATGGTTTATTGGTGAATTATATGTATTAGCCATCCTGCTCAGGTTTATCTTACAACTGATTAAAGCCGATTTTTACAACCCTATTTCTCAGGCAGTGGTAAAAGTAACAAATCCCCCGCTTGTTCCGTTAAGACGATTTATTCCAAGTATGGGAGGGGCTGATACAGCCAGTTTGGTGCTGGCACTGTTAGTGCAAATAGTATTGGTTTATTTAATCTCACTTATTGGTGGAATTTCGCCAGTCAGTTTAAATGTTGGTATGGTGATAGTGGCAGCTATTGCTGGGCTGTTCAGCATCCTACTTAATTTTTATGTATTTGCAGGCATAATCATTGTCATTGCTAGCTTTATTGCACCAGGAAGTTACAGCCCAGCTCTAATGATGCTTAATCAGCTATTTGAACCTATGTGTCGACGGATACGACAAGTTATTCCTCCACTGGGAGGCTTGGACTTTTCAATCATGGTGGTGTTTTTAGGGATATATATTCTAAAACTAATCACTGTTGGTACACTGCGCAATATTGCTATGGCTGACTATGGTTTAAGATTCTTTCTTGGTTATGTATAAACGAGGCTAGCCGCTACTTAAGTAAACTTGCGCCACTTATAGTACAAACTCTTCAGGTATACATAAGTGGTGCTGTACTTTTGGAATACGACACCTGCTAGCCTAAATCACCTGAAACAGCCCCTACAGCTTTCACACTATTTGGACAATCAATTTCACTTATCGGCTGAAATTCGTGTCATCTATCACAGTGCTGTAATTTTCTTGTAGTGATTAATTGACCCTTTCCGCAGCTCTTCGTTTAATTAAATAGTAGGCCCTCGTCTGGCCTGAAAAAGCTGGCTAAATATCAATCAAATAAAATGCAGTCTTTAACACAGCCTGCTTGAATATGCAGCTTTAAGGAAGTCGCCGCATTAAAAGGTAGTGGTACCAAGCAATGAACACGAGCAGTTTGACAAAACAACTTGAGCAACATATTGAGTGGAAACGGAAAGCCAACAGCCAGCTAACTCAATATACTGGTTGGTTATCTAAAAACCAGCTAAGTTCCCCTGAAATTGAAGATCTCATTTCACGAGCCAAACAAAAACTGGTTGAAGACGCCATTACCCTATCATTTGTAGGTGAGTCTTCGCGGGGCAAAACAGAACTAATCAACTCTTTATTTTTTTCGCATTTTGGCCAAAAGCTGTTTCCTTCTGAAATCGGCCGTACCACTATGTGCCCAACGGAAGTGCTATCTGATAAAGCCATAACCAATGCCTATATAAGGTTATTGCCTATTGAAACCCGTAAAACAGAACGGACCATAGCTAATTACAAAGCGTCACCTGATGAGTGGGTAACGATCAACCTACCAGGCAATAACCCGGCAGAAATGGCTAAGGCCTTTAATGAAGTATCACGTAACCGTCAAGCTAGCTATGAAGAAGCACGGCAACTGGGCTTTAGCCCTGGCGCCCTTGAAGCTAGTGAAGCCATGCCAGGCAAAGTGATTATTCCTGCATGGCGTTATGCCATTATCAGTTTTGATCACCCCCAGCTTAATCATGGATTGCGAATTATCGATACTCCAAGCCTAAACAGCTATGGATGTGAGCCTGAGCTAGCACTTGATATTCTTAACCACAGTCATGCAGTAGTGTTTGTAGTAAGCGCAGAAAAAAATATCAGCATTGGTGATCTAGCTGTATGGAAGTTTTATCTGAAGCAGATTCAGGATGATCCCTCTGCTCAACTATTAACTGTATTAAATAAAACTGACCTGCTTTGGGATGACTTAGAGGGTGAGCGCTACGCTCAGCTGACTATTGCCCAGCGCCAAAAATCTATCGCTAAAAAACTAGGTTTAGCAGCAGAAAAGATTTTACCAGTTTCCGCTAAACACGCTTTATTAGGCAAAGTACGCAAAAACCAACGTCAAATTGATCGAAGCAACATTGATGCATTAGAACAAGTATTGAGTGAGCGTGTCAGTCAACACCAATCTAAACTAGCTGCGACACCAATCCTGCTAAGCACCCTTACCATGATGAAAAACAGCAGGGACTCAATGCAGCTACGGCTGGAAGATTTAAAAGCCCAGCACCAGTTAATTGGTAAAAGCTCTGGCGAAAACAAAGCCATTATTGAAGAGTTGAACAATCAAACTAAAGCGGAATATCAAAATTACCATAAGCGGCTACTGACTTTAAAATCCAATCGCCGCTTATTATCCAGACAAGCAGAGTTATTAGACACTGCAGCTAACACACCGCAGTTTAACCGGCTATCCAATAAACTGAAAAATACTGTTAATACCCAATGGACGCCAGGAGCAGGTCTTGCTCAAGGCATCGCCGATTTTTTTAGAGCTTTGTATTTAGACTTAAATAACTTAAAGCTTGAAGTGAGTATGGCCAACAAAATGGCCAGCTCATTATATGAACGTTATCAGCCAGAGCATGATGAGCTTGAACTCCCTGTACCGAATATTGACTTGGAGTTCTATACCCAACAGTTCAGGTCTTTACAAACGCGCTCTGAAGGCTTTAATCAACAGCTTACCGCTCAATCACCAGAAGCAAAAGTTATTATTACTCGCCTGTTTAATACGCTGTTAAACCAAATTAACCAGACTTTAAAGCTGCTAAAACAAGATACCACTCACTGGGCTAATGATGTGTTGCAGCCACTGCTACAACATACCCTAGAACAAAAACAGCTCACAGAGCAGCAAATGGTTCAGCTTCGTAACCTGACTATGGATGCACAAAGTATTCTTTGGCGCTCCGAAAAGATCAGCTTATTTATTAATGATACAGCGAAGCAGCTCGAACTTGCCGATGGATTTTTAGGCAAATCCAACAATGGTAATGGGGTTGAAGCAGAGTCAACACTACCCGCTGATTGGCCTTCAACTCTTTAACTTCTCTTACTTAACACCCTCTCCTCAGAGGGTGTCACAAAAGCCTGCCAAATAACTTACTCAGCCAATAGCTATAGTCAGCACATCTGTTTATTATACCCTTCACGTAAGGTACATCTTTCTTTGGGTCAGTTTTCTCCACCTAACCAACTTGGTATACGACTGGTTCGTTCGATATGCCCAACAGTCTTTATGTAAAAAGAAATACTGTTTAGGAGTGAAGTAAGCTAATCATGCCAGAACAAATCCCACCTGACTCGGTAGGTTTAGTTGAGCCTCAGCTAGCCATTTTTAACAGTCCTTTGGAGCTTACTTGTGGCCAAACCCTATCTCATTATGAGCTAGCCTACGAAACTTATGGTCAGCTAAATAGCAACAAATCTAATGGCATTCTGATCTGCCATGCTTTAAGCGGTCATCATCACGCAGCTGGATATCATAGCATGGAAGACCGAAAACCAGGCTGGTGGGATAACTACATTGGTCCTGGCAAGCCCATTGATACCAACCACTTCTTTGTGGTGGCACTCAATAATCTAGGTGGCTGTCATGGCTCTACTGGACCAAATAGCGTCAATCCTGATAGCAAAAAGCTGTATGGCCCCGAGTTTCCGATAGTTACAGTGAAAGATTGGGTGAAAAGCCAAGCTCGGCTGGCTGATATGTTGGGCATTCAACAGTGGGCCGCAGTTATTGGAGGTAGTTTAGGAGGCATGCAAGCCCTACAGTGGTCTATTGATTATCCTGATCGGCTCAAACATGCAGTAGTTATAGCCTCTGCCCCAAAATTAACAGCACAAAATATTGCCTTTAACGAAGTAGCCAGGCAAGCCATTATGTCTGATGAAGGGTTTCATCAAGGCTGGTACAAACAGCAAAATGATTATCCTAAAAAAGGTTTAATGTTGGCCAGAATGGTCGGGCATATTACATATCTTTCTGATGATGCAATGCGGCAAAAGTTTGGTCGGGATTTGCGCTCAGGAAAAATTAACTTTGATTTTGGCGCAGAATTTCAGGTCGAAAGCTACTTACGTTACCAAGGTGAAATTTTCTCCGAAAATTTTGATGCTAACACCTATTTGTTAATGACCAAGGCTCTCGATTACTTCGATCCAGCTAAAGATTACAACGATGACCTGGTAGCTGCATTAA
Organism: Spartinivicinus ruber; assembly: GCF_011009015.1. Lineage (NCBI taxonomy): Bacteria > Pseudomonadati > Pseudomonadota > Gammaproteobacteria > Oceanospirillales > Zooshikellaceae > Spartinivicinus > Spartinivicinus ruber. The sequence continues at coordinate 6,131,818 of NZ_CP048878.1, forward strand.
GACAGGCCAAGTGCCAATTTTTTATCATGTCTTTCACAACAGATTGGCGCTTCTTGCCAGAGCGCTCAAAAGAAATCGTTGATGCATTGCTTTCAGCTAAAAAAGATGTGAGTTATCTGGATATTAATGCCCCAGAAGGGCATGACGCCTTTTTATTACCAATTCCACGTTATAAAAATGCCTTTAAAGCCTATCTAGCTCGAGTTGCCGATGAGGTGAAATCCAATGAGAACTGACTTTCAAATCATTCAAGCATGGATTGACTCACACTCCAGAGTTCTTGACTTAGGCTGTGGTGATGGCTCTTTTCTCAAGTATTTAAAAGAGCATAAACAAACTCAAGGTTATGGGCTAGAAATTGACCCAGAGAATATTGAACGATGTATTGAAAAAGGGATTAATGTTATCGAACAAGACTTAGACAAAGGGCTAAGCAATTTTATCGACAACAGTTTTGATACAGTTTTAATGGCACAAGCGCTCCAGGCTGTTCACTATCCTCATTTAGTGCTAGAAGAAATGCTGAGAATTGGTCGTGAGTGTATAATTACCTTTCCTAATTTCGGTCACTGGCGCTGTCGTCTTTATCTTACTCAAAGGGGTAAAATGCCTGTATCCAAGTTTATGCCATACACTTGGTACAATACACCCAATATCCATTTCTGTACCTTTAAAGATTTTGAAGAGCTTTGCCAACAAAAGCAGGTGCGCATACTTAATCGCATGGTAGTTGATCAAACCCACCGAGGTGACTGGATATCTCGCTTAATGCCAAACCTTTTTGGGGAAATTGCCATTTATCATCTTACACGTTAGTGCGAGCGGGTATCAAACTAGGACCTAATCACATTTGCCCGAAGATACTGCTAGAGGCAAATATTAACAGGCCCTTGTATACTTGAATTAAGCAATAACAATTTTTTTAGCAACTTAGGCCTATCAGCCTGACTCTCAGGTTAATAAGCCTCGCCACAACAAAGGCTACCAAAAATGATGAAAATAAGACCAAGTCTGGCGGGTTTAGTTAGTGTGGTTTTTGCATTTTTATTAAGCTCATCCATCAGCGCAGAAACAAAATCGTTTAATAACTATACAGTTCATTATTCCGTTTTTAACAGCACATTTTTACAGCCCAATATAGCTGCTCAATATGGTATCCCCAGAGGAAAGCGCGAGGGGGTGGTTAATATTTCCGTACAAAAAAAGCAACAAGATAGCAGCAAGCCTGTAAGTGCTATTTTAAATGGTAAAGTCATCAATTTAATTCAACAGGCACAAAAACTATCGTTTAAAAAAATCGAAGAAGGCTCTGCTGTCTATTATTTAGCACCTTTTGAATTTACCAATGAAGAACAGTTAAAATTCAGTGTAGAAATTCAACCCGATCCTAATAAAGCCCCTTTTGAGCTTAACTTTAACCACAAGCTATACGAGGAATAATTTTTTTATGTCAGGCAATATTCAGCAAGTGGTACTAGCTAGCAATAACTTAGGTAAGCTGAACGAATTCCAACATTTACTCGGGGGGCTTAATTTTAAAATGCTTCCCCAAAAACAGTTTGGCATCCAGTCAGTAGAAGAAACTGGTCTTACTTTTGTTGAAAATGCCATTTTAAAAGCAAGGCACGCCTCCAAAATTGCCGGATTACCTGCCCTAGCAGACGATTCAGGTCTAGAAGTAGATGCACTTAACGGAGCCCCTGGCATTTATTCTGCTCGTTTTGCAGGAGAAGATGCCTCTGATGCAGACAACAACCAAAAATTGCTGCAGCTTCTAGAAGGTAAATCTCTCAATGAGCGTACAGCCCACTTTCACTGCGTATTGGTATATCTAAAACACCCAGAAGACCCTACTCCGCTGATATGTCATGGCACATGGGAAGGGATTATTTTAGAAGAAGTTCGTGGTGATAATGGCTTTGGCTATGACCCTTTATTTTTTGTGCCTTCCGAGCACTGCACCTCAGCAGAGCTGCCTGCCAACTTAAAAAATAAGCTCAGTCACCGCGCTCAAGCAATGCAACAACTGTTAACAAAGCTCAAACAAAGTTAAATGTCCACTAATTAGTTTTTATACTCGGGATATATGAAGCCGTAAATTGTGATTAGTCAATTACCTCCATTAAGTCTCTATATTCATGTGCCCTGGTGTGTGCGAAAATGTCCCTACTGCGACTTTAACTCTCACACATCCCCTCAACAACTGCCTGAAAATGAATATATTGACGCTTTACTTGATGATTTTCTTCACGAAAAGCCTTATATCCAAGGCAGAGAACTACAGAGTATCTTTTTTGGTGGCGGCACCCCAAGCCTGCTCTCAGCTAAAGGAATAGCAGACTTATTAATTCGATTAAAGTCACATATATCTTTTGCTGAAAATATAGAAGTAACCCTGGAAGCTAACCCAGGCACTTTTGAACAAGAAAAATTCTCCGGCTTTTTTCAGGCAGGAATTAATAGACTATCGATTGGTATTCAAAGTTTTAACCCTGATCACTTAACAGTACTTGGTCGTATTCACAGTTCCAATGAAGCCCTGTTAGCGGTAAATATTGCAAAACAGGCAGGTTTTAAAAATATTAATCTAGATTTAATGCATGGCTTACCCAATCAAACTGTTGAGCAAGCTTTAACTGATATAAGTACTGCAATTGCGGCAAAACCAACTCATATCTCGTGGTATCAATTGACCATTGAGCCTAATACAGTTTTTTATTCAAAACCACCAGCACTTCCTGTTGATGATGTATTGTGGGATATTCAGCAGGCAGGTCAAACACTACTGGCAGAACATGATTATTTACAATATGAAATATCTGCTTACAGTCAACCTAACAAACCAGCACAACATAATTTAAATTACTGGCAGTTTGGCGATTTTATTGGCATCGGTGCAGGAGCCCATGGAAAAATCACCAGCCTCACTCAGCAACAAATCATCCGCCGCTGGAAAACCCGGCTGCCTAAAGACTATTTGTCCCCAGACAAAGCATTCATTGCTGGTGAACGAATTATTACCCCAGCAGAACTCCCATTGGAATTTATGATGAATGCCATGCGCCTGTCAGCAGGTGTTCCTAAAAACTATTTTAACGAGCGCACCGGGCTTTCCAGTGAATCAATTAAATACCTACTACAACAGGCTGTTGACAAAGAACTACTTGATACATCAAATAACACCATAAAGCCTACACCATTGGGTAGCAGATATTTAAACGATCTTCTTGAAATATTCATGAACTAAGCAAACCGACAACTTATGGATGCATTTTTAGATATTTTTATTCAACTTTCATTATGGTGCAAAAAATATAGTTATGAAACAGCCCTAGCAATTATGGCAACATTAATTGTGCTCTTTGGCAACAAAGTAAATTTAGTCATAAAAGGCCATATTAATCGACTAAATTTTATAATCCGAACTTCTATATTTATCCTAGTTTGTGCCGTAGGTTATGGTGCAGTACTAATATTTTTAACACCTTGGTTAGCAGATCTACTCATTTCTCTGCATAATCAAATATTATCGCCAATATTGCTACTTTTATTTATTGGTATTGGAGTGGTTGCCGATAGAAATTATTGAAACCTTCACTAAAATACAGCTCTGTAGACAACCCTAAAAAATACCATCTAAATTTACCAAAAGCCTTGTTACTTAAATGTAACAAGCCTGGTATTATTAGGCCTTTGATTTTAAATTTTTATTATAGGTCACTATATGCTATCTACTAGCAACAAAACCTTTACTCTGGTTTTTTCAATATTCTTTTCTTCATCTTTACTTGCAACCCCTGAAATCACACAAGGCTTAATAAACACAACACAAAACCTAAGCACTATTAACAAAGTGAATAAAATAAGTGAATTATTACTTGGAACTCCCTATGCTGATGGAAAGCTAGGTGAAGGGATCAATGGTAAATACGATAAAGACCCTCTTTACCGTTTTGATCAGTTCGATTGCACTACCTTTGTTGAAACAGTAATGGCTGTTGCTATCTCAGATAGTTCCGATAACTTTTTAAATAATATAAATAATATCAGATATAAAGGTGGTTATGTCTCATATACAACTCGTAACCACTTCCCTAGTCTTGATTGGATTCCTAATAATCAGGTGTTTTTTGAAGACATCACTCGCTCAATAGCTGGAGAATCAACTGCAACTGCAGTAGCTATCATTGATAAGAAAGCCTGGTACGAAGCCAGCAAAATAGAGAAAATCCAATCAATTGATATAAACAAGAACAGTAAACAACAACTCCTGGAACAACTAAAAGAGGAAGGAAGCCAATTTGAACCTGAACAAGCAAGCTTACCTTATATCCCACTAGATACTATCTTTGTCAGAACAATACCAACCCCAGAGGTTTTACAAGAAAGAGAAGATAAGCTCAGGTCAATTCAAACCGATGAGTTATTATCAGAAAAAGAGCGTAAAGCAAAAATAAAAAAGTTTAAACTGGAAAACAGAATAGCAGACTCAGCAATTGACCAGCAACTACTTGATAAAATATCCACCGGCAGCATTATTAATGTAGTCAGACCCAACTGGAATCTTAAAAAGTGGATTGGAACAAATATGAACGTGTCTCATCAAGGTTTAGCTATTCGTAAAAATGGCCAGCTATATTTTCGTCATGCCAGTTCCACTAAGAAAGCTGTAGTAGATATTGAATTTACTAAGTATTTTTCAAAGTTCCTACTAAGTCCTACACTTAAGGGGGTTAATGTTTTAAGGCTAAGACGTTAAGGCTTTCTTGAAGTTCTTTAGGCTTAGATTATCACCACAGAGCCTTTGTTAGGATTTACAAGCTCTGTGGTTTGATGAAATATCCGGGCTAGGAATTTTTTGCCAAACCTTCAATGCCTTTAAACTGTAAAAGTACTTTTCGTGCAGATGTATCTAATGTTTGGCTAATTTATTATTTAACGTCTTTATCAATCATAAAATTTTCAAGATGAGATATTTTTAAACCTAAGCATATTTCTTTAAAACCAACTTTCATCCACATAAAAGTCTAACTCAATAGTATATGGTTTGATTTCATCATGATAAACCTGGTAACCGTCATGGCCTTCTGGGATATCTCTTTCACAACGTAATACATATTTGTCGTTAAAATAATCACTTTTTCCTTCTTTACAGTAGTGTTTTCTTGGGGAAGCAGGATAACCTCTATTTTTTTTAGATAAAGGAATTGAACGAGGATAATATTTGACGTTATTACCACCACCACCATTATTTTTACTATAGAAGCCAAAAGAAATCTCAGATATATAATCACTGCATTTATTAATATCATTATTAACTTGCTGCGGAATGGTAATTATATAGCTATCTCCTTTATCAATACCATAGTATACTTGCATATATCGGCTCGGAATCATAGTAGGGTTATCAGTCCAGTCTTTTCGTACTAAACATTTTCTGTCACCAGAATGCCATTCACTATATGCTCTAACATACCAGTTTGATGGTTTTTTCCCTTTTATTGTAAGTAAGTTATTTTCCGTATCTATACCATAAATTTTCAAGTCGGTTTCTGTTATCCATATATTGTTCACTTGAATATAATTTTCTGGTATTCCCTTAGTTAACCAAAACTCAAAGTCTTCTTTAAGACCACGAAAGATATAAACAAACATAACTAAAACAGCAACGACCAAGATAACTTTTTTGTCTTTTTTTGTCATAGCACTAAAGCTGCTCTATTATTTTTATCCTTTCAAAACCAGATACATCAAAATATTTAGGATCGATATTTGATTCTAGCATTTTTTCGAATAGCTGAATATCTGAATTAATACTTTTAATTTGCATATTATAATAATCTATTTCTTTTTGCGCCATTTCTTCTTGCTGTTGAATACTTCGGTGGAGTTTATCACGACGATGAATACCAGTACTATACGGGCTTCTTAAAGCTTCTCTTATCGATTTAACTCGTTGTTTCAAAATAGAGGAAATCTGATTCCGTAATTGTACAACCATTTTCTTATTCGCTTGAAGTATTTGTATCGCATGCTGTATACCTTGTTGCTGTTGTTGACTAGAAAGGAGTAGCTGTTTAAGAACAGCTTTTAGCTTTGGTACATAACACTGTGCTACAGAGTGATCAGCTCCAGACTGAGCTAAGTTTGCCATAGGGTCTAAATTAAATTTTTTAAGAGTATCTTTATCAATAGCAATAAAATTGTTAAAAAATGCATGTTTCAAATCTTTAAAAACATCATCACCATCAACTCTCAAATCTTGTCCTTCTTGTTGTGCAAGTGCATACATTAAATTTGCCATTCCCTGCTGGTTGAAACCTAAGCTTTGTATACCAACCACAAAATTTACGTTTCCTATGGTAAGTATCTGTTGAAGCTCCCCATGATGGAGATAGTTATCAAAGTCAAAATCAACCGTATCCAATATACCAAACCCAATATTGCCAGCAGTTTGACCTAATCCTGTCAATGCTGCTTCTGGTGCTAGTATGCCTGCTTTTATCGCTGAACTAAAAATTACTTTCTGTCGCTCTGATGTTTCTACTAGTTGAGATAGGCCTCCATTGACCCATTGAAAAGGAACCATTGGTACAGCATCACGATTATTAACATGGCGAAAGTGAGGTATTGTCTTATATCGGCCAACAAAACGCTTAGTGCCTACGCGAGGGCTTCCATAAGTGTAAAGTAAAGGTATTGCAGACAATAATTCTTTTATTGCTGCCGCAATTAGTGTTGCCCCTGCACCACCTAAACTATGCCCCGCAACAAAAAAATTTTCAATTTGCTGTTTATGAATCTCATGATACTTTAAAATACATTCCCATAAAGCCATGAAAAAGTTAAAAAAGCCTTTATGAACTCTAGGCGCACTACTATCAACTATTGGTACAAAATCATCAAGCATTTTATCGAACCAGCCTTGCGCAGGAACAAATGGAATCTGCTCAGCCTCTGCATCACTAACAACATCCTTAAATGCTTGAGAATTGCTTATTATTTCAAGTGAATGTTTAACCTTATCTTCTTGCTCTATATCAAATAAATAACGTACTACGATACTTCTAGCAATTCTCATATGTGGTAGTTTAGAAAGTTCTTTATTCCATACCCTTTCAACTTTGTCTAAATCCCATTCGCTACCCTCAGTGCCTCTCACAAATATCAGCAAACTTTTTCCTTGACAAGCTATTAAAGCCTCAGCACCAAATTTTATATTAATCATCAAGCGAGGAAAAATAATTCGATCTGCAAATGGTGCCGTTTGTACCACAAAATTACTAGGATCAGTATTAATTTGATTTACTGATTCATAGGTAGCGTATTTTTTAACTACATCTTCTAATGATCCCAAGTAGTTATCATTTTCGTTTATATCCCAGTCTGCATATACCCATTGGCTAGCAACAGCTAAGTTATATGCATTTACATAGTGATATTCAATTGTATCAATTAGTACTGGTACATAGGCTATTAACGATTCAATTTCAACACAGTGATTAGTACAGACACACAAATTATTAATTGAAGTTTCAAGATGACCAAAATACTCTTGCTCTGAGAGAGTGATAAATATGATCTCACCATTTTCGTTAAAAGCTTGTTTTCCACCATCATCAAGATCTGCTAATAACCCTTGTTTAATATCTTCTGGATATGCATGAAATTGATATTGCCAAGCTTCTGTTGTTGGCTTAGTAGCTAGCCACTCCTTGACAGGAGCAGTACCTTCTTCTGGTTTAAGGCGGCGAGAAGAAACCGTATCCCAAACAGGTAATACTAGTTGATATGTTTGATCTATTAATTCCTCATGGTAAATTATACCACTATATGGTAACTCACCTTCTACGGTCTCAGATGAACCTACAAGGTTATAGGAAATGCCTTGATAAGGTTTATTCTGTTCATCAACAACTCTAATTTTTATCCATTTTTTTGCAAGACATTCCTGACAAACATCTTGTGTATCACTCATAGTGGACCTGCCGCTCAAGTTTTTTCAACCAACTATCGATGTTGTCAGTTTGCTTATCTAAAATCTGATCTACTGTTATTGATTGTTTAATAATTCTAAGCATGAAATCCTCAAGTTTATCAGCATCAGTTACGCCTTTGTTATATAATATATGAATAAAAGGAGTTAGTTTTTTTTCTAATGAACCATGCTTAAGTGTTAATTGACGCCATTGATCAGCATCAAAACGTAACCAGCGTTCAGAAATACTACTGGCAAGCTGCAAAGCATAATACTCGCTTTGTCTGTACGAGTTGAAGTCACTATTTTTAAGCTGCCATACTCTTTGCTCTTGACTTTCAAGGATTTTCTTCTGATTAGAGCCTTCAAACTGGTAATAATTATTATCATACGGAATACAGAATAACTTAGCACATGAGAGAAAGCTGTTCTCTGAAGTAAAATCTTGGAGTAAATAAAATACCACTCGAGGATCCCACCATCTGACAAGAAATTTCTCGCTTCCAATACTTGCCTCAAGATGATGCTTTAAATGGTTAACAAGCTTTTCAAAAGGTAAGGAACTAACAAGGAAAAACCCCCAATCTTTACTTTTTTTCAGCGATAATGGCATGTTAATTTCCATTAGCTGGATTAACCAAGGTCCAATCTCACTATCACCTGAAAATCGTGTGCCAGCAAATATAGGAGTAGCTCTCACATCCTCCAACACCGAATAAAAAGCAGCTACAGGCTTATCATCTGATATTCCATTTAAAATAACATATTGATATTCCGAAACTGTACTAAGTAGCCAATGTGTTATTGACTGATACAAACGTTCCATTATTCACCCTCCTTTTTACAGTCTTTGACTAGTGGTACTGCATTTGCGTTGGCTTTCTTAAGTAGAGCCTCAAAAGACTCTTGAACACCTTCTGGCTTAAACGGTTCCTGAATACTCAAGCCGCTTCCACTGCCAGGTGTACCGCCACCTATCTTTATTTTCGGTGCAGTAAAATGCACGCCAGAGGGATTAAGTTTGGCCTGGCTGCCGCCGCCTTTAATGGTCATTTCTACTCCGGCGTCAAATACGATTTTGTCGCCAGCTTTAATGTGGATTTCATTACCTGCTTGAATACTGTATTTAACGCCGGTGGTGCTATGTAAACAGTCGTTGATGATGGTGTGAATGTCTTTACTGACATTTAGGTTGTAGTTGCCATCTATTTTTTGGTGAAATTCACCTTTAACATGTTCATAGCTGCAGTTGTCCACATTCAAGTGGCGCTCGTTATTGATGTGTTCTCGCTTGTCGTTTTTAACTTGAATATCCAGGTCTTTCTGGGCATGTATAAATACTTCTTCATTGCCTTTTTTATCTTCCAAGCGAATCTCATTAAAACCATCGCCCCCTGGGCTGCTGTTGGTTTTAAAGGTAGTGCGGGTTTTATTGTCGGGGAGTTTATAGGGTGGTTTGTCTTTGCCGTTGTATAAACAACCCATGATAATCGGTTGGTCGGGGTCGCCATTGATGAATTTCACCAATACTTCTATGCCGATTCTTGGGATAAATAAATCACCCCATTTATTACCCGCTAAAGGTTGCCTGACCCGCACCCAACAAGAGCTGTTTTCGTCGTATTCACCGTCTCTATCCCAGTGGAATTGAATTTTGACTCGGCCGTATTTATCACAATAAATTTCTTCCCCTTTAGGGCCAGTGACAAAGGCCGTCTGTGAGCCTCTAATTTTAGGTTTGGGGGCTAATGGCTGGGTTTTAAATACATGGTCTCTGGGACTAACATCCATTTTATTGCCATAGCCACTGTTGCTACTTCCAGTAAACTCTTCTACTGACTGGGGTTGGCTACCATAGTGCCATACATCATTAATCAACCATTGAATGTCATAGCGAGGGTCATCATAGTTTTGCAGCAAAAAGAAGTTACCGGCAGAAATATAAGGGTTATTGCTTTTACCCTGGCCAAAGACTCGGGTTGCACGATAGGCTAATAGTGCCGTTTTGGCTTTCTTCTGACCCGCTTCAGGGGTTCTATAGGGTACATTGTGATGATAGACCTCTAACCCACTCAGTTCAGATCCTTCGTCACTGGCTTTTTCTGTAATTTCTAAATCTTGTCTAGGCCGTTCAAAGTTAAAATCCCGAAATACAGCCGTATCCGGTGCGGCTTCAGCGCCAGCATAAAATAGACTCATAAAATAATCTGTCGTAACCTGACCGCTTTGAAATTTATATTCAATTTCAGGGGTAACAGGTACAGGCTTAAAGCTGTAATGGCTGTCACTGATCATCATTAGACACTGGTCTTCGGTATGATCAAAAAAATAATGCAGGCCATCTTCTGCCATTAAACGGTGGATAAAGTCTAAGTCAGTCTCTTCATATTGGGTGCAATAAACCCGGGTGGGTAATTCAGTGGTAATTTGAAACTTAAAATCATCAGCGGTGAGTTCAGCACTCTCCAACACCTGCCGGATAATGGCTTCTACCGTGAGATGCTGAAAAATCTTTAGGTTAGTCCGGTAGTGCAGTAGCGTGACTTTCGGTACCAGCTCAAATTCATACTTACAAAACCTATCGCCTATTACATCTCCCATTTCTACGGCATGGATAATGCCGTTGACATAACGCGGCTCCTCAGCCTCATGAATAACCAATTGAGCGGACTGTTCTAAAAGGTCGTCAAACTCCAAATCAAAGTTTTCACAAGCGGTAACTATATTAAAAATAAATGGGCGGGAAATACCTTCACGGCCATGAAACTCGATTACCCGCAATTCTTCTTCAATGCCCTTAACAGTAAAAGTAAAACGGCTAGTGTTACCTATCCCCATTACCATTATACAACCCTCCCTGGAATGCTACACTTCAGGCACTGGTCACTACATGTATCAGCTGTAATGCAGTAAATACTGGTAACAGGTATGTTTGAAAAGACACTATATAATAAGAGGAATGGGAAGAGGGTTAACTGCAACATACAACTTTACACTCTGATTAAAACTCTAATTACTGTGGATAACTTAGGAATCACCTCACTAGAAGTGTAGTTAAAAAGGAGGGTGTTTGTTGGCGCTAGCAAGCAAATTCTTTTCCACTCAACAGCCTACTGCAAAAGTTAACAGATATGGAGTAATAGGGTATTTAGAGCTATGCCTTTTTAGCACTTGATGGGCCATGGAAGGCCCTTCAAGCACGGCGAAAAATAGCCTGTCATTTCATATCGTTCGCCAATCTTATTTTCAACCTCGTTTTGCAACATCCCAAAAGAAAAAAGCCAATAGGCCCTTTTAAAACTAATTACTATAAGATGCTTCCAAGATTACATTGCTGTAATTGCTAAATGCATTTAACAGTACATAGTAACTGCCAGATTTGGGTGTTTTATAATTACATACTTCCAGCTGGGTTGTTTTATACGGTCTGCAATCCCAGCTTGATAGTGTTGGCTTTGCTCCTTCTTTTACATGCATATCAACATCACCAGAGCCTCCTTCTACTTTGATCTCCAGGTTACTAGCCCCCTCTGGTACATCAATTTTATAGTACTCCTGATCACCTTTTGTAGCAGTAAGCCCTGTTACCGGCACACCATTTTTCAGATCTTTAACAACTTGCGTATCATATGATGCAACCAAACTGATATTGCTGTAATTACTGAAAGCATGAAGCATTACATAGTAGGTTGTCACTTTTGGTGTTTGATAACTACATTCTTCCAGCTGAGTGACTTTATAGGGCCGGCAATCCCAGCTTGATAAAGTAGGTCTGGTGCCAGACTTAACATACATATCAGCATCACCAGAACCACCATTTATTTTAATTTTTAAATTATAAGCACCAGCTGGAATTGCTATTTTGTAATAATCCTGACTACCTTTACTGGCAGAGAGCCCTGTAACAGGCATGCCATTTTTCAGTACTTTATCATCTGGATCAGGGTCTGGATCACCAGGTACACCAGGATTCGTTAGTTTTGTCCAAGCACAATATTTACTATTATTTTTTTCTAGCCAGAAATAGCGACAATCAGAATCATAGCTATTTCTACCAGTATGTACTTTAAAGCCAGATAATTTAACATCATTTAGATGCTGATACCTACCATCTTTCTTTAAACTAAAGTGCTGATGAGGACCTGTTGAATGACCACCTTGACATAAGGCTTGTGGTTTATTATTTGCGTAATTAGCGACTTTTTGATTACGTGCAATATTATCATTGGTTCTTACTTGAATATTATCTAAATGATAATAAGTTGTAGACCAACCACCAGGATGGATGATTTCCAAGTTACATGATGAATGAACCTTTGCTCTACCTGGTGCAGCAGAAGCCACCCAAATATTAGAAGTATTCGATCCCCAACTGCCTCCATTATTTAAGTCTAATGACGATTGTGGAAAACTGCCACTCCCATTATTAGTATGGGTGCCACCATAGCGCCATGCTTTTCCTACTAAATACGGTAGTTGTAAGAGATTATCGGGCGGCAAATCGAAAAAGTATTGCTTATTTGATAACTTTGAAGAGTCACTGTCAATAGTAGGTTCATTTGGGAACAGTCGGTAATAAGTCTCATAGAAATCATCCATACTGTTGTTATTAGTAATGCCTTGACTTTGAGTAGCTTCGTATAGTTGCTCTAAAGATGTTTTTTCAATTAATCTTGTTTTACCATTGGTTTTATAAAAATATTTTGCAAGCTTAACTGCAACATCCTCTATTTGTTCAGAAAACCCATATTTCTCCGATAAGCTACCCATTGGCTTATAATATATAGATACATCTAAATACTCACTTGAAATTAATCCTGTTTGCTGCTCTATTAACGCAATAATAACTCTTGGACTTATACTCGAAAAACCACTCCAATGAGAGATAACTTCAGCATAGTCCACTAGATGTGGAGCATTATTTTCAAGATAGTTTTTTATATCAAAATTAAACATTTCATCTGTAGTATATATGAGCTGATTTTGCTCAAAGGCATAACCATCTTTAATAACTTTATTTTGTTCTGCACTAAGAGCTGCTCCAGACGAACTTAAAACAAAGATAATTGTAGAAACATTTAACAATCTTTTTTTAAAAAAAATTATTTTTCTACTTTGATTTCTCATAGCAACAATCCTTGTCTATAAATAGTTACAAACCCTATATGCTATTCGTAAATAGTATAAAGATATGCATTATTGGATTTACGGAAGGCGTTTAGTGGATACAATAAACAGTCTTGCAGCTAATTCATTTTTAACTAGAGAACCAGTTCAAACTTTTTAACTATTCATAGAACAATAGGAAAACAAAAAAATTTTGACATTATAATTTGCAATAGAGAACTTTCTAATAAGCACACATAAAACTATTTTGTAACTAAAATAAGAGTATAAACATAAACCTTTTTACCTTGATACTTCATGTCATGACTGTATGACAAGCCTAATCTTTCGGCTAATGCTATCGATTTTATATTCTCCGGCAATATCAAACAAAGCAATTCCGAAGTTATTTGGCGATTTGATATCCAATCTATAACAGATTGTACAGCTTCCGTTGCATACCCTTTTCGCCAATGAGCAGGACTTAGTGCCCAACCTATTTGTAGCCCATCCCAGTCATCAGAATATTGTAAACCAACACGACCTATAAGTTCATTTGTTGATTGTTCAACAACTGCCCAAAGCCCACAATTATGCTCAGACCAATGATTGATAATAAACTCGATCTGTTCCCAAGCCTGCTCTCTGGTAAGGGGCTTGCCTGCACTTAGAAACTTCATAAAGTCCGGATTCTGGCAAATGCGGGCATAAGCATCCAAGTCACTATGGTCAAAGCCACGCAATATTAATCGGTTAGTCTTAATAACAGGTACATCTACCATCAATAAACCTATAATCTTTAATTGATTATATTTTAACCTCATTCAAAACATACAACTGCTAGCAATTCAATATACATACTCATACACTAGGGTCTGTTAACAGGCCCTAATATCTTTTTCATTCATGATACTTTAACTGACTTATGCGTGAAATCCGAGTTTATTCACCTTTTACCCCACAAGAGAAAGCAGTAGTTGAGCTATCTGAGAGTGCCTCTGGGCACCTTGGTCGTGTATTGCGAATAAAGCCAGGTCAGCCTATTACAATATTCAATGGTGAAGGAATCAGCTATCAAGCGACTGTTATTGAAGTTTCTAAAAAGCATGTCTTAGTACAACTGGAAAAAGAAAATACCACTAATACCGAATCTCCCTTGCATACCCACTTAGGCCAATGTTTGTCCCGAGGGGAACGTATGGACTTTGCAATCCAAAAAGCTACAGAAATGGGTGTTTCAGAAATTACACCACTTTTCTCAGAACGCTGTGAAGTTAAGCTTAGTGGAGAACGTATAAAAAAACGTCTTTCTCATTGGCAGCAAATCATCATTAGTGCTTGTGAACAGTGTGGCCGCAATCAGTTACCGATTATTAATTCACCACAATCGTTGACTGACTGGCTAAGCCAAGTACAAGCAGAACAGAAACTTGTTTTACACCATCGTACCAATCAGACTCTTCAGTCAATGAATAGACCTAATTCAGTTGCAGTGCTTATAGGTCCAGAAGGAGGACTCTCCAGTAATGAGATACAAGCAGCTGAACAACAAAATTTTTCATCCCTCACTATGGGACCTAGAGTGCTAAGAACAGAAACAGCCCCTATTGCTGTATTAGCGTTACTACAAGCACAATGGGGTGATTTTTAAAGTTAGTTATATAATAACTGACCAAGTAATATGCTTTTGTTGTTAAAAACTAATCTGTTGCATTTAACCTGAAATTGACTACTCAAATGACTACAACGCCTAAAAGTATTACATCTTTTGTATTTAACATAGCTTTTGCCTTATTACTACCTGCCCAGGTACTTGGCTCTTCATGCTTTAGCCCATCACCAAATAACAAACAGAATGAAGATAGTTTTAAGCCAGTAACAGAAAAAAACTTAAGTCGCTCTGAACAAAGAAGTATTAGAAATATCTTCAAAAATATGGGTGGCCGCTGGACAGGTACAGCAACAGGCTTTTTTTGCATGGGAACAGAAAAATCGCTAAGACAAAAGCCTGATAATTATATCATCGAATCAATGGACGTGAATACCAACTCATCCGGTGATTTAGTCTTAAGTGCTCAGTTATTTTCACAAGCAAAAGAAACATCCCGTCAAGAGAATATGAGGCTATTTATTAGTGCAGGTAAATTGAGACTAGATAAAAATAGCAAAATGGGTGACGTAAGCCTAGATCAGATTACAAAAAACAAGGTAGTATTCACTCAACGATACAGGATTCCAACTCGTCAAAATGGTACTATCAAGGGAAGCATAGCTCAAGAAATAATCAGAACTATTAGTGCCTCTAGGTCTACATTGCAAATTGAGTATAATATATATACACAAGGAGTACTAAGTTCTAATAGTGTTTGGATGCTAAGAAAAAAATAAATTGATTATTTTGGTAGTAAATTATGGTTGTCCCTATGATTGTTATAAGAAAAATGACTGAGTATGACGCAACGGAAGTTAAATCACTGTCTGTTGAAGAAAGTCAGCTCGCCTATGTAGGTCACATATCAGAAATTCTATGTGATGATCCAGCAACCAACCACTTCCATGTTATTCTAGACAATGAGAATATAGTTGGTTTTTTCATTATTGATACCCTCTATAAACAACATTACTCTTTCACTTTAGACAAAGAGCTTGGCTTGCGGGGCTTTATTATTGACAAAAACCAACAAGGTAAAGGGCTAGGCAAACAGTCAGTTATAGCACTAAAGCCTTATTTACAGTTATTTTATCAAAAGTGGGACTCCATTGTATTGACTGTTAATTGTAAAAACATAAATGCATATAAATGTTATTTAACAGGAGGCTTTACTGATACTGGTCAACTTTATCAGGAAGGGCCAGCAGGACCTCAACATATTATGAGAATGAATATATAATTACTTCTAATAAAACTATAAGTATACTTAGGAGCTAAGCAGGTGGCTGGTAGTAAACCGAAGTCACTTACTCTAATCGATACTTAAAATCCGTGTTTTTCTAATATTTCTTCCAAACGCCCTTTTTTTGTTATAATATCAAGACCTTTATTAAAATCGCTGATTTTATTTTGAAAGTCTTTAGCTTTTTTTGATATTATCAGGTGCTGATTCACTACTTCTATAGGAGGGCTTAACCATTCAATTTTATCAACACTTTCAGGAAAATCATTAGTTAAAATATATTTTCCTACACCTTTGTCTATTAGGGCCAAGTCGATTCTTTTTAGTATCAATTTTCCAATATTTGCTTTTTCTTTAACTACAGGGTATGTTTGCAACTTAGCACGCTTAAACTTAGGCGCATTAGAATACCCAACGATTACTCCTATTTTATATGACTTTAGCTCTTCAAGGCTCTTAAAACTGATATCATCCTCTTTCCTTTTATAAAAACCAATAACATTTGCTGGCAATGGATCGGAAAAAACAAAAAATTCTTCTCTATCTTTCCTATACCAAGCACTATAAATACCATCATAACCCCCTTGCTTTGCCATTTCTAAACGTCTTGCCCAAGAAGCGATGAAATCAATTTTTACTTCATAATTTACTTGCTTGAATGCTTCTTTCACAATTTCAGTTATAACCCCACCATTTACTAGATTTTTACCATAGTAAGGGGGGTACTCGCCATAAGCCAACTTTACTTCTCGTTCGCTTGATTGGACTGTTAAGCAGCTTAATGCATAAATAACTACAAACCATATAATTTTCATATTGACATTCGTTTTAAACTAATGGTGAATGCTTATAGAATGAAATAGCTTCATTCTTTGGTGCATTCCTAACAGCTATTCATTTTGAATAATAGTACAGTGGTTATTATTCCTGAAGTATTAGCATAATAATTTCTTCACCGCAATGCAGAATTTTTTCATGATAGCTTTTAATAATTAATGCCATATAACTATAGCTAAATATTAAATTTCTAAATATTCTATATCTACTATTCTTCAACTCGCCAAAGATATTGGTTTGCAAATAAAGCATTCAAAGAAATTAACAACCTTATACTCAAAAGGATTTACACAGTGAAAAGTAAATTACCTATAAATCTTGCTATTTTTTCTACATTATTATTTAACACCTATGCAAATGCTGAGTTAGAGAATAATGCTTGTATAGATAGAGTTAGTGAAAGCACTGTAAACAGTGTTTATAACCATGAAAGTTGCTCAGCAGGAGTGTTTGCTAACTCTCATTATTCAGCAATATCAAACTTTAATATCTTGGATGCTACAACAGTTTCATTTGATTTTGTTACACCAAATGATTTGGAACTTGGATGGGTGATGGTCTGGAGTGATACTACAGAAGTTGATTTCTCTATAAAACCTACTTTTAAAGCACCACTCACTTCAAATAAAGGCCACTATATACTGAATTCTGATCAAATTAATTTTCAGCAAGGTATATATACAATAGCAATTACTGCCGGAAAAGATGAGAGAACTGTTGCTGCAACAAGAGCAATGATTTTTGGTCAGCCTGCTCAATCAGGGGGTAGTGCCATAGCTGTTACCAGAAGAGCATTAACCGGAATAACTGCTGTTTTTAACAGCCCTCCCAATGTCATAGCCAGTGAGAATTTAACATGGTTAAGAGTATTTGATGGCTCTTTAGAAGGTTCTTCAACCCAAGGCACACAACCAATTCTTGAAATGAAAAGACCTCCTGCAGATTCTTCAGGTATAGTTTCAATAAACTTCCCAGCAGGAACCTTAAAGAACAAAAGAACATATACTTTAATATTTAATCCTGGTCGTACCTTTGGAGCTATATCTGCAGCACATACTTTTAAATATGTACTTCAGTAAAAACTGCTCCTTGCATAAATTATTTTTTTCTTGGTGTTTAAGTTAAACTGCTTGCTTCATTTTCTGAAAAGCCTTAGCAACTCCAAGGCTTGACCGTAATGAAGCCAAATGTAGCATGAGAAGACTAACAAACTTAATTGGGTACAAGTAGTAAATACCATAAAAATGCTAAAAGCTCTGATTCCTGGGGGCTACATGGAAACTTTTTGTAGCTCCACTGTTAAAGAATCCATCTTTTAAGAAAAAATTCTCAACCTTAAGTTTTCCTTAAGTTTAGTTGCGTACGCTTATTTCAAAGTCAGTTAGGACCATGTGAGAAAGGTGTATGCAACAACAACCTATTAAAACAAAGCAGTCTGCTCAGTGGTTATGGTCACTGGACAACGATCACCCATTACGTGATGCTACAGAACAGTTCATCCGCAATGGATATCGGCATCACTTTCAAGCTACAGAAATTTCCTTTTTACCTACTTTAACCAGCTTATGGGTTGATGGGCAAATAAAGGCCGCAGCGGGTTATTGCTCTGCTGCAAATCATACTCTTTTTTTAGAACATTACTTAAATAAGCCTATTGAATCGTTACTGGGGTTACGCTGGCAACGCTCAGTTCAACGTCATGACATCTTAGAAATTGGCAATTTGTTTGCCACCTTCCCAGGGGGACTACGTGCGATCATCATTTTCTTTTTGCAATTATGTCAATCGCAACAATTACCCTATGTTGTTTTTACAGCGACCAAACAGCTTGCTCACTCTTTCCAACGCCTGGGAATACCACTGTATATAATCGGTAATGCCTCAGGTTCTGCTTTAGCGACAAACCAACAGGGCTGGGGGAGCTACTATGAACACCAACCACAAGTTTCAGCATTGCTAGTAACCGATGTTGCGGCTGTGCTTCCTCGCCTACAGCAAGGTTTACAGATAATCACAAACTTGGAGATAGGCTAATGCGACGGCATTTTTGGCAACGTCTTCATCACTGGCAGTCCCAATACCCAAGTACATCAGCACTGCAAGACGATGTAACAAATATCACTTGGCAGCAGCTGCCTGAAATAATTACAGCCATGTCTGAAGCCTTATACCTACCGTCAAAGCAACCTGTTGGACTGATATTAGATAATGGATGCCCATGGGTTATTACAGATTTAGCCTTATTATTTAATGGTAATGCCACAATCCCTCTACCTGAGTTTTTTAGTCAACAACAAATATGGCATGTAATCCAAGATGCAGGGTTGCAATGGTTTGTTATTGATCGGCTACCAACATGGATGAAACAGGAGCAAATCCTACAACAGCAGCCTTTGCCAATGGGATTGTCGCTGGTTCAGTTAGCAACCACAGCCCCTTCTAAGTTGTTACCCAGAGGTGTTGCTAAGATAACCTATACCTCTGGCACCACAGGTACCCCCAAAGGCGTGATGTTAAGTGCCACCCATCAATTACGCGTAGCACACGCCTTATCTGAACGGCTTGCTCCATTAGGTTTAAAACGTCATGGCTGTAGCTTGCCATTGGCTGTTCTACTGGAAAACGTCGCAGGTGTTTATTGTAGTTTATGGCAAGGAGCAACCGTTCTTTTACCATCTTTAGCTAACCAAGGTTGGCAACAAAGTCGTTTAATGGACTGGCCTCGCTATTTGCAAACCTGGGAACAGTTACAACCACACTCATTAATCTGGTTACCTGAAATACTCAGACAAGTCATCCAACAACAAACGTTAGCACCGTTAAGAAAAAAGCTTGCTGAACAGGTTCGTTTTATTGCAGTAGGTGGTGGGAAAGTGCCTATATCACTGTTACAACAGGCTCAGCAACAAGGACTACCTGTATACGAAGGCTATGGCTTGTCTGAATGTGCATCTGTAGTAGCAGTAAATACACCATTTGATAATGTGGCAGGTAGCGTTGGGCGAATCCTCCCCCACTTGCAAGCCCACTGCAATAAACAAGGTGAGCTGGAGTTACGAGGAAATACCTTTTTAGGCTATTTAGGGCAGCACGCACAGCCAACTCGTAAAGTGAAAACTGGTGATTTGGCTAAGCTAGCCTCTGATGGCCTACTCACTATTTCCGGTCGCCGCAAGCAAGTGATAATAAACAGCTATGGGCGAAATATTAATCCGGAATGGATTGAGTCTGAAGCTTCTTCCTTTGCTGCTCTACAGCAGTTAGTACTGCTGGGTGATGAGCAAATGGTGAATACTGCTCTAGTATTTTCTTCTGCATCATTCAATGCCATCGAACAGTCACTACAACAACTTAATCAATCGTTACCAGATTATGCTCAAGTCCAACGCTGGTATCAGTTGAATGAACCGTTATCAGTTATTAATGGCATGTTGACGGCCAATGGACGCTTACGCCGCCAGTCAATTCAAAACTATTTCTACCCTCTGCTCCAAGCAGAACCGTCAAACCTCCACAGCGTACCTTTTGACACTCTTTTAAAAAAGAAGGAAGTACAAGCTGTGGGCCAATAACCATCATTAATTGAGGATTTTAACTATGGGGTTTTATGCACAACTACAAGATGCAACTGAAGCTGCTCGTCAACATATGCTGTCTGCACCTGTTTTTAGCGCAGCGCCTTCAGGTAACGTCTTACTAGAAACTTATACCTATTTTTTATCACAAGCCTATCATCATGTTAAACACACAGTACCGTTACTGATGGCATGTGGTGCGAAGCTTGGCCCTCGTTACCCTGAACTACAACAGGCTATTGCTGAATATATTGAGGAAGAAATTGGCCATCAGGAATGGATCCTTTCTGATATAGCTGCGTGTGGAAAACCAACAGAATTTATTCGCAACGGTGAGCCTGACGCACCTATAGAACTAATGGTTGCATTTTTATACGACGCAATACAACGAGGTAATCCACATAGCCTATTTGGAATGGTCCAGGTATTGGAAGGCACTAGTATTAATAAAGCCAATGATATGGCAGATGCATTTCAAACTGCTCTGGGACTACCAGATCAAGCATTCAGTTATCTTCGATCTCACGGTAAGCTGGATGAAGATCACTGGAAGTTTTTTACTAGCCTAATGAATAAAATAACTGATCCAGTTGATCAGAAAGCTATTATGCATAGTGCTGTGCGAGTTTATCAACTATATGGACAAATGTTGTATTCATTACCTCTATCCTCAGTCAATACCACGTCAAACGAACCATTTGCACTGGTCAGCTAAGCGAGGAATTAGTAATGAAAGTAACTTATGAGGGTAAATATATTGTTTTATTAGGTGCAACAGGGGGAATTGGTCAAGCGTTAGCCCAGCAGTTGGCTGAGTCTGGCGCTAATCTATTATTAGTTGCTCGTAATGCTCAGCGTTTAGAGCAACTAATCAAACTGTTACCAGGAACAAAACATCAATATTGTGCTGCAAATCTTGCAAACGAAGAAGGTCGTAAACAAATAATTCAAATGGTTAATGCATGTTTAAACATCAATAGTATTATTTTTAGTACAGGAATTAATGATTTTCGTTGGTTAGAAGAACAGTCAAATACCAAAATCAGTGAATTAATCATGACAAACTTAACTGCTGTCATTTTATTAACCCATGCGCTTTTACCTTATGTGAAAACACATAAGGTACAACTAGCGTATATTGGTTCTACCTATGGCGTTATTGGTTATCCTGGTTTTGCAACTTATTGTGCCTCTAAGTTTGGTTTGCGTGGGTTTGCTCAAGCATTGGGGCGAGAACTCCGCAATGAAGGAGTCAAGGTTAAATACATTGCTCCTCGAGCTACTGATACATCATTAAATGACACAGCAATCCGGCAATTAATCAATACAACTAACAGCCAACTAGATACACCTGAGCAAGTTGCTCAACAAATTATCCAAGCGTTAAGTTCTAACAAAGCAGAATGGTTTATTGGCTGGCCAGAAAAACTATTTGTGAAAGTCAATCAGCTTTTTCCTGCTCTAGTAAGTCGAGTTATCCACAAACAATGGTCAATCATACGCCGTTGTGCCGAAAGACCAATAGGGTAATAACCACTTACAGCAAGCGACTAGAATATAGGTAAGGTATAAAGGAAAAATAATGCGGGTGTTACTGGTAGAAGATGATAGCATGTTAGCTGATGGTTTGTGTGATGCCCTACAATTATCGGGTTACACCATTGACTGGTTAGCCTTAGGGCAACCAGTCGTCAGCAGTTTACGTCATAATACATTTGCAGGAATTGTACTAGATCTCGGTTTACCCGATATCGATGGAATTCAAGTTATTCGTCAAATACGGCGAGAAAAATTTGATATACCAATCTTAATTCTTACTGCTCGGGATGATATTGATGACCGCGTTAAAGGTCTCGATGCAGGAGCTGATGATTATTTAGTAAAGCCATTTGAAGTTGAAGAGCTTAAAGCTCGTTTACGGGCATTACTACGCCGTTCTCAAGGTCGCTTAGACAACACTATCAATTATGAAAATATTCTCTTAAACCCTGAAACACACCAAGTAAATTATCAAAATCAAGAAGTAAAACTAAGTCGTCATGAATTTAAACTGTTGTCAATTTTGATAGCCCAACCTGGAAAAGTTTTCACTAAAGACATTCTTCAAGATTTAGTATATGGTTGGGATAACCCTCCAGAAAGCAATGCAATTGAAGTACATATTCATCATTTACGTAAAAAATTTTATTCTACATTAATTAAAACAATCCGCGGAGTCGGATATTGTGTTGAAAAAGTATCTTCCTGAGCCTTCAATACGCCTTTTTTTATTTTCTGGTGTCCTGGGATTAGTGCTATTTAGTACATTGATTAGCTTAGTTATATCTTATCGAAACTCCCATCATGAGATAGAAGAGTTATTTGATGCTCAATTAGCAGAACAAGCTAGAGTATTACTACCTATCGTCGAATATTATTATACGCAAAAAAATGCATTAACTGATACTGATGATATAAAATCAAATAAATCATATCCAACTAATGAAAACTTACCATTTAATGAGGAAACTGGCCATCGATACGAAAAAAAAATTGCATTTCAGTTTTTAAATCCAAGAGGTGATTTATTAGTTCATTCTGCTAGCGCTCCCTCAGAACCCCTATTTAAACTACAACAAGGATATGTCAATATACGCTATCAGCAGCATAATTGGCGGTGTTTTCTACTGCAAAATCCTAAAACCCAACGTTGGCTATTAGTCGCAGAACGAGATGATGTTCGCGGAGAGCTAATTGAGGAAATCGTAGAACAAGGTATCAAGCCAATGGTATTACTTATTCCACTATTATGCTTTTTACTATGGCAAGTTCTACATTATGGTTTGCATCCTTTACAGCAACTCGCCAAAGATATTGCCAGTCGAAATCCTAACAATCTTGAGCCAGTAACAAGTGCTCCATATAGACGAGAAATTCAGCCTATTATTACAGCACTAAATCAACTATTTAAACGACTGCAACAAACAATACTTAGGGAAAAGCAATTCACATCTGAGGCTGCACATGAGCTACGTACTCCTTTAGCTGTTCTGGGTTTGTATGCACAAAATGCACTGCAAGCAACGGAAACAAAATCTAGAAATAATGCATTGAATAAGCTTATATTAGGCATCGAACGTTGCAGCAGGTTAGTTAAACAGTTATTAACTCAAGCAAGGGTAGATAACGTTCAACAATTGGATTTCGAATCCATTTCTTTAAATGACCTTGTGCGGGAAACAATTGCAGAACGGATGCCACTAGCACTACACAAGCAACAGCAAGTAACATTTAATACAGATGAGAAAACTATTTTATTTAAAGGCCAACCCACTTGGTTAGAAATATTGACAAGCAATTTATTGGATAATGCAATTCATTATTCACCTGTTAAAGGAAAGATTAACATCAACCTAAAAAAACAAGAAAACCAAATTGAACTGCAAATACAAGATTCGGGACCAGGTGTACCCGATCAAGATATACCACGTTTAACAACACGATTTTATAGAGGAAATTCTTCTAGCTCATCCGGTGTTGGACTAGGATTGGCTATCGTCGAGAAAATAGTTGCATTACATCATGGGAATATACAGTTTACTAACAGAAGTGATGATCACTCAGGACTGATAGTGACTGTACAGTTACCCTTAGAACTAAGCGATTACCACCAGTAAAATAGTGACAACTATTTATAGTCACTTCAACTCAATTAAACTGTCCAACAATTGAACCCATCACCGTAACTAGCTTATCTGTATTTAATGGTGGTTTAATAAAGGCATGATAGTCTCCCTTTGGATTGATAACGATTAAATTACCACTATGGTCTACCAAATAGTTTTCATCTTTAGGATTAACAACAGGTGAAAAGGGAATATTTAGTTGATTTGCCAGATTATAGATAGATTTAATATCCCCTGTTACTCCAAGAAAGGTTTCATCAAAGTAAGGGACATAGCTTGCTAACTGATCAACTGAATCACGATTAGGATCAACACTCACAAATACATAGTTTATTTGTTCTGCAATATCTGCATACTTTTCAGTTAATTGTTGTTTGAGCTGCTTTAATTCTGTAAGGGTGGTCGGGCATATATCAGGACAAGATGTATAACCAAAAAACATAATTGTCCACTTATCTTTCAATTGTTCATTGGTAAATGGCTGCTTTTTATGGGAAGAGAGTTTAAAATCAGCCAGTGAACGCGGTGTTTTCAGTATATAAGCACCTTGAAGCTGCAGCTGTTCTGGTGATAACAATGGCATACTGGTTACTTTATTCACTAACAATACAACACATAAAACGATAAATATGATACAGCCCGCTACTGTAAATTTTATATTTTTACTCATTAACTTTTCCTTAGTCTTTTAATATGTAGCTAAGTTGATAGGTATATAATGATCCACAAGCAAGGCAACAAATAAGAGCATCAAGTAAGTAATTGAAAATTTAAATGTTTTAATTGCTACATGAGGAACAGCATCTTTATAAAGTAACACTGTCCAATAGAAAAACCGCAAACCAAGTAAAATTGCGCTTACTAAGTATAGTAAACTACTCATGCCAGTAAGGAATGGCAGTACACTAACCAATAATAAAATTATGGTATAAAGCAAAATATGCAGCTTTGTATAAGGCTCTCCATGAGTAACTGGTAACATAGGTATATCAACTGCCGCATATTCTTTCTTACGATGAATTGCCAAAGCCCAAAAATGAGGGGGGGTCCAGGCAAAAATAATTAATACCAGTAATAAGCTATTTGGCTCCAACTGATTAGTGACAGCAGTCCAGCCAAGTAACGGTGGCGCAGCACCGGCTAAACCGCCAATTACAATATTTTGTGGAGTAGCCCGCTTTAAAAACATTGTATAAATAACTGCATAACCAATCAATGAGGCTAAAGTTAACCAAGCTGTTAATGGATTAACCAGCCAAACCAAGATACAAATTCCAGATAAGCCCAGTAATGCTGCAAATATCATAGCCTGGTGGTTATCAATTTTACCTTGTGGGATTGGCCGCTTGTTTGTTCTAGCCATTACTTGATCAATGCGTTTATCAACTAAATGATTAATCACAGCGGCTGATGCTGCACAAGCAGCAATACCTAAGTTACCAAAAATTAAAGCATTGAGTGGAACCCAACCCGATGTAGCCAAGCACATACCAATAATGGCTGTTAACATTAATAGAGCAACCACTTTAGGTTTACATAACTCCAAATAGTCACGCCAATTTGCCTGGGTAGCTGTTAATATTTTATTCATATCATTATCCCTCCTACGCTACCAAATTATGCATTACTTATTTCCTGCCTATTAATTTTATATAGCTGATAATTCAATCCAACTAATGACACAAGCAATAATGCACCACATGCATTATGTGCTACAGCGACAAGCAATGGAATAAACCACATGATATTACTAACACCGAGCGAAAGCTGAGCAATAAGTATTATCAAAACACTAACAGTCCAATTATTAATAATTTTTTGACTAGTTTTATCAATATAATTGTGCTTATTACGAAACAAGCTAAAACACATATAACCAAGAAAAACAGTGGTTATCATTGCCCCAATACGATGTGTCATATGAATAGCTGTACGAGCATTACTATCCATTATTCCACCTAAATAATTAGGGCCTATTTGCTGGAAAATATTAAATCCTTGGCTAAAATCCATCTCTGGCCAAAAACTATTATGACAAGTTGGAAAATCTAAACAGGCAATAGCCGCATAGTTTGAACTAGTCCATCCACCTAACATAATTTGAAACACTACAATGATAAGTCCAGTACTCGCTAAAGCTCTATATTTTGATAAGTTATTTCCAACTGATACTCTTTTTTGTTGGGTACTTATACTTTTGACAGTTCGTAGTCTAAGCGTAAGTAAAAATAACAAGCTGAATGTTGTAAAACCACCAATTAAATGCGCAAGTACCACTTGAGGCCACAGTTTCAAAGTAACGGTCCACATGCCAAATGCCGCTTGAATAATCACCATAACAAGTAAAAATAGAGGTAATTTAATTGGGTAACACTTATCTTTCTTATGCTCCCGGTAGGCAACAATTGTTATCATTAGTATAAATAAACCTAAAGTACCAGCAAGATAACGATGGATCATTTCTGGCCAACCTTTAGCTATTTCAACCGGCATTTCAGGATAACGTAAATTGGCTTCTGCTATATCTGCACTAGTAGCTGGCACAGTTAAAAACCCATAACAACCCGGCCAATCAGGACAGCCAAGCCCAGCGTCAACTAGTCGGGTATAAGCACCTAAAATAACAACACAGGCAGCTAAAGTTGTGGTTAAGAGAGCTAACCAATAACCTGCTTTTACCTTCATCTATTACTCTCCACTACAATTAACCAACCCTTGATACTTTTAGTAGATGCTTAATATCTGTTAATATTTCTTTTCCAGAATGCTGCTGGGTGTAATACATCATAATATTACCTAGTGGATCTGCTAGTAATATTTTATTTTTCAGTTCAGGAACCTTATTTTTTAGTTGTTGCTCTATATTTTCTTTGTCAGTACTGGCAATATTGATCTTAGGGTGTAATTTCATAATTACATTTACTACTTTGTTAAACTCTGACTGCTGTTTATTATGAGTTAGTGGTGTGTTATTTAACGAAATAAAAATTCTTTCTAATCGATCAGCTTCTTTTCCAAGCGCAATATGTACTTGCCTGGTTAAATATAGTTGCTGCTGGCACTGCTTATCACAGCCATCATTTGCCAGGACTATCAATTTCCAAGTCTGATCATCAAAAGTCGTAGGCCGATCATTGGATGACAACGACTCTAGCTTTAATACTTGTAAGTCGACCGGCGGTAAAATTAGCTCACCATTGTTAGTTCGACCAATATTTTTAAAAATACCCGTATTATAGCTAAGGTAAGCTGCCACTATGCCCAGAATAGGCAAACCTAGTATGCTCGTTAATAGCAGCTTTGCTTTAGTTTGTTTACTCAACTGTATGACTCCTTCACTTCTATATTTATTTATTTTTATATATAAATCGCAAAAACAGTAATAAAATAATTACAGCCATTGCAAACCACTGCACTGCATACCCCCAATGTTTTTCTGGTGAAATATTTATCAACTTGTAATGGGGAGTAAAAGCCCCTTCTTGCGGCTTATCTAGTCTTATTAAATAAAAATTTGTTAAATTGAATATTTTTTTTAGTTGTTTAGTATCCAGCGCTTGTACTATTTTTGGCCAATCACTGGCTAATGCTTCTTTACTAAGTAGAAAGGGTTTAGACAGTTGATTGAATAATATTCCCACTAATTTTAGCTGCTCATTATATTCAGGCACTTCTGGCAATTGGTCCCTTCTTGTTATTGGCCCAATCCAACCTCTGTCCACTAGCACTAACCGCCCTTGCTCTGTTACAAAAGGTGAAATAACATTAAATCCTACTCTTCCATTAACTATCTGATTGTCAAGTAAAATATGTTGATTGCGAATAAAGCTTCCTTTACTTATCACATACCGGTAATTAATATCATCACGATTATTTTTATTTTCAGTACTACTCAGAAACTGATCAAGATCGACTGGCTCACCAGAGCTTTTTTGGATGAATTTTTCTTGTAAAGTTACCTTTTCATAGCCACGGGATATTTGCCAAATTCCCAATACAGTTGTAGTAGTAATTACTATTAATACTAGTATTGATAGTTGATAGTGCTTTACAATATTATTCAGTAATAACTTCATTAATCTAAATCATATTACCTTATTAACGATTTAAAGGCTCAATTGTTTAAATACATGTAGAACTTTCACTCAACTTATAAACAGCAGGTTGCTATTGTGTGGATTAAAATTACTATTCTTATTTTATTATTTGCTGTTGTTTCAAGCTTAGTAGCAGGCTTTTACTTTCTTATCCACGATGAAAGTAAAACTGGCCGCTTAGTTAAATCATTAACATTAAGAGTTTCTCTTACTGTGATGATTATTATTCTACTTATTTATGGTTACTATTCTGGTGAACTAGCTCCTAACACCCCATGGATACATACTTTTGAGTAAATTTCATGCTTTCTCCCCCATTTTTTAAAGGGGGAGGCAAGATTTACTATACTCCTACCGTAACACTTTCTCTGATAGAAAGGTATTTAAAACACATAAACAAAGATAAACAATCCTATCCATACTACATCGACAAAGTGCCAATACCAACTTGCTGCTTCAAAAGCAAAATGTTTTTCACCACTAAAGTGCCCTTTATATATCCGAATTAACATAATGGTGAGCATAATGGCACCGAGTGTTACATGAGCACCATGAAACCCCGTTAAGATAAAAAATGTTGAGCCATAAATACCAGCATTTAAAGTAAGACCTAACTCATTATAAGCATGGATATATTCTTCTGCTTGAAAGAATAAGAATGCATAACCAAGTATTAAAGTTGCAATTAACCACCCCTTGACTTTACCTCGATCATTTTCTCTTAACTTATGATGTGCAAAAGTTAATGTTACGCTAGAAGTCACCAAAAGTATGGTATTTAATAAAGGAATTTCCCAAGGCTCTATAATACCTTTAGCACCTGGAAATAGTTTATTATCTGGGTTACTCATCAATGGCCAAGCACTTTCAAACTCAGGCCAAAGCAATTTATGAGTCATATCCGCATGCCCCTCCCCTCCCAACCAAGGTACAGAAAGATTACGCACATAGAATAAAGTGCCAAAAAAAGCGGCAAAGAACATAACTTCAGAAAAAATAAACCAGCACATTCCCCAACGAAAGGTACGATCCATTTGTGGGCTATAAAGACCTGCCCGGCTTTCTCTAATAACATTACTAAACCAGCCAAACAGCATATAAGCCATAATTGCTGCACCAGTAAATAAAATCCAGTGAGCAGAAGAGTCTTTCACTCCTTGTGCACTGTCATTTAATAAACTGGCAGCGCCGTAAACAGTGGTGAAGAGCCCAACTGAAGCAATGATTGGCCACTTACTCTGGGCCGGTACATAATAGGAGCTTTCGGTTGTCATTTACACTAATCTCCATTGCATTTTATTTTTCTGTATTCTGCTTTTAGGCACTAACTATCCATATTGCCTGCAATTGTTTCCGTCACATCAAATAAGGTATATGACAGGGTTAACTTTGTTATATGTTTTGGTATTTCCTGATCAATAACAAACCGCATAGGCATTATAACTTCTTCACCTGCCTGTAATGTTTGCTGTTCAAAACAAAAGCATTCTGTTTTTTGTAAAAATGTGGTCCCTTCTGTTGGACTTATACTGGGTACCGCTTGACTACTTCGAGTAATATTTGTTGGATTTTTAGCAAAAAACTCAACGCTATTTAACTGACCAGGATAAACTTTAACTTGTGACACAATAGGTCTAAATTCCCACCTAGCACCTTCGCCCAGGTTAGTAATAAATTGCACCGTGATTTGTCGTGATTTATCTATTGCAGCTGGCGTACTTTTATATTGGTAAGCTTGACTATTAGTTTTACCATTCAGCCCAGTTACCTCACAAAACACATCATATAAAGGAACTAAAGCAAAACCAAAGCCAAACATACCTATTACCACTAGGCTAAGTTTGATAACAGTCTTTCTGATTGCCTGTTGCGCCACATTCATCACGAACTTACTTGACATCAGGTGGCGTAGAAAATGTGTGGTAAGGCGCTGGTGATGGTAAAGTCCATTCAAGGCCTTCTGCATCTTCCCACACTTGAGCAGGTGCTTTTTTACCACCCACAATTGTCTTAATAACAATAAAAAGAAATAAGAGTTGGGTTGCACCAAACAAGAAGGCTCCCACACTGGACATCATATTAAAGTTGGCAAATTGTAAGGAATAATCAGGAATCCTTCTTGGCATACCAGCCAAACCAACAAAATGCATTGGGAAAAAGGCCATATTCATCCCAATGAAAGACAACCAAAAGTGGGTTTTGCCCAGCAGCTCATCGTACATATGACCGGTCCATTTTGGCAGCCAGTAATAAACGCCTGCATAAATACCAAAAATTGCACCTGGTACTAACACATAATGAAAGTGTGCAACTACAAAATAAGTGTCGTGGTACTGAAAATCCGAAGGTGCAATAGCCAACATCAATCCTGAAAATCCACCTATGGTGAATAAGATAACAAAGGCGACTGCAAACAGCATAGGGGTTTCAAAAGTTAGTGATCCCCGATACATAGTAGTTACCCAGTTAAATACTTTTACCCCTGTTGGCACAGCAATTAACATGGTGGCATACATGAAGAATAATTCACCAGTCAATGGTATACCCACAGTAAACATGTGATGAGCCCATACAATAAACGACAGAAAAGCTATCGATGCTGTTGCATAAACCATGGAGGTGTAACCGAATAAGGGCTTTCTAGAAAATGTTGGTATGATTGCTGACACAGCCCCAAAGGCAGGCAGAATCATAATATATACTTCAGGATGACCAAAAAACCAAAAAACATGCTGGAACAATAAAGGATCACCACCACCACCAGCATTAAAAAAGCTGGTGCCAAAGTGAATATCCATCAACATCATGGTCACTACACCGGCCAATACAGGCATAACCGCAATTAACAAAAATGCCGTGATTAACCAAGTCCAGACAAATAACGGCATCTTCATCATCGTCATACCAGGAGCACGTAAATTAAGGATGGTTGCAATAATATTAATCGCTCCCATAATGGAAGACATCCCCATCATGTGCACAGACAAAATAAAGAAAGTAACCGAAGGTGGTGCATAAGTTGTTGAAAGTGGCGCGTAGAAAGTCCAACCAAAATTTGGTGCACCACCTTCCATAAACAATGAGCTGATTAAAATAAAGAAGGCAAAAGGTAAAATCCAAAAGCTCCAGTTATTCATCCTTGGCATAGCCATATCAGGTGCACCAATCATCATTGGCACCATCCAGTTGGCTAAACCCACAAAAGCGGGCATAACTGCACCAAATACCATAATTAAGCCATGCAAGGTGGTCATTTGGTTGAAAAACTCAGGCTCAACAATTTGTAAGCCTGGTTGAAATAACTCCGAGCGAATAACCATTGCCATGATTCCACCCGTAAGAAACATGGCAAAACTAAACCATAAATACATTGTTCCAATGTCTTTGTGGTTAGTGGTTAATACCCAGCGCATAAACCCTTTAGCAGGACCATGATGATGGTCATCAGCTGTGTGGGTATGATCATCAATAACAGCACTCATTAGCTGACTCCTATCCTTTTTATTGCCCTGCTTCGTTAAACTTTACAATATCCATTGGCACTATTTTATCGCCTGCATTGTTACCCCAAGCATTACGCTGATAAGTAATCACAGCAGCAAGATCTACTTCATTAAGCTGTTTGCCAAATGCTTGCATTGCCGTACCCTGTACACCATTGACGACAGTTGCTATATGTTGTTGCGGATCACCTGTTGCAATCTTGCTTCCTTTAATAGCAGGGAAAACAGGAGGCACACCTTCTCCATTAGGCTGATGGCATGCTGCACATGTTGTGTTATAAACTTTTTCACCACGACTATAGAGTTCATCTTGAGACCATACTTTATCCCGTAGTTCTCGCTCTTTTTCCGCAGCTTCTTTTTTAGCGACTAACCAAGCTTGATAATCTTCTGCAGATTTTGCTTCAACCACTATTGGCATAAAACCGTGATCTTTTCCGCAAAGTTCTGCACATTGACCACGGTAAATGCCAGGCTCTTCGATACGTGTCCAGGCTTCATTAATAAACCCAGGAATAGCATCTTTTTTAACCGCAAGTTGAGGCACCCACCAGGAATGAATAACATCATTAGCCGTAATTAAAAAACGTATTTTTTTATTAACAGGCACAACCAGAGGTTCATCCACTTCAAGTAAGTAGTGGTCACCCTTTGGTTCTTCATTAGCTATTTCTGCTCTAGGTGTACTCAGGTTGCTAAAAAAACCTACATCATCAGTAAGGTATTTATAGTGCCATTTCCATTGATAGCCTGTTATTTGAATATCAATATCAGATTCTTTGGTGTCGTATACTTGAATTAAGGTTTGTGTCGCTGGCACAGCCATCGAGACAAGAATAAGAAAAGGGATTGCTGTCCAAATGACCTCAACTAGCGTGTTTTCATGAAAAGCTGCAGGCTTGGCACCAAGAGATTTTCGGTGCATTAACATAGACCAAAACATCACGCCAAAAACGACCACGCCAATGGCAACACAAATCCAAAATATCGTCATATGAAGATCGTAGATGGAGCGGCTAACTTCAGTAACCCCTTGGGGTAAGTTAACTTCCCAATCCCCATACACCGATCCACATGCCAGTAGCATGCTGATAGCTGCTATTAGCTTCGGTTTCTCTCCTAACAACATTCCTTATGCCTCTTGATTATATTTATGTGCCAGCCCAGCTATTTCACCAGACCAAAGAAGCTTTACATCTAGTCCTTTAATACCATGACTTTTCGGGTTATACCCTACACTTTGGTTATTTCTAGTGGTGCATATGTTAGGCTACAGGCTAAACTTACTTTATAATTTAATGATTTAGAGGGTATAAATTGCTAACAGTTAACTAAATTTTCGCTGACTTTTATTAAGACTACTTGTTTTAACGCAACCACCTACCTATTCCCTTAAGCTTCCCTTTTTATTAGCTATTCCTTGGTTAGCTGATCATTAATTATCTATTTGTATGTGGTAATTGCTTTTTATTTTCCATCACTGCTTGTCACTGAACTTAAGTAAACACTTAGCTCACCATTTTATACAACTGCTTTATTATAACGAACCGCATTCTTACGGCAACTGGCGGTAACACAGAAAAACAATGCTAAAGCGAAGTGATTAAAAATAATTGAGCTGAATCAATGAGTTAGCTAATAAAATAAGGCAAATAATATTTTATTATAAAAAAACAGTTTTATTAAAAGTATGTTACTCTTACTAGGCCCTGTTATTGGGCTTTGGGAGTTGTATAAATTGAAAAGCATATACTCACAACAGTAGTTTGAGTATAAGTCATTAATTGTATGAAGAGTATTCATGTAAAAGTATGGGCCATTGCCTGGCCTATGATGCTAGCTAATATCACTACTCCCTTGCTTGGATTAGTTGATGCGGCGGTATTAGGACATTTACCAGAGGCTTACTACTTAGGCGCTGTCGCTATTGGCTCTGCTATTTTTAGCTTTATTTTCTGGAGTTTTGGCTTTTTACGTATGGGCACAACCGGTATTGTTGCCCAAGCTTTTGGTGAAAATAATTATGTTGCCATTCAACAATGCTTTTACCAATCTATCATTATTGCGCTAGTAATTGGCACTGTCGTTATTATCTGTCAGTCTGCTATTTTCTGGCTAGGCTGTTTATTTTTTGACCCTCCTTCTCAAGTGAACAGTGAACTACGCATATATTATGAGATTAGGATTTGGTCTGCACCTGCCGTACTTATTAACTTTACCCTGATTGGCTGGCTTATTGGTGTTCAACGCACACGATTACCACTGCTATTAACAGTGATAGCTCATTCTACTAATATTGTGTTAGACATTCTACTAGTCATGGTTTTTAAGTTGAATACAGCAGGCGTTGCCATTGCCACAATCACCGCCGATTATTTGACACTGTTTATTGGTCTACTCTGCTGCAGCAAGGTATTAAACACATTAGGTCAACCTTTATTCACGACTATTAGCATCAAAGGCATTAAACAATTAATCCTGATTAACAAGGACTTATTTTTTCGTTCGCTGTGCTTATTACTTTGCTTTGCTTTTTTTACAGCACAAGGTTCCCGACAAGGAGAACAAATATTGGCCGCGAATGCATTATTGATCAACTTTTTACTCATTATTTCTAACGGCCTGGATGGTTTTGCCCATGCAGCTGAAGCATTAGTTGGTAAAGCTATTGGTGAAAAAAAACTCAACCATTTACAAGCGGCTATTAAATCAACAGGTATTTGGTCTCTCGTTGGCAGCATCTTCTTTATGATTTTATTCTGGTTGCTAGGTAAGCAGATTATTTTTGCTTTAACTAATATTGAGTCTGTCAGAGAGCTTGCCATCACCTACTTACCTTGGCTTATTTGGCTACCCTTAGTTACCGTTTGGAGCTATTGGTTAGATGGTGTATTTATTGGCTCAGTAAGAACAGATCTAATGATGTATACCGTGCTAGGTAGTTGTCTGCTTATTTATTTACCAGTTTGGTGGTTTACTAGACAGTTTGACAATACTGGATTATGGCTGGCGTTTTTTTCCTTTTTAGCCGCTCGAAGCTTATTTTCAGTGGCAGGGTTTTATTATATGAGTAAAAAGCAAGCCTGGTTCAGCTGTACCTCTTTCAAATGATTTTTAACTTTGAAAGGGGGAACAATGCTCATAAAACTTTGCCGTTCAGCTCATATAGCCTACCATTAATCTAACACTTGTTTTATACTCGTGTAGGTAATAATGTGTAGTAAATGAATCCCAGATATATCGCTTAAATCATTATTATCTTTCGTCAACTCTTTACATTTTACCCACTATAGCAGTGGAACAGCTTCACTAACGTTCAGGCATCCAAAAATACCAAGCAAAGCCCAAGTACAACAGGGGAATGGAGAAAGTATTATGGACGATCGTAATAATAGCCTCTTAAAAAATAAGAAAGCCGGACTTCCACCTTATATCAGTAATACCTGGATATTTGGTTTTCATTGATCCTGAAATAAAAAATCAAATACACATTCCAGGGATTTAATTCCCTGTTACGGTTTTCCTAAAAGCATGCTACTTATAGCATTTAATTCTAAAAATATAGCCTTCTGGCAGAATGTTTAACTTAACTTTATTGCAAAAAGCTATTAAAAATTTGGGATTAGTTACAATTGACAAAGAGTAAGTGGTTTTTTTATTCACTTTAAAAGCTTCCTTATAGCTTTTTTGTTAAAATTACTAATTTTTATGCTAATTATTTATTTCGATTTTTGTGCAAATTGCAATCCGCTTCAACGTATTAATTTTTAACAAGCAGTTTAATTTTTAGACCTTAATGGAGTTAGGCTCTAGTCGGTGATGCTTATGATAGTGAGTGGTATGAAACAAGCCATGACTGAAGCTAAGGAACAGGATCTGGTCAGTTCCGAGTGGATAGCTCAGCTAGCGGTAGAAAGTAGACAATTACATAGAACCATCAAATTACCTGAGGCAGAAGGGGATCAAGCCCTTTTTAACTTTGTGCTTCAGTATATTGAGGCTGTTCCAGGCTTTATTGAGCATGCCTTGAATACAGCAGCGAAACTGGATTTGCTGAAGTCTATTGAACCAATTGTTAAGCAAGCAATGGTTTTTTTTAGACACCCTCCTAAGCAAGTGAGGACTAAACATCACTTTAATCATTTAGGTAATCTATATAAATTAATGGATCAAGCTTATTTAGCTCATCGCTTATTAGAAGAGTTAAATGATGCTTTTATGCTGCAAACCGGTATGCCTATTTTACCAATGGATACCACCAAAGCTAATTTAATTATCTATGGCATGATTGGTGATAATCATGGTTGTGAACTCGAAGATATAGTGCAGGAATCCGCCAGTCAGTTTGATCTTTACCAATTGGCAGCTAATACCACCATTGATACACAACAGGTTTCTTTATTAGAACAAAACTGGCCCTGTTTTAGCACCCAGCTAGGTATTTGCTTACAACTACGAGAGCGTCATCTACGATTAGTCTCACCATAGAAACTACTACTAGCCATAAAAAACCCTGCAAATGCAGGGTTTTTTATATGGCCAATAGAATTTATACCACTAGTCTTTTTGGTATTGTTGTTTCGGCTTTAGTTTTGGATTTGGATAAAACTTCAATGGCTGACTGACAGGTTGAGAAACGCTGGTACTTGGATGATTAACTCGGGTGGGTAATTCTGTAGGTGAACCAATTGTCGCCATACTATCAGTGTAACCACATTCAACACACTCCCTTACTTCATGGTCATTTTCTTGATAAACGACTATACGGTCCATATTTGCACAACGGGGGCAAACAGCCCCTGCTATAAAACGTTTAGTAATACTCATAATTATACCCTTCGCGAATGACTTCTAGGGTTTGTTGTCGTCACTAGAAATCATTCGCTTTGGCTTGTCCAGCTTAATCTCAATTAAAGTTACTGTTCGCCCTACAGTGGCTGGGTCACCCTCTATTGCGTGATTCCACTATGTTTTAATAATGGCTTAATGCTGGGTTTGTGGCCACGAAAATCCACAAACAACTTCATAGCATCTTCAGAGCCACCTTTTTCTAATATGCTGGTTAAAAATTGTTGGCCGGTGATTTGATCAAAGATTCCATGTTCTTCAAACTTTGAAAAAGCATCTGCTGATAATACTTCCGCCCATTTATAACTGTAATAACCTGCCGCATAGCCACCAGCAAAAATATGTGAAAAGCTATTTTGAAAACGGTTAAATTCAGGGGCAGGTACCACAGCTACTTGTTGTCTAACTTCATTTATTACTTTCTGAACATCCATACCAGGCTGATGCTCCAGATGTAATTTAAAGTCAAACAACGCAAACTCTAACTGCCGTACCATCATCATGCCCGACTGAAAGTTCTTTGCTGCCAACAGCTTATTTAACATCTCTTCAGGCAACACCTCACCGGTTTGATAGTGACCAGAAATCAATGTTAATGCTTCTTTTTCCCAACACCAGTTCTCTAAAAACTGACTAGGTAGTTCCACCGCATCCCAAGGCACTCCATTAATACCAGAAACATCCATATAGTCCACTTGGGTAAGCATATGATGTAACCCATGGCCAAATTCGTGAAATAAAGTCGTGACCTCATCATGGGTTAATAATGCCGGTTTACCTCCAACAGGTGGTGTGAAATTACATACCAAATGAGCAACAGGAATTTGTACTTTATCCGCTACTTTGCGCCTTACCTGGCACTCATCCATCCAGGCACCACTGCGTTTTTTACTTCTGGAATAAAGGTCTAAGAAAAACTGCCCTACAATTTTACCGTCACGAACCACATTAAAAAACTTAACGTCTTTATGCCAGGCATCCACACCATTAACTTCAACAATATTAATGCCAAATAAGCGATGGACCACCTCAAACATACCAGAAACAACTTTTTCAGCAGGGAAGTAAGGCCGTAACTGCTCTTGAGAAATATCATAGCGATCGTGTTTTAGCTTTTCAGCATAATAAGCAACATCCCAAGCTTCTAGCTGCTCTAAGCCATCCAGTTGCTTGGCAAATGCCGTTAACTCAGCAAACTCCTGTTTGGCAACTGGATAGGTTTTTTCAGCAAGTTCATTCAAAAAGCCCACCACTTCTTCAGGAGATTCTGCCATTTTGGTAGCTAATGACAGTTCTGCATAATTATTAAAACCAAGTAACTGAGCTAATTCATGACGCAAGGTTAAAATATCATCTATTAACGAGCTATTATCCCACTTGCCAGCATTTGGACCTTGATCAGATGCTTTAGTACAA
Source organism: Spartinivicinus ruber (assembly GCF_011009015.1). Taxonomy (NCBI): domain Bacteria; kingdom Pseudomonadati; phylum Pseudomonadota; class Gammaproteobacteria; order Oceanospirillales; family Zooshikellaceae; genus Spartinivicinus; species Spartinivicinus ruber. Next base: position 6,169,737 of record NZ_CP048878.1, read on the forward strand.
AAAGCCGTGTACATTTCCTGTCGCAGTTGCCGGTTTTTACAATAAGTCATCACTGGTAAATAACTGGGAAATTCCAAGTTTAATAAATAACCCGTTAAGTCTTTAGCTTTAGCAGCGGCTTCTGCTACTTCTAATGCAGATTCTGGCAACCCTGCTAATTCACTTTTATCAGTGATATGCTTTTCCCAGTGATGAGTTGCATCTAACACATTGTCGGAAAATTGACTGGTTTTTTCTGACAGCTGCTTTTTCAGTTCACCATATCGCTGTTTTGCTTCACCCTCTAGGGCTATGCCTGATAAACGAAAATCTCTTAACGCATTGGTAACCACTTTTTGTTGAGCAACATCCAGCTTTTTAAATTCTACAGAGTCAGCCAATGCCTGGTAGGTTTTAAATAAACCTTGGTGTTGACCCAACCAAGTGCCATATTCAGCAAGCTTTGGAAGACACTTATTGTATACCTCCCTTAACTCTGGGCTATTTACCACAGAGTTTAAATGGCTTACTGGAGACCAGGCTTTATTAAAGCGGTCGCTAATTTCTTCCAACGGGACATTCACTGAATCCCAGCTCACTGTAGAATTTTGTTTGACCAGCTCATCAATAGCTTGCTTGCTTTCTTCGATTAACTTATTTATGGCTGGCTCAACATGCTCAGGTTTTACAGCACTAAAGGGAGGCAGTTCATGGCTTTCTAACAGTGGGTTAGTCATAGTGTTCCTTATCAGTCTAAGATAGCTACTAATTACCTATTACAATGGGTTTGATCAGCTCATTATTCAATGAGCAGGCAGTCACACCATTGCTTGATGCCTATAGAGGATAAAACGATATGTCTACAATAATACGCGAGTTTCAAGGCCACCGCCCCCAAATAGCTGATAGGGTTTGGATTGACCCAACTGCCACTATTATCGGTCATGTCACTATTGGTGAAGATTGTTCCGTATGGCCTCAAGCAGTGGTTCGTGGTGATATGCACTCGATTACAATTGGAGCAAGAACCAGTATCCAAGATGGCTCTATCTTACACATCACCCATGCTAGCACTTACAACCCAGATGGGTATCCACTAATCATCGGTGATGATGTTACTGTTGGCCACTTGGCAATGCTCCATGGCTGCACCATTGGCAACGAAGTATTGGTTGGCATGAAAGCAACAATAATGGATGGTGCTGTAGTTGAGTCACAAGTCGTGATTGGTGCAGGAAGCCTGGTTCCCCCAGGAAAAACTTTAGAGAGCGGCTATTTATATGTAGGCAGCCCAGCCAAACAGGTGAGAGCACTAACAGATAAAGAGTTGAGTTACTTTAAATACAGCGCAGAAAATTATGTAAAGCTGAAGAATCAATATTTAGTGGAGCAATCACAGAGCTGACACATAAAAGCTATCAATAGCTACAGAGAATAACAATTTAGGCTTTGTTACCTTAGTTATTAACCACCAAGGATGGTGGAAATGCAGTCAATGCATGGTTTTATAGATGACCTCCAATAGAACAAGCAGGAGCAATTGCCGAGGAGTGGAGTCCAGTCATTTAGTTTAGAATTGATTGAGAGTGTTGCAAAGAGTTATGAGCGAAGCAAAGACAAGGCAAAAGGCGTTGAAAAAGCGGAGTTTGTACCTACCTTTTGAACCGACTTTTAACGCCGTATTTGCAAGCCCAGTAGTTTGCCACCTTCTCAAAAATGATAGTGCCAATCGCATAATGTACTAAAGTCCGTAGTTATCCCCCCACAAACAATCGCCACTATTTTCTCATAGGGTTCCAGTACTTCATTGACACAATAGATAGGTGACAATGTGGCACCACAAGCAGGTTCCACGATGACTTGCTGATGGTTGGCAAATGCTAAACAGGCTGCCACTGCTTGTTGATCTGAAACGGTTATAGAATATACCGGGTGCTCATTGGCTGCTCTCACTGCTTGCTTCGCTACTTGCCTGGCCCCCAAACTAGTGGCGATGGTCCTGATTTTATCTATGGCAACTGGTTCACCCGCTTTCATTGCTGCATTAAAAGAAGCTGCTCCTTCAGTTTCCACAGCTATAACCGGTACATCACCCCAGCCTTCGGTCATTAAGCCTTTTATTACACCACTAAGTAACCCTCCGCCACCAACAGAAAGCACAACTGCATCAGGCTTTTCAATTTGCTGTTTTAACTCAGTGACTATTGAAGCATGTCCCTGCCAGATAAAGGGGTCATCAAATGGATGAATCAGTGCTATATCAGACTCTTCGGCCAGTTCTAATGCATGCTGGTTAGCCTCGTCCCACACTTTACCTATCACAACAAGGTCTGCTTGTTGTTCTTCTATAAGTTCGCGGGCATGCTCCGGTGTTGTCTCTGGCACAACAATAGTAGCTGGGATATTTAACTGACGAGCAGCATAAGCAACAGCATAACCCGCATTCCCACCTGAAGCGCACACAAAGTGTTTGACTCCTTGTGACGCATAATGCTGGCAAGCTAAACCAATACCTCTAATTTTAAAAGACGCAGTTGGTTGCCAACATTCCATTTTCAACAATATTTGTTTTTGCGCCTGTAAACTTAGCCGCTGATGATGGATAACAGGTGTTTGCCAATGGAGAGGTGAGAAATGCTGTTCAGTCATAATTACTCCTTGTGCTTGAAACGAATATAGCACGAATTAGACCAAACAACGAAATTACTAAAAAAGCTTAATTTATTTGCAGTGATAACTTTGCTTACAATTTCCACTTTTCAGGTGGGTTTTGATTACCATAACTATCGATAACTAAAATACCATCATCAAACTGTGCGCCGACAGGTTCAGCCTTTAGCTCAATGCATTCAGTAATGCTAACTGGATTAGCTGTACTACACTCATGGGCAGAAACCAAATAAAAGTTTTCATGACTCGGCACCCGTTTATCACCATAACCAAGCTGGGTAAGATCTTTTGTGTAAATAAGCTCCTCCGTAAAATACCGCTCCTGCGCCTGCATGACTTCCAGCAACATGGTTTTGCCATCAGCTCGCCTTGTTCGCATCATTTGGTCTTGATAACTTGGTAAAGCAACTGTTGCCAGTAGGGATACAATAACAACAACCATTAAGACTTCAATCAGTGTATAACCTGAATTTTTGCTAAACCTAATTTCCATATTCACGCCCTTTTATATGTAGCCAAAGCGAATGGTTTTTAGGGGCGGCCGTCAAGCGATGAGTTCCAGTAGCACTTTTATGTAAATTAAAGTAGCTACCGCCAGTCTTGCTGTATCAGACTTGCCCCCACGAGTTTATGTTTTTATAAATGATTGGGGTGAAGACAGTTTATTGCTCCTGCATAAACTGCATTCACACCATCCATGGTGCTTAGCGACGACAACAAACCCTAAAAATCATTCGAGAAGGGTATAAAGCTGTTACTCTTCTCGCCAGAACGTTTTATATAAAGTATCCCGGCCTTCTAACGCATCTTTGTTTATTTCAGTGCCAACAGCTACAACAGGAATACCTCCTTTTTGAATAACACCAGGGGTACCGGGAATACCCCCGTTCTTCAAAATAAAATGTCGGTTTTTCTTCTGTGGTTCATTACTGTTACCAGTGGGCACAACAGCTGTTGCATCTTGTAAATTCACGGCATAGAGTAAACCCGATCCCGCTGAAGGCTTGCATGGGTCTTTATTTTGCTGTGAAGTAGTGGGTTGGTGAGTAGTAAATAATAAAACACCAGCATAGGTTGTTGATTCACCCAACACTTTTTCACCTTCATGTTCCAGCCGAATAAACCACCCTCCAGCATTATCTAGCTTAGCCAGCTCTTGTTGTTTAGTATCATCATCTAACCCATCCTGAATTAGGTTTTCAGTGGCATCATATAAATCACTTTCATTAATTGTATTTAAGCTACCGCTATTTATTGGCCCAAATGGACGGTCATCTTTAATCATATAAAAACGGTCAGCATTCGTTTTATCAAGGGGATGTGCTCGAAAACCAGAACCTACTGAAAGAGCAATGTAGCTATTATTTGCGCCACGCTTTTGTACTAATGCTGGATCAACTGCCGAATAAAAACGGCGCACACTAGTACCTGTCGGTTCACCAAGCTTGGCCAGTAAATATCCTTTGGCAAAGTTATTACTACCACTGTTTTGTTGATTAATATCAAACCGCCACACTTGTCCACTAATATCAATGGCATAGAAATAATCGACTGCTCCATCAGAATTGATATCAACAAGCGAAAGGTTGGCAGGAAAACTGTATTTCATTTCTGTTAGTTTTTCATTAGCACTGGCTTGTGCTGATGCTTCCCAGAGTTTTTCACCAGTAGATGGATCAACCATGTAAATGGCTCGTCCAATTTGATCAGGAGTCATCGTCGACTTTTCATCCTGACTAGGATCATACCCAGCAGTAAAAAATAAAACCGTCTTAAATTCTTCTTTCCCTTCCCATTTTACTTTCGCAATAGTTGGTTTAGACCAGGTTTGTCCTAACTCTCTAAAATCACCTGTTACATCAGCCTTACCGTCTTTATCTAAATCTCCTTTAATAACCCAACTCAGAATAGGAGAATGTCGATTAATCACATCTAATGCATAAATATTATTGCCACCACGGCGCATTGTCAGATAGAGGTATAAATGCTCTCCTGTATCAGCCGCTCCATTATTACTGCTCAATAAATCGTTATCATCATTTTTATCAAAATGCCATACACCAATTGGGCCATCTAAACCATACAATTTCTTCTGATTATCTTTAGCTTCATTACGACGATATGCAGCAATATTGGGTAATAGCTCTTGAGGTATAAAACTAAACTCTTCTTCGCCTGTTTCCACATCAACTGCATACAAAAAGCCCTCATTCGTTGTAAAAAATACTGTTGTATCTTTTGTTTTACTATTAACATCACTAAAATAGTTAATAACTCTGGGGGCAGTATGTAGTGGATCACCTATCCGCTGGTTTATATCATCTTTACGCCCATCCAGATCATCATCATCAAGATCAACACCTCTCCCCCACTGGATGATTTCTTTTCTATCATCTGCATTGGGCTCACCCAGTAAATCAAAAGTTAAATTACTATTATCTTCGTGAAATTTGTTACTTGACAAATTTAGGTTCACATTAATAGGAGGAATGGAGTCAGTATAAGTGTATATATTTCTATTTAAGCTTAACTGGCTAACCATACCTCCTTTCAATACATCTGCACCATCTTTTTCACTACTCCAATAACTTTGGCTTTGTTTACTAAAACCACCCTCACTTGGGTTTAAAGCTGGATTATTATTCACATCAACAACAGTATTATCATCACGTAAACGATAACGTTTTAAATTTCCATTCCAACGTGGTCCTTTATCTGGCCTAAACAGGGTGTAATAGATTTCATCGCTATTTTGCAAACGATTAAAAGCATCAATCGTAACAGCAGGGGTAACAAAGGATGTATTGATATCTAACACCCGGCTAATAATATCATCTAATGCTTTTTGCAAACCTTCTACATCATCAGCCGGGTAATATTTTCCCCCTCCATGTTTCGCAGTACTTTTTAGTAAGTCAACTGCATCACCACTCAAACCAAAGCCACCAATCGTATAAGTCGAAACGATTTGCTTTCCATCTAGGTGATCGGCCATGTCATTATTTTTCATATACCAGGCCAACTCATCTAAACACATTCCATTTTGCTCGTACCCTGAAATACTTTTACCACAGTTTTTATTTAAATCATTAGGAAGTGTTCTATTGAGAGCATGAAGCAATCTTCTAATATCGCTATTTGACGTGATATCTCCTCTAGGCTGCCCATCAGTGAATAAAACTAAACTGTTGTATTGACATTCATTATCAATTGGAGACTTATATTTATTTCCCACTCTTGAATCTGGATGGCTTTTACCAGGCTCAGTATCATTACCATAAACAACTGAATCACCAGAGTAATACATAAACATTTCATGCAAAGACTCACTTAGTGGTGTATTACCTTTAGGTTCATACTTATTAATCGATTCTATAAATTTATTTTTATTAGTTCGTTCTGTAATATCTAGAAATGGCAGGTCTATATAACCGCCCTCATGTATTATATAATTTGATCCCTTATATCTTTCATGACCCTCATCAAAACGTGCCAAGCCAATATTAATATCGTTAGTTATTTCCACTAGATTTGATGCAACATCCTGTACAATCTCCAACCTCATTAATTTTCCATTTCTAGGCTTATGAGGCTTAATTTTAAACTTAGATTCATAGTCACTAGATACTTTTGTCATTCCATTCATACTACCAGAAGTATCTAATAGCAATAAAACATTAGATTTTATTTTATTATCACTATTTTTTTTGAAAAATATTTCAGTATCATCAGCCATAACTAAACCAGCAGTCGCTAAACTAAAACTGAAAGCCAAATAATGTAGTCTAAAGTTAGTAAGTTTCATTAGCCTCTCCTGGCTTTCTATACTCTTCGCGAATGATTTTTATGCCTTGTTACCATCGCTGTGAGTATATACTGATTTATGTTTACACCTAAAAATGGTTAGCTAAGAGTATATTATGACTTTGGTGCAGCCAACATTAAACCCACAGCTTGATTAGATGAAGCGCCTATATTGGTTATTTCAGCTTTGGTTTTTAATTTATAACGATAACCAGCATAGTCTTTACTCAAGCTAAATTGTGGTGGTGGCGCACCAGTAGATAAATACTCTAATTCACTTTCCTGACTAACTTTTTTAATATTGAGTTTATCAGCAAGCTGATATTTTTTAGTATTACTTTTAAGCGCTTGTACAAAAGGTTTATTATCCTGTTTTAAGCTAACTGTATGCTGCTGAATAACACTGTAAGTCGCATGGTAAATTTGTATATCATACTGTGAATTACTGGTCATTTTCTCTTCAAAATTTGCTGACTTTACTGCACTTATACTAATCAGCATAAACAACAATAACATAATTAAGGAGATAACTAATGTTGCACCTTGTTGTGAGTTTATTGTTTGTTTCATCGTTACTAATCCTTTATGCCATTCGCTTTGGTTATTCTTGCTGTCTTTTAACATCTAAAAATGAAACATAATAAGTTTATCTTCAGGATAATTCTAAAAATAGAAATTTTTAGAATTATCCATTAGCTAAATACTTCCTATCATATCCAAACTAGAATTATTAATTGTGAAAGTCGTGCTATAGATATAACGCATTTTATTATCATAAAAGCTTATTTTTCCACTATCTAATACTGAATAATGACGTGTTTTACTTGAAGATAAACCACTAGCCTCACCTGAATTAACTAAAATACCAACTTTTACTGCTCTTACCTTTAACCAGTCTGTTACTTTAGCTGCATTAATATATTGAGTAACATAGCCATCTTCATTAGTAATACCATATAATACTTGGAAAGTATCAACTCCGGCAATTAATGGAGCAGGATCTGATAACCAGATTTTTTTATCAGGATCATAACCACGGCAGTATAGAATAGACAAATCATCCTGTTTGGCTAAATAATACACATTAACCACTATCTTCTCTGAGTCAACTTTATGTCCTGTACAATCTACCTCATTAGATGCTTCCAATTGTATTGCTATACGATCACTTTGATTAGATCTACCATCATTTGTACAAAAACTATCACTGGTTTTACATTCATTAGTAGCTTCCACATAAAAATAATTTAAAAGTTCGCCTTTATCTGGGTTACGATAACCAGCCATGCGAATATCCCTAGATAGCAACTCTAATGAAAAACGGCCATTTTCTTGTGTACGTGCCAACTGGCTATTATGCCTAAATGTCATACTTAGCGACTGGAAAATCTGCAGGCTAGCAGCTGTAAGAATTAAGCCCAATAGTATAGCAATCATTAATTCAACTAGTGATAGTCCCTGTTGTTTGGCTATGAGTGGAATTTTTAGGCTAATAGTTTTTTTATTCATGATTAACCACCACTGTTACTCTGCCAGTAAGGTTATTATTATGTTTATTAAGATTAATTTTTTTGTCAAATGAAGTATTCCACCCAACCACTACACTATATAATTTATTGGGACAGTTCGATGCCTGATTACCATCATAACATTCAATTTTTGCTGTTATGTTTGCCAGTGTATCATTTAAGTCTGACTTAATTTTATTATCATAACCACACATTAATTCCCAGGCATCAAAATAAGCAAGTTCTTCCGAGTTACAGCTAACGCCGGATGTTCTACCACTATTATGGCTATAGTCACTACATATTTTTATTGGCATTGTTTTATTTTTACAACCATTACGATATTGGTTTATTGCATTTGCATAATGGCCCTTTTCAAATCCTAAAGCATTAACTCGGATTCGCTCTACTATTTCTTGAGCTAGCCACATCGCTTGTGATCTTTGCGATGAATCAAATGTGCTATTCATCGCTTTCGATTGCAACATTACTTGCCCCAATAACCCAACGGCCAGCACAAAAATAGAAATTAATATTTCTATAAAGGTGGCACCCTGCTGATGGTGTCTTTTGAAATTTGGTATATCCATAATCGAGCCACCTCTTATTTTATGATTGATCTATTTGCCAAGCTTATACTGGGCACTTACCAATAATTTTTACTGATGGCCGCCCTATTAAATTTACTACTATTTCCCTGTTTTTTTCTTTCTCACTAATACTGCAAACATAGAAAGTTATTTGACGTTGAGTGCCAGCAAGCATACCATTTTGCTTGAAGCTAATATAATTTTGTTGCTGAGGACTAGAGAGAATATAAATACCTTGACGTATGTCCATTATATTTTTAATAAGTTTGTCTTTATCTGGATCAAACGCAGTATTTCCTTTTTCGTCATCATCGGTATAAATTTTCCAACCTTTATCCCAATGATTTGACTTTTTTCCTGAATTACCAATAGTAATTGTTTGATTGCGTTTGATTGCTTCGCTTTTAGCAAGATAAAGACTTGAAACTAAGTTATTTGTTTCAGCCCTTAATTTATAGGAACGGATAATACTATCAAAGCTTGGTACAGCATAATTAATAGTAATAGAAAGGACTGTAAGGGTGATGAGAAGCTCTACGAGGGTAAAGCCAGCGATTTCCTTTTTCATAATACACATCCATGTACCCTTCGTGAATAATTTATAGCGGTTGCTGTGACCACCACGGATGGTGGAAATGCAGTTAATGAAGGAGCAATTAACTGTCATCACACCTCACCCCAATCACCTATTACTTATAGGCTCATGGGGCTTCGCTGCTGGACAGCCTACTCTAAAAAAAATTCACATTGGCTATATTTCAACTGTTGTAATTAAGGTTAGTCTTAATTACTTGAAAGGAAATTTCTGGCTTTTAATTGTGTGAAGTAAGTTCAGTTATTTAATAGAATATAAAGTAACAAAGATATAGCAATAATCTAAATCCTCTGTATAAACCATACAGTACCTATTAAGCTGGTTAGCAGTGATGAAATAACGCCCATCTTCAATCCATGTTTCCATTTAAACATTGCATATACTGGGAGTAACAATAATGCAATAATTGCAATTTGTCCTAGCTCTACGCCAAGATTAAACATCAGTAACCGTCCCCATATTCCCTCCCCTGAACTTAATTCTTGTAATAAATAACTAAAGCCAATGCCGTGTATCAAACCAAAACAGAAAATGACCCACCAACGGTTGCGATAACGTTTCTCAATTGTCAATTTATTGTTGGGTTGCCGATACAAATAGTAAATATTTTCCAGCCCAAGCATAATCACTGTTACTGCTATTAATGGCTCAGTAATAGAAGGAGATATAGATACCACTCCTAACACTGATAAAGCTAAAGTAATTGAGTGTGCCAAGGTAAATGAAGTAACCCATAGTAGTAATTGTTTAAACGCGCATGGAATCAACAACAAGCAAATAATAAATAATACATGATCAAGCCCTTGCCAGATGTGTGTTATTCCTATCCAGATAAATGAAGATTCAATGCTACTTAAATTACTGTTATTAATACTAAATGCATAACTACTTTTATCTGAAACTTTTTCTTTAACAACATTTTGTTCAACTATGTCATCGATATTTTTACTGAGTAAATCTCCCCAGCCTTCAACTTGCAGCTGTCGATGAGGATCGGAACTAAGAAATGAAGTCGTTAGCGGTTTACCCCATTCATTTAATAACTGCTTTATAGGAATTACCAATTCTTTTTTATCAAAAGCAAATCTCATACGTAACTTGTTATCAGCCATAAAAATACGGGAGTAGTTCTGGTGACCTCTCCACTGCTCCGTAAACAGAGCATAACGAATCGACAATTCATCCATACCTTGTGGGCACTCATAACTCAATACATACTGATAAGAAGCAATTTTAGGTAAAGCCTTTGCCGTACTATTGAATAGAAAACAAGTACGCTTATTAGCAAAAACTCCCCATCCATTAACTACAGATGACATATAGGTTGCTGGTGGTGTTATTTCAGTATTACCAGGGATAAGCTCCAATAAATTATCACTTGGTAATGTATAAATAATTTTTACCCCTGGCTTAGCAATTTGTATTGAGGTATCTGTAAATCCACTTAAATGGGCTGAGGCTATAAATGAAATAGCCCAGAGAAAAGTGATGGTTATTATTGCTCTTATCATTTCTAACTCTTTATATTGATGACTTAAGTATGAATATTTTTTATTAGGCACCAATTTAATTGCTGACAATTGAAAACTTCAGCCTATCTGAAAGCTCAAAGTAACCATCATTACTAAAAAAGCAAATAAAGTAATCGCCCTTGGTTAATCCTTTAAAAGATAAAGTGCTAGAAGATGATGAGGCATAATGCCACTTGCTTGAAACCTGCTCACCTGGCTCTTCGTCTATATGATATATACCTATCCAATCTTTATGGTTACCACTTGCTCCAGACCAATTAACTGTAACTGTCTCCCCCTCATTCCATTTACTTTTTGGCAGCTTAAGCTCCACAACCGGTCCAACATAAAAATAAGTACGATCGGCAATTTCTTTATAGCCATCACTCTCAAAAAAACCAGCAAAATACTCCCCATCAGGCAAACCATTAAATATAACCTCACCCGAAGCACTCTTTGCATATGTCCATTGTGTGGATGAAACTGAACCAGGTTTTTGGTCATTTTTATAAATACCTATCCAGTCTTTTTCATTGCCATAGCCATTTTTATAAGTAATTGACACCTTCTCACTTGAGCGATATTTGTTTTTATTTAAACTAATAGTAGTTTCTCCATCAGTACTCTCAATTACCTTAAATGTTTTCACTTTTGACCAGTCGGACCATTGAATATTTTTATCTCTATGCCTTACCCGAATAAAATAATTACCATTTGGCAACCCTTTTTCAGGTATTGTCCAGCTTAAAATATCTACCTCTGCATTAATATCTACAGGTACGTAATTCGGAGCACCCGTATCACCATAAATATTTTCAAAATCACGTATTTTATCTACTTTAAGTGCTTTAAAACCAGCGTCAGTAGCAATTTGAAACTGAGTACTGTTAATTGTCTCCAACTCAATAGTACTGAATAATGAACTCCTGAACACATATGGCAATTTTATAGGGGTAGTTATGTTATTCTCAATAAACGGTTTATTTGGTCTTGTTAAATCCAGTTTACGATGAAATGAATCAATTAACTGACTATTATAATGGAAACCTTTGGCCTGATATAATTGAGGGTGGGCTTCTGCATAGGTTTCTACGGTCATTTCACGAGTAGACAGGTTAATATCAATAATCTGCCATGCCCAATTGGCAATGGTTTTTTGCACATCATCATAATCCACTTCCGTGGATTGTCCCCAGTATTGGTCCCATGCGGTCCCACCGGATATCATATGATAAATTGGCCATTCACGGGTTTGACCACGGGCGTATAAATGATGGTGCCCACTAATATTCAATACATGCTTTTTCGTACTAGCAAGTATTTTCATCCAGGAATAGCGTAGGACTTTTGAAATATCTCCCACATATTGCTCTGCCTGATATGGGTGATGAATAACACTGATAACCCAGTCCACACTGTTATCAGCATCTGCCACATTCAGTACTTTAGTTAACCAGCTTTTCTGTGCTTGATCAGCTTTCATACTGTTTAAATGTACAATTAGCAACCGACCCACCTGGTAAGCATAATAACTCTCATTATCTGATCCAGAGATATTCTGATAGCTCAACCCATCATAAAAAAAATGGGCTTGGTAATTCTTTAAACTGCCATCAGAATAGTATTCGTGGTTACCCACTGTAGTCATTATTGGGATATTTGCAGAAATAGCGGCTGATTGAGCAAAATGTAAGTTTTCATAATGGTCTAGCGTACCAACATCTACCTGATCTCCATCATTAAGAACTAAATTAATACTTTCTTCAATAGTTGTAGCGTATTTTTCTTCTAGCTTCTTTTTAGCTGCTTTCACTAACTGCTCGTAACGTTTTTGATTACGAACTTGGTGATCACCCATCACTAAAATACGATAGTGACCAGCTCTATCACCTGTTCTCGGTTGGGTTTTAAAACGATGTACTACCGAATATGCGGTACCTGTTTTAACCCGATAATAATATAAAGTATTTGCTTGCAAGCCAGTTAACTGTACCCCATGATATTGATAACCAATCTCCAACGCTTGATTGCTACCAGAAGCCGTGTAGTCTAAATCTGTTGGACTCAAACCATACTCTACTAATGACTCAGCACCTCTTGTTGTCTTCCATGATACCCAAATTGAGTTATCTGTAGGGCTTTGTAAATAGGGTTTAATTTCTGCTATGGATACACGAGAGAACAGTATAATTAAAGCCACTACCCCTGTAGATATTACTTTGTATGGTAAACTTTTCATTTATTTACTCTTTTATTATTTATTACCTTAACGTAAATATACTCTCATATTTAACAATAATAATATGTCATGCTAACTGCTTTATTATTACAAATATAATACAGAATAAAATAATGCCGCCCATAACCGTAACATCAAACACTTTATTATAAATTTTACTTTATTTATTATTTTGTAAAAAAAATCAATCATTTAAATTTTTTAATTATTTCTCGGCAAACTTATATTCTTGCTGCTACAGTTCTATCGTGTGTAATGCAATGGAATGTGCTGTGAGGTTTTTCTAGATCTTGACTGCACTTTCAAGGAAATTAACACTCACATATATCTAGTGACACCAGTCTATTCTTATTTAGAGTGATGTAATATTTAATTAGCAAAAATTGCATCAATTTTGTGTCACATAAATAATTTAAAATATTATGGAGAATATTATGAGCATTAATTGGAACGATGGTCAGTTAATCACTCTAAAACAAGGCGATACTGCAACCTGTACTGGCAACTTAAATAATGGTCAACTTTACTGTCTGTTTTTCTATAACGCAGCACAAAATGATGCAGATACAAGTGTTAGTGTCGTTTGGTCAAACAGCCAGCCTCCTGTACAAGTTGTTGTACCTGGTACAACTGGTAACCAAGGATTAGCTGCTTTATGTTTTGTTGATGGTAGTGAAACAAATACCGTATCAGCTGCAGTTCTTCAAGGCAGCCCTGGTGCTGATATTCAAGCATTTATTGGTAGTGTTAAAATGCCTACTAATACACAAGGTATTGAAAACCGTCAACTTCCTTTAGATGGCGATCGGCATAGCTTCAACAAGTTTACTCGTTATTATGCTGTTCCCGAATCACACTGGTATGCTGCGCAAATTCAAAGCGATATAAACCAGTTTATTGCTGTTCAATTTGCTGAGCATCAAGCTGAAGTGATGATTGTAAACAAACTTGTAGACCCAGGTAATGTAATTAAATATGCAGGCAACTCTCAAAGCCTGGTTAAAATAAATGAGTCTACTACTCAATCAATCCCTTGGAACCTACAAGGTAATGGACAACAACTCGTTTGGATTAATGCTGATAGTACTCAAAACAGTCAAAGTGCTTCTATCACCGTACAATCTCTTAGCAATGTCTATGCAGAGCAGGCATAAGAAGTTATTTAATATACACTCATTAAATGTATGATGCCTTAGTATTAGGGTGCCGGCTTCATTAGTCGGCGCTTTTTTTATTATTACAACTATAATTTTAATTTAAGAACTTTAATTTAAGGCTTATTATTATTTTTTTATGCCTGATAATAGTAATAGAAGAATGTTTTAAAGTACACTCCCAGGATAAGGATATATAAAATAAAAAAAGCTAGTGATTCACACCACCAGCCTGATAATCTTTCTTTATATCTTTATAGTTATTTCTTTTTAAGCTAAATAAGCATTAATAGCTAATAATTAACCTTTATTTTTATAAATAGTAATATTTACATATAAATCATTAAAGTCTTTGTCACCAGCATTTGCACCACCATCATTGGTTGCAAAACTATAAGTGTGAATATAGGGAGCACCTTGATATACACAGGCAGACTCACAAGGTAAGATCCCTGCATTTGGTGTTAGCTCTACTGTATAGGTTCCATTTCCATCAGATAAAAATGAACCTTCTCCAATGCTAGTTAGCTCACCACCACTACTGCTTTTTCCTTGTGCTTGGAAAACGACTTTACCACTTGAATTTTTAATAACAACAGTTTGATTACCACTAGATTGAGCATAAGCAGCAACGTTAACTAACTTATTATTAGGATCAATATTAATCAGTTGAGTACCAGTAACTGGGTTAGGCATGCAACACTCCTTGTGCAAATAATTGATATTATTAAACGCCTAACTCAGTATAGATGCAAAATAACCAACTACTAGTCTTATTTTACCAAGTTACTATTGGTTAGCTAAACTGCCAAGTCCAAACAAATTTTAAAGCCTAATCTATGAGAAATATTAACAAGATCATCTAACTCGAACCTACCAAGGTTGCCGTTTTGTAATACACTGACTGCCGTATGTGAAATATCCAGCACTCTTGCTGCATCATTATTAGTCATCTCACAGCGTTTAATTTGCTCTGTAATTGCCCGAGTAAGTGCCAACCTCAGCATATAGTTTTTGGCTATTATTGGGTCATCAGCCAAATCTTGGCAAACTGTTGCTATATCAGAGGTATCTATTGTGACGTTATATGTTGCCTTTGCTGTAATCGACTTAGAAACTTTTTTACTGTAATGGCTAGCATCTACTTCAATCATAAACCAGAAGCCATCTTTACATACATCATCTGTAAGATGCTGTTCAACTCTTGTCGCTTTTGGTATTGATTGCCCATTCTCAGCCAACATCGCAAAGTGAGTATGAAAGGTATTGCCAGCATCCCGAATGCACGACTCAATATCCTCACCAGTAAAAGTCAGTCCTGTCACACCAGGTGCGAAGCCATCAACAGCACCATTTTCATTAGCATGGAGATAAATTGGATATAATGCTGTGCTACTATCTTTATCTTGTTTTGCTCGTTCATCTCGTTTTTTTCGTTCGTCTTTCAATTCATTCAATCCTTGTTGATTCAAATGGCTCCATGTTGAGAGTTTTAAGATGTTGGTGAAGTATAACAGATAAAGAATGTTGCTGCTGTGGTAAGTCTTTTGGTAGTAGTTAAGCCCGATACCATTTTGCGCCACGTCCTTTACCTTTTAATTGAATAGTACCTGCTGCTTTTAATTCATGAATAACATTTCGTATTGTTTCATGACTGACGCCAGGCAAACTATTAGCAATATCTGATACCAATCATGGTAAATAATCTGTAAAATACCTTGTCACAGTATTTCACTTAATTTGACTAGGAATTTAATAATGGCAAGGATTGCTTCTATTCCAGATGAATTAACAGAGAGCCACATCCAAGAACACGGCTTCGCTTATTAGCGATGGCTCATTTACAAGCAGGTTGGTCTCAAACTGAAATAGCACGAGCATTAAGGAAATCAAATAATACCATTCAGGACTGGCTCAACCGTTTTAGACGAGATGGCCTTGAAGGACTTTATGAACAACCCGGTAGAGGAAAAAAACCGTTTCTTTGTCCTTCACAATATAATGAATTTAAAGCGGCCGTTATTACCTTACAAAACAATCGCCAAGGCGGCAGAATTCAGGGTAAAGATATACAACAGTTGCTGCTAGAACAATTTAATATAGACTACAGCTTAAGTAGTATTTATGAGGTATTGCATAAAGCAGGACTTTCTTGGATTACATCAAGATCTAAACATCCTAACCATAGCCCAGATAAACAGCAAGCGTTTAAAAAAACTTTGAAAAAGAGGCCCTAAAAGTACTTCCCTCATCCGTTTCTCCAGATAAAGTTGATATTTGGTTTCAAGATGAAGCGAGAGTGGGTCAGCAAAATACCTGTACGCGTATTTGGGCAGAGAAAGGTACGCGTCCACGAGTGGTGAAGCAACAACAGTTTGAGTCAGCTTATCTCTTTGGCGCTGTTTGTCCTGCTAAAGATAGAGGAGTGGCTCTTGTATTGCCTATTGCTAACACAGAAGCAATGAGGTTGCACTTAACAGAAATTTCAAAAGCCATTTCTAAGGGAAGACACGGACTGGTTATCGTTGATCAAGCGGCATGGCATACGACTCATCGCCTAGAAATACCTGCGAATATCACGCTATTAAATTTACCACCCGTTTCCCCAGAGCTTAACCCGGTAGAGCGGATATGGGAAAAACTGAGAGAAGATTCACTGGCAAACCGTTGTTTTAAAAATTTCAATGATATTGTTGAGTCTTGTTGTGAGGCATGGAATGTATTTGTGAATAAGAAAAATAACATTAAAAGCTTGTGCTCCAGATGTTGGGCTGTTTTAACAAGCTAATAAACAGGATTGGTATAAAAAGTAATATCTGACTATAAAACAGTCAACAAAAAAGCCGCTAAAAGCGGCTTTTTTAGATTTATAAGTTGGAGTTAGCTTTTCCAGCGTATACACCCACTATTATCATCAGGTATAGTGTCTTGGTCTTTATACCAGCAGGTTTCATTAGAGGATGTAAGAGTCAATGCTCCATCGCCTTTTTGTGGAGAGTCTGCTTTTGGCACAGCCCTAAGGTTATAGCCATCACCTTTTTTATTAACATAAATATATAAATCATAATATTTTTTATCTCCATCTTTCGGAGCTTCTTTAACATATACACCAGGAGCAGGTCTATTATCTTTTGCTTCTGCTGTTTTATAGTTGTACTGTTTTGCATAATGCCTTTCTACTGCCTGAGCAAATTTCATTAATTCACTCTGGGCATCTGCCCTACGGCTTTTTTGAACATATTCTTGATAAGACGGGATAGCAACAGCTGCTAAAATAGCGACTATTACCACCACAATCATCAGTTCAACTAAGGTAAAACCTTGACTGCGTTTTTGCATTAATACTACACCTTATTGTGTTTTTAATTGTTTCCAGCTTTTGCGGCCTTCTGCGCCTAATAAAGGATTAAGCTTATTATTATTGAGTTCTGTTTTAGAACTTTGGTCTGTTGCTGTATCGCCAATAGGCTCCACTCCTGATGGTACTCCATCATATCTAGTTCCCCCGGGCATATGCCCATCCACAGAGTCATTCTCGTCAAAAGAACCATCACCGTTATAGTCATAAGCTGGTTGATCTTTAATATAACCTCCATTTTCTTGATTAAGTGCCATTCGCCAACCAGAACCACCAATACCACAAACAGATTCGCTAGGTAGCATCGTGTTAAAATAGACACTCTTACCATATAGTAACCCCTGGGTTACCACTCTTTCGCCTTTGTTATCGGTATTAGTACCTGCTATTAATTCATTGTCATCTGATTTGCGTCCTCCAGTATCAACTAAATCCATATACCATCCATCATGGCCTCCTGCTGGAGCGGTTTCACCTTCACAGGGTTTATTCCAACAGATTTTATGATTAGTAATTAGACGTTTATTATTTTCTACAGTTATAATTTTCTGTTGTAATAAAGTGCTTCTATTTGAAGGAATAATTTTTGGTTCAGTTGGGTCAAATCTTAAGCCATAAAAAGTTTGGGTTGAGTTATTTTCAATATTTTTATCGCCTTTTTCAAAATATTTACCAGTACCAAAAAATATCATTAAATCACTTTTTTTATTGGTATTTGGTCTTCCTGTTAGATTTGGCTTCACTGTGATAGAACTTAGTTTACCATTTCTGCTGGCTTTAAAAATAGGCTCACCGCCCAGTACAGACCAGCTGTCTTCATCACTAGAACTAACATCAAACGCCCATAAATTACCAAATAAGTCACCAGCAAATACATAGTCAACAACAAAGTCGCCATCAATATCTGCACCTATTGGCGAAGAAAGTCCATTAGGGCGATAAAGTCCTTGAGGGTCTTGAGCTGGCCCGACATTAGTATCTATTTTCTTTAATACATCACCCGTTTTTATATCTAAAATATACAGAACTGCATTACCTGATCCCACATTGCCATCATTTTCAGTGCTGTTATAACCATTACCAAAAACGGCTGCCCAATGCCCGTTGTTATATCGGCCAATTTCTACATTACTGAATGTATAGCCTAAATCACTACTTTGCTCGTTTGTATCATCGTTAAATTCCCATAGAGCAATATTGCCAGCATTGGTTTCATCAAACCTAGCGGGGTCAGTAATATCCAAAGCAAATACGCCCTGGCCACCTGCACCTAAAGTACCTACTAATATTGTGTGCCATTCACTATCATAAAAAGCGCTGGAAATAGTAGGTGTACCGTTAACAAAGTAAGTATGGCTATCGGTACTAGTGTATTGGCTATCTGCTAATTTATGTAGGTTTTCAAAAACCTTGGAGGGTACATAAGCTAATAACTCTTTACCCCCATTTGCTGAGTTATCAGCTTGTAAAATATGCAACATACCATCATTAGCACCTACCGCCAGAATAGGTGTTCTATTTTTTTTATCACGGGTAAATTTACTGTAAGTTTCACTACCAGCCTTACCCTCTGGTGTAGAACTATCCCAATAAGTAGGATAATACTGTGGTGGTTTTCCAGAGTATTGGGGAGTTGAGTTGGCTATATCACCTAACACACTGGTTCTACGACGGAAGTTAGGTAAGTTTTTACGTCCTCTAATATAGTCAACTAAATTTTTAGCCCACTCATTTTTATCTGCAACTACATCAGGGGCTGTATTAGTTAAAATAGCCCTTTGGGCTGCACTAATATTATCCCAACTAAATTTTGCTCCCCGACCTTTAGTACCAAATGATGGATCAAAGGTGAGTATTTCTCTTCCCAAATTATATGATTGTGTATCAATTTTTTCAGATGCATTCCAAACTTCAATAAAGCCATTTTTAGCATCATTAAACCTGGAGGCAGTTACCTCACCTGTCCAGCTTTTAGAATCAAATTTTGCACTGTAAACCAGTGTATCTAACTTCAAAGAGGTGCTGCTAGCAGAAACCCCACTGGCAGAGCCGGTACTTTGTGATATTTTGTGAAAGGCCTTTCTTAATTGATCTTTTAATTTGCTAGCATTAGTGACAAGGAAATAACTATCTGGTGTGTTATCACCATCACTATCCCACTCATCTTGTTGATCAAGTATATTGTTTTTTGTACCTGGTTCTTCTATAAAGCCACCCCATTTAGCGGCATACCATAGTGGGTTTTCCAACTGGACTGCATTACCATTACCTCCCCCTGCAGTAAATATTCTGCTTGTTTCATAAGGTAGTTTTTGACTTCCTTCTGTTCCACTACCATCCAAATACTCATGCCAAGATCTTTTACCTGTGACGGTTCCATCAGCCCATTCACTTGGTGGTGTATTTAAAGGATAGTCACCAGCATTTTGTGCAGATATATAAGGGGTATCTTTATCTCTTACCTCTAAATAAATACCATCTTTAGTTGTGCCAGTAATTACATAGCCAATATGTTGTTGTGCACCACCACCTGCATATTCTGAGCGCAAGGTAATCTGTATTCTATTACCAGCCAAAACTTGGTATTCATACCGAACGATTGCATCCATGTCATGGTCGTTACCTTGTTCCACATCTTCAAAATTAATTCTGAAGGAACCTGAATTATCATTTTTTTTAATTTCTTCTACATAGAAGTCAACAATTTGGTTGGTAGGCTTGTGTTCCCCAAAGGTACCATTCGCTGTTTTGGCAAAAGGCACTAACGTAACCGTATTACCACCAACTGGTATTTTTATTTTAGGGAGCGGAGAAGCCAATGCCACCGAGTAAGTTAGCATTTCTTCCCCTGTATTTTCCAGGTTGTTGGGGCGATCAACCCCTTCTTGAATCATATACCTTCCAGAACTGATTTTATTACTTCTTCCATATAGTGCTACTGCAGCTGAAAGGTAACTACCTTGTCTATTAGGGTCTTCCGGTGCTAACCCTCTAATATTCCCAAAAGAAGAGATAGGCTTGGCTGTTGGGGCGCCATCATAATGTACAACTGGCTTCTTGTTCCCTTCTTCTATAGTTAAATCAAGTGGATCATTGGATCCATCTGCATCATTTCTTAAAGCTGATTGCCCTATAAATACATTAGATGAAGGTAGGTTTTCGCTTTCATTATTCCATATGTTTTGTGCTAAAGCGTTGACATTAAATCCCACCAGATCGTTGGTTGCAGTAGCAACACCTCTACTAAATATTGAAGAAGGAATTTGGTCAGAATCGTAGGATGGGTTTATATCACTAATTACCAACTGCACAGGTTTAGCACACACATTGTAGCCTGCGCGATTGTCGGCTGTTTTATAGGGCTGGTTCCAAGGCGCAATATTTAAACCTAATGCTTCGTCAATACTACCATTATTGTTAAAGGTAAATGCCGGCGAAGGATTTCCTGTGTTTGAAAAATAGCGGACAACTTCATACATCATCTCTGCTATTGGATTACCCCAGTCTACACATTTGCCATCTTGTAATGGGCGAAGCTCACCATTAAAGGTGTTAAAGTAATCACCATAATAAATATTTTCTATTATTTCCCCTTCATCGTTATAAGTCACTTTTTTATCTTTACAACGATACCCATTATCTTCTTTAGTATAGTAATCTCTCTCTCCAGCTAAACCAAAAACTCTAAATTTATCAATAGTGCTAATAATTCCATTGATGTTTGTAAAAATCCCTGTACTAAGGTCCACTTCGTCTTTAAAATCCCGAATAGCTTTTCTTAAAACCCCACCAGATGTATTTTTGTTATATGATCCAGAGAATAATCCAAAACGCATTTTTTCATTTTCACCATACTCCTGTAATACTCCCACTGGTTTATAAACAGAAACTAAATTGTCATCATCATCTTTTTGATTTCCTGCATATATTTTACAATCTTCTGTAGGGAAATCTTTATCACATACTTCCACCTGCACTGCAAAGTCGTATAAATTATTTGCAACAGGACCATTTATTACAGTCCCCCTATTTAGTTGAAAACTTGTAGTTGCTGGGTTAGATGTATATGCATCTGCAACAGGCCTTTCTTTTGACACCCACTCCCAAATGCGAACTTCAGTACTTGGCACTACACGTAAAAGAGGTAAACTAACACTTTCGCCAATTGCTGGTTCTACAGGCGTCAACCTTAAAGTGTCACGTCTTGCAGACCTTGTATAATCAAGCAATGAGGTATTGGCAAATAAGTGCCTTGTATCTGCAGGAGGACTTGGCAAAGGCGAATAGTCATTAATATGATAGCCATCATGCGCTAAGCTGGTATACTCTTTTCCCCAGCTATGGGC
The DNA here is from genome assembly GCF_011009015.1 of Spartinivicinus ruber. Classification (NCBI taxonomy): domain Bacteria; kingdom Pseudomonadati; phylum Pseudomonadota; class Gammaproteobacteria; order Oceanospirillales; family Zooshikellaceae; genus Spartinivicinus; species Spartinivicinus ruber. The sequence continues at coordinate 6,191,491 of NZ_CP048878.1, forward strand.
ATCCTGTGGTATATAGCTTCTTCTTAGCACCGTCAGTTCATACTCATCAACCGAGCGATACCCTCCATATAATACTTTTCGTAAAGCATCCATTCTTGACGTTGTTAAGTAATTTAAAAAGTCACCACTCCATTTATTATTTTCACAGGTTTTTTTGTATTCTTTTCCACCCCTGTTTTTTGTTACAGTTGTGGCTACAGGCTCATATCTTTCTTCACCTTGATTGTAATCATAACAAAGAGTTGAATTAAAATAGCCAAAGTAATCCATCTCATTGGGTTTATAAGTAGTATCTAAGTTACCATCGTTATTTAAATCACTGGCATCATTATAAGCCTCATAATAAAGCTTATGGTCACGCCCCATTACCATCATGACAAGGGGTGCTTCAGAAGCTGAAATAAATAATGGTTTATTGGCTATATCTAAGTCAGCGCCCCAACTTAATGATGCTTGAAGCACAGAGGCAGAAACAATAGAAGATATAAGCGTTATTTTAAAATTCATTTTACTCATAGTTACAACATAATACCTTATTCTGCATTTTTCATGATAATTGTTTGTAAATAAGCGGTGCTATTTCCTGGGCCATTTCCCATAGCGGTAACTCGATAAAATACTTTTTTTTCAGAGTTAGAGTTTCGGTCATTTACCGCTCCACCACTTTGTTTAAACCCATAGTCTTCTATTATATATTTTGGCTTTTCTTTTGTGCCAACAATTGGGGTATAGCTCGTTATTTTGGTCGCTTTTTTCCAGTGCTCTTTATTTTGCCATATTTTATTAGTAGGATCATAATACCATACTTTTAAATCATCAGTCTGTTCAGTTCCTATGGGTGAGTGTTCTGGATTATCTTTACTAAATAACCACTGTTCTGCATCCATTAAAGCGACTTCTGCTGCTTCTAATGCTATTTGATTAGCTTGTTGATTAGCAATTAACTTAGTACTGCTGGTTAAGGAACTGGTAATACTTACGCCTATAATGGTTAGCACTAGCATAATTATCAGGCAATATACTAACGCTACCCCTTGCTGTTTGTTTAGGTTTTTCATATCGAGTGTCTTATCGAAGTGGGTTACGAACAGAAACTGTGCTATTGAATACTTGGCCATAGAGCTTTGAATCGCTGATAGCTATATCCGCTTGATCAAGAATCGTGTATTTATTTTTTTTACCCTCTTTGTCTTTATTATTAGCGTTACTGCTAAATACACCCGATGTAACTAATAAGCCAATTCGTACAGAAACAACCTTTTCCCATAGTTTTTTACTGGTTACATCGGCTGCGTTCATGTAGCTATTGGCAATATAATCTTGGCTTTTATCAGTATCAGCGCCAAATAATAACTGTAAACTTTCTACACCACTGATTAACGTGATGGTTTTTTCAATGGCATTATCAACCACAATACGACACTTTAATTCATATTTTTTATTCACAAATAGTATTTCTGTTACTACTTGGCTTTCTGCATGTGCGGTACCTGAACAGTCTTGCATTGTTTGGTCAGTTGAGCTGCCATAATAGCGAGTAAAGAGAATATCACTGTCTTTTTTAGGGCCTTCATCATCCTCACCACCTTCATGACTATTAATAGCCGTAATAAATTGATCTAACTTCCAGCCAGGGTCCTGTAAATCAGTTTTAGTAGTTTCACGAAATTTTATATCTGCTCCTCCATGGGGAATCGCTTTCCAGCCAGCTCGCATGATGCTTTCTTGAATAAATTTTTGTGCATAACGGGCATTTTCCTGTAGGCGGCTATTATCTACGATGGTGCCATAGGTATTTTTATTAGCAACATACATCATTAGTGCTGCACCACTTAAAAATAACCCTAGAGTTAATGCAATCATTAACTCTATCAGGGTAAAACCCTGTTGTTTGGTAAACGTATATCTCATTTTTAAATGCTCTTAAATACAGCTGTTATGCTTATCGTCTTTTACAGTATTTCGACAAAAATCGACTACTGTTTTATATTCGTCTGATTTACCACCTTCTTCTGCCTGAATATCTTTCCAGGTAATGGTAATGGTATATCTCCCTTTATCACTTGCATCACCTTTTACAGTGGCACTGGCATTAGGTAAACCAAGGGTTGAGACACCTTTTTTGCCATTTGCCATACCTACCAAGCCTGACCATTGGACTAGGTCCCATGCAGCTAACTCTGCAGGAGTGCAGCTTTTATCTTTACCTGCGCATTTATCAGATTCACCGGAAATAGTTTTATCTTTTGCTAATTCATAATGCCCATCCCAAACACCTTGGGTATTAGCTCGCATACGTCCAATTAAGTCTTGAGTGGCCATCATTGCCTGGGTGCGGAAATAATTAGAGTGACTGGTTTTAACGCCATATAACATTAAACCGGCAATGCCTAATAAACCAATAGTCATCACTAGCAGTGTGATTAACACTTCAATCATCCCAACCCCTTGCTGGGAAAATTTTAGTTTTTTATTCATTATTACTTTTTCTCTTCAACGCAATCTTTTGCTTGATCTTTTTTAGTCATGGCAGAGCCGATCATGCCTAGTGAAAGGGCAGTTTTAAAACCGCTTTTACAAATGGAAATAGTCAATGGCTTGGCCAATAAGGCTTTATCACTTCCGATTTTTGCACCAGCCAGTCCATTAGGGCGATAATAAAAAGCTTTTACTGTCTTTGCTGCTGCTTCTTGGTGAATGGCGTATTGAATGCTGTTGTCGGATAATCGATCTACTCTAACGAGTAGTTCTCCATCATCTTTATCAGTTCCTTTGTCGTATTGATCGTTATTATTTTCATCTGAAAATACCATCCAGCCGAATCTCCATTCACCTGTGTCACTGCATTCACTGGCGTTTGCTGTTTTCAAGCCGCAAATAATGGTTTTGGTGTTGTTGGTGATGGCATTGGAGCGGGCGAGGCTGATAGCGGCGGCTAATCGGTCCTTTGCTGAATTCATACGGTTGTTGTCAATGAAGTTACTCATTGAGGGTATGCCAATACCCGCGATAATGGCTAACACGGCAATGGTTACCATTAATTCAATTAAGGTAAAACCTGTTGTTTTTTTGATCACGTTCTAATCACACCCTTAACTTACATTTCCACATATTGTGCTGTACACCAAACATGCAACGCGTTTGTATAAAGCTAACGAATTATAACTTTCTTTTATTTGTCACTTTGTGCCACTTGTCTCGAAATATTTCCACTCGTCGTATTAATACTTGACGAATGGTAGTTTATTGACTGGTTTATGAGCGTTTTGGTGTATTAGTACAAGCTGTATCAATACAAAGAGAAGGAGGATGGTGCTCGTTGATAGGTAGCAAGATACATCAATAGGTGTTTGTTTTATCGCCTATTGAAATAGTGTCTAATTATTATTATTTCAGTTACTGATATCCGCATAGACCTTAAGCTTTAGGGCTGATAGAGGCCAAAAACCCACTACACTTAGGGGTAGCTGTTGTTTTAGGTTTTATGTAATGACAGATCAGCTCGTTTTAGTTGTTTTAGCCAATTATGCTGTTGTTGCAAGTTTGCTTGCGGTTGTGCTGGCTTGGCTGTTGATTAAGCAACATAGAATATCCGTTATCAAAAAGAAGCTTTTTGATAACCGCAAAGTTATTAGCACCTTGCAAGCCATTTTAGATGAAATGGAGGCTGAGTTAAAAGAGAGTGGGGAAACCGTACCTCAGGAATGGTTAATTGAGCCAATTAATAGAAGACAGGTTAACTCTCTTAGAAAGCAAGTGTTAACCATTGAAACTGCCGCTTTAAAACATAAGGAGCCTGAGGCTAGAGATAAAGAATCTAACCAAGGTTACTGCAAGCTTTTCCAGAAACTACAAAAGGGCTTTCAAAAAGCACTAAGTATTAAGGCGCCTACTTATGAAGATTATTTAAAGGAACAACTTGCATCACTCGTTGAATATGAAAAACAATTTGACAATGTAAAATTGGATTTATTTCAAGCGCATCACCTTTCGCTTACTGATGCTATTTGCTTGCGTAAGTCATTGATTCATTTTGAGCTGGAAACCATTCGTGGTCGGCTACAAGGGGATCAGCATCAAGAACGGCTCAACAAAAAGATTATACATTATTTTAAAACACTGGCTCCTGAACCGGAGGTGGTACAAGTACCAGCGACATCAGAAGCTTCTGATAAAAAGGCAACAGCTGAAGATCAAGAAAGTGCTATTGAAAGCACTTTTACAGAACTGGCTATTCAGCAGTCAAACCAGAAGATTGATGGTTACCAAGAACAAATTGCCAGCCTGGAACACATTATTGCGCTTAATGAGTCAATGATTGCCAAGCTAAAAAAAAGCAAACCTCAGGAAGGAGATACAGAGGAAGACTATCACCGAGAGCTAGAAGAGCTACTGGCAAACTCGCAGAAGCTGATAAAACAGCTCAGACGTGAAATTATGGATTATAAAGATGAAATCGAAAAACTTGAATATAAAAACAAAAAACTACAAAAAGGAATGCCTGTTGAAGAGGTAGAAGAGGACCAAGCAGCCAATGATGCATTAGCACAACTTTTTGAGCGTTATTCAATGGATATGGGCAAGAAAGAACAAGAAATTCAACAATTAAAAGACGAAAAAAATGCTTTATTACAAAAACTAAAACAAACAGCAGTAACTGGCACTAGCATGGATGGACATTATAAAGAAGCCTATGAAGAGGCCATTCAAAAAATTAAAAGAATGACCCAGGAATATCATTTATTGAATAAGATGTATTTGGATCTTAAAAACAAATAACTATTTAACTACCTTCTCCGCCACTAACAAATCATATATCGCTTTAGCTGCTTCGGCTGGTGATTTGTTTTCGATTACACTGCCACCTTCGTTTTTACTGCTGGCAGTAGCTGCTTTAAAACGATCAGCAGCGGTTTTGGCTTTCATAACCTTTAACCGTTTAGGACGCTTTTTAGCTGGGTATGCATTCCAACTGGCCCTCACTTCATCAATACTAATAGTGGCATCTTGATCATTAATAACACCTCTTTTTGCCTTACCAAACGCACTTTGACGTGGAGCTGCCGCGGCGGTGTCGATGCTAGCTACAAATGGTATTTGCACTTTAATTAAACGGCGCTGTCCTCTGGGTAATGCTTGGAGTATTTCTGCAATACGACCATTAATACTTTTTATAGCTGCAACGTTGGGCACCATTGGCAATTTAAGCTGTTCAGCAATTAAATACGGCGTCATACCTGATGATTCACCTTGTTCAGCTTTAGTGCCGGTAAAAATAATATCGGCTTTATTTTCACTTAAATATTCTATTAGCGCTGGAATTGCGTCAGCTTCGTAGGGTTGGTCCAAAACCGTCACTTGGTCCACCCCCATACCTAAATATTGACGTAATACAGATTCTCTAGGGTTACCGGCATGAAGTACTTCCAATTGCTCGGGGACTAGATTCAATGCTAATTCCAAAGCTTTCGCATCTTGATCTGCTCTGCGACCACGTTGTGATTTTGGATGTAAACCAATGGAAACCAACGTTGTGATTTTGGCAATGCCGTTATTATTAGGTTTTTGTTGAGTATTAGGCTGCATTGGCGGCTGCCTCTTGCTTGCTTTCGTTGACTAGCTTTATTAATTCATCCAATACTGCTGAGCTGTCAGCGATAACGCTTAAGTCGGCACGTTTAATCATGTCACAGTCTTTATCCAGATTAATGGCAATAACTTTTTCGCATTGACCAATACCCTGCAAGTGTTGGATGGCCCCAGAAATACCAACGGCAATATAAACCCGAGCACTTACCCAGGTACCAGTTGCTCCTACTTGACGGAAGCGAGGCATATCACCATTATCTACTGCGACACGGCTTGCGCCTTCTGTTGCCCCTAATATGGCAGAGGCTTGATGGAATAACTCCCAGTCCGTAATGCCATTACCGCCAGAGAGAATAAATTCTGCTTCTGCTAATGGAATTTCACTTGGATCTACCGCTTGCTGACCCAAGTCTTCGATATGAGGAAGCATTGCAGGCATATCAGGTACTGCTAGTGCAGTTGCCTGGTGTTCAGTTTCCATGACTGGGTAGGCGACTTCTTCAGCAAGTAGCATAATTCTGGGGATATCACGCTCAACATCTTGAGTTCCACCATTTGCACGGCAAGTGATTTTATCTTGCTCTACTTTCCATACTTGGGTAGCAGGACGCTCACCCAACCGGGCAGCTAAACGACGTCCTAAATCTCCACCACCATGAATACTGTCAGGTAATAACCAATATTGAGGTTGATAGCTAGCTTCAACAGCCGTTAATGCGGTTAATTTTAATTCGGGATTAAACTGTTGAAACTCTTCACTTGCAAAATGTAAAAGCCGGTCAACACCCGCAAGCTTTAAATTGTCATCTTTTAGCTCACCTAAGGCAATGGCAAGCACTGCACCTTTGGAATCAGATTCAGTGGCTAATAAATGGGCCTGGCCAAGAATATCTTTATCATGACTGGTTAAACGGCCACCCACTAAATCCAGTACAACTGCAATATAAAATGCCGGTTCTTCAACAACAAAAGACTTACGCACCTCTTGTTGCTCTGCACCTTTAGCTTGACTACGGCTGGCAAATTGCGCGGCAGATACACCTGTGGCACTGCGATCAATCCGCTTGATGCCATTAGGACCAATAAACCCGACCTGGTGAGGATTTTTCCGAATTAATCCAGTAGGGCCCCGTACTGGCCCAGTAGCAAAATTGGCATGCATTGGGTGCAAGCGGTTTCGGATTATGTATTCAATACGCGGGTCTCGTCGTATTATATTACTCACAGCAACCCCTCCTAATGAATCGTTTCCACTGCATCAGCCAACATTTCAGCGATATCTCGCACTTCTGGACGTGGCTCTACCACACCTTCCAGCATTAGCGCGCATTGCGGGCAAGCCACTGCAACCACTTCAGCATTGGTAGCTTTGACATCTTCCATGCGCATATCAGGAATTCGCTGTTTCCCTGGAATATCCGTAATCGGTGCAGCCCCCCCGCCGCCACAACAACGGGAACGGAAGCCAGAACGCTCCATTTCAGTTACTTCCAGGCCAAGTGCTTTTAATAATTCCCGTGGTGCTTCATATTCACCGTTATAGCGGCCTAAATAACAGGGGTCATGATAGGTGACTGTACCAAACTTTAATTCCCTTAGTTTTAAAGTGCCTTGCTTGGCTTTTTCAGCTAAAAATGTAGTGTGATGATAAACCTCAAATTCGCCACCAAAATCTTTATATTCATTTTTTAAGCAATGATAAGAGTGAGGGTCAGCTGTTACTATCTGCTTAAACTGATATTTTTTTAGCGTAGCAATATTATGTTTGGCTAAAGATTGGAACGTGGCTTCATCACCTAACCGTCTGGCTACATCACCACTGTCTCTTTCTTCATTACCCAAAATAGCGAAATCAACTTTAGCAGCACGCAATAATTTAACTACGGCTCGTAAGGTACGCTGACTGCGCATGTCGTATGCTCCATCACCAACCCAGAATAAGACATCAGCTTCTTGAACATCTGACATTAATTGTAAGTTCAGGTCGGTTGCCCAGTTAGCACGATGGCCTGGGTCGAAGCCACTTGGGTTGTCAGTGGCAATAAGATTTTCGATGACTTCAACACCTTTTTCTGGTGTTTGGCCTTGCTCTAAGGTTAAGAAGCGGCGCATATCCACAATGGCGTCTACGTGCTCAATCATCATTGGGCATTCTTCTACACAAGCACGACAGGTGGTACATGACCAAAGCGTCTCTGACTCAACCAGACCATTAACAATAGGCTGTAAAGGCGCTCCTTGATGTTGACCCACTTCAATCCCAGGGTAGGGGCTACCAGCATATTTAGCATCAGAGCCACCCGTTAAACCAACCACCATATCCTGAATCAGTTTTTTCGGATTAAGCGGCTGCCCAGCAGCAAAAGCAGGGCACATCGCTTCACAACGGCCACATTGCACACAGGCATCAAAGCCCAATAGTTGATTCCATTTAAAATCTGCAGGTTGTTCAACACCTAATTTATTTTCTTCCAGTTGAACTGGCTTTAAGCCTGTAGAACGACCCCCACCAAACCTCTCCGCGCGACGGTGAAAAGCCAAGTGCAAAGCACCTGCGAAAGCGTGTTTCATCGGGCCACCCCAGGTCATGCCAAAAAACATTTCAGCAACCCCATACACTACACCAGCTAATAGAATGGTGGCCAATAACCAACCGCCAAAGTTTTCTGGCAAAATGCCTGCAGCGGGTAAAGAAATTAAAATGAAGGTAATAGCAAAAGTAAACAGGCTTTTGGGTAAACGCATCCAAGGCCCTTTGGAAAGTCGGGCAGGAGGGTTTTTGCGGCGTTTATAAACAAAAAAAGCACCTACCAGCATCGCGGTTAAGGCTGCTAATAACCCCCATATTAAAATACGGTTATCTAAGCCGAACACATAAACTAAAATAATTAACACACTGGCTGCAACAAACCCACCAGCTGTTGCAACATGTGTGTTAGCAATGTATTTATCCCGTGCTACCACATGGTGTAAATCCACCATATAGCGCTTAGGAATTTGCATTAAACCATGCAAAATATTGACTTTATCAGCCTGCCCCTGATGCCATAAATTAATGCGTTTAACCGCACCAATTACAGCCAGTAAAATGGCTGCACAGAGTAATACAGGTAGTATCCAATTAAGTAACATTTAGTTATTTCCCCTTTTTATTTCAAGGGCTTTATCCTTCGCGAAGGATTTTTATTCTTTGTTATCATCGATCTCAACTCCAGTCACTTATTTTTCATAAGCTCCTGAAGCTTGTTCGCTCGATGGGCTCGCCTAAAATATCCTTCGCTGTGGATATAGTATTTGTGAATTAATTCACTTTATACTTTTTGTGAAATTTGAATATCTATAAGCTGTTATCTTCATTCAGTTATTTTTATTAACTGAGCTGGAGGCAAATAGCCATTTCTACTTTTATACCCATATACCCATATACCCATATACCCATATACCCATATACCCATATACCCATATACCCATATACCCAAAGTGAAGTACTTTTAGGGGCAGCCGCCGAGTGATGAAGCCCCAGGAACTTATGAAAAATAAGTGACTGGGGTGAAGATCGACGGCAACAAACCATAAAAGTTATTCACGAAGGGTATATTAAAAGTCTTTGCACAGGCGTAATGCATCGTAGATCGCTGCATGCGTATTACGCTGCGATACACAATCACCAATTCGATACAGTAAATAACCATCACCTGTTTCTGCTAATGCAGGTTGTGGCTTAGCATCATATAAGGCTTCAATATCAATTTGGCCTTTATTGCGTGAATTGGCTTTTAATTCGTAATAGAGCTTTTCGTCTGGGCGAATGCCATTTTCTACAACGATTTGATCAACAACACGCTCTTCTTTTTGACCGGTATATTCATTTTCTAGCACAGCAATTTTTTTATCGCCTTCCTGATAGACTTTTTCCAACACAAAGTCAGAGGTAAACACCACTTCTTTTTCATATAAACTGCGATAATAAGTCGGGAAGGTGGTGCCGCCTACAGCAGCACCTGGCTTTATATCATCTGTAACGATTTCAACTAACGAGCCCTTTGCTGCTAAATAGTCAGCAACTGACATGCCGCTAAATTCACAGATAGTGTCATACACTAAAACATTTTTGCCTGGCTCAACCGTGCCATTAAGAATATCCCAACTACTGACAATTAAGCCTTCTTCAGCGCCCCATTCTGGCTCTTGTTCTAAGAATGGTTTGCCACCAACCGCCAAAATGATAATGTCAGGTTTTAAGTCTAAAATAGCATCGGTATTAGCTTCTGTGTTTAGCCGTACATCCACACCTAAGCGTTCTAGCTCCAAAACAAACCAACGAGTAATACCAGCAATTTGATCCCTCTGTGGTGCTTTAGCCGCAGTGGTAATTTGTCCACCTAATTCATCAGCTTTTTCAAATAAAGTAACCTGGTGGCCACGCTCAGCAGCAACACGGGCAGCTTCCATCCCAGCAGGCCCTCCACCTATCACAACTACTTTACGAATAGGCCCCTCAGTTTTTTTAATGATATGAGGCATGGTGCTTTCACGGGAAGTTGCTGCGTTTTGAATACACAACACATCCAGTCCTTGGTATTGACGGTCAATACAATAGTTTGCCCCTACACATTGGCGAATCTGGTCCACCTGATTCATTTTAATTTTGGTAATTAAGTGCGGGTCGGCAATATGAGCGCGAGTCATACCGACTAAATCAACATAACCTTCTTCTAAAATCCGTTGTGCTTGATTAGGGTCTTTAATATTTTGTGCATGAATAACGGGGACATCCACCACCTCTTTAATACCTGCAGCTAAATGCAGGAAAGGCTCAGGTGGATAACTCATATTGGGAATAACATTAGCTAAGGTATTGTGAGTATCACAGCCGGAGCCAACCACACCGAAGAAGTCAATTAAACCAGTGTCGTTGTAATATTTGGCAATTTGTTTCATATCGTCGTGGTTGAGGCCATCTGGGTGGAATTCATCACCACAGATTCTCAATCCAACAACAAAATCTGGCCCTACTTCTTCACGAATGGCTTTTGCCACTTCTAAGCCAAACCGCATCCGGTTTTCAAAAGATCCACCCCACTCGTCAGCACGCTTATTAACTCGTGGGCTCCAAAATTGGTCAATTAAGTGCTGATGCACAGCAGAAATTTCTACGCCATCCAAGCCACCTTCCTTAGCACGACGGGCTGCCTGGGCATAGTCTTTTATAATACGCTCGATTTCTTCTGGCTCAATGGTTTTACAAGTAGCACGGTGGACTGGCTCACGAATACCACTGGGACTTAACAGGGTTGACCAATGACCACCATCCCAACGGGAACGACGCCCCATATGGGTAATTTGAATCATTATCTTGCCGCCATGTTTATGCACCGCATCAGCAAGATTTTGAAAGTGAGGAATAATCCTGTCTGTTGATAAATTAACGGATTTCCACCACCCTTGTGGACTATCGATGGACACTACACTGGAGCCACCACAAATACAAAGCCCTACACCACCTTTGGCTTTTTCTTCGTAATACTTCACATAGCGTTCAGTTGTCATTCCTCCCTCAGTGGCATAAACCTCGGCATGGGCAGTACTGACAACACGATTACGAATCGTTGTTTTATTGATGGTCAATGGCTGAAATATTGCGTCGTACTGAGCCATCGTTGTCCCTCATTAGTAGTCACTGGCTAACACAAGGGGGATATTTAAAATACTATTTTTAAATATCCCTCGATTATTGTTTTCACCCTTATTTTTTTATTAATAAAACTGGGTGTATTGTTATTGAGTTTTAATAGGTTATTAATTAATGCCGGGTAAAATCACCTTGACTAACTGTTTTTACTTCAAACAATCCATGATCACAACCTTCTTCTGCTTCACTTTGTAATTGCTCTGCTTGTGTAGTTAAAGAATAACCCAAGCGCTCAACAATTTGATCCATAGCACCAGCAAACCAACCAGTAAACATATATTCCAATTTTCGATTTACTTTGCCATAGTGATAAACAAATGCAGAGTGATCTAAGCGAACTTTGGCATAACCTTTTTCTAAATCAATATCTTCAATGGAGAAAATACCCCAACCACGCTGAGAAAGCCTACGCATATAGTGCTCAAAAACTTCTACGCCAAATATATCGTGCTCTTTCGCTTCTTGCTGACACCAGTAATACGCAGACTTATAGCCTGCTTGATAAAGAATTTCAGCGTATTTATCTGCTCCTAGTGCTTCTTCAATAACCGTATGGTTATTCATAAAAAAGTGCCGCGGAACATACAACATGGGGAGTGCATCCGTAGTCCAAACCCCAGTTTCTTCATCAACATTAATTGGTACTTCAGGTGCTCTATAACCCATTATTTATTCTCCCCATACCTCTTTTAAAGTGCGTAACCAGTTCTCACCCATTACTTTGCGAATTTTGTGTTCAGACCAACCCCTTCTCATCATGGCGTCAGTCAAGTTGGGGAACTCACCAATCGTACGAAAGCCTGCTGGGTTAACAATTTTGCCGAAATTAGTTAAAGAGCGCGCATAACCTTTGTCGTGAGTTAACCAGTCAAAAAAAGCTTTGTCATGGCCTTGGGTAAAGTCAGTACCAATACCCACACAATCTTCACCAACAATGTTAATGATGTAATCAATAGCCTCTATATAATCATCAACAGTGGCATCAACCCCTTGTTTTAGGAATGGGGTAAACATGGTAACGCCAATAAAACCACCACGATCAGCAATAAACTTTAAGTCGTCATCAGACTTATTTCGGGGATGCTCTTTAAGCCCAGCAGGTAAGCAATGAGAATAACAAACAGGTTTGGTTGAAGCTTCAATAACATCCATTGAGGTTTGAGCACCCACATGGGAAAGGTCACACATAATGCCTACCCGGTTCATCTCAGCCACTACTTCACGACCAAAATCAGATAAGCCACGATCGTTTTCATAACAACCAGTACCAATCAGGTTTTGGGTGTTGTAAGCCATTTGCACAATGCCGACTCCCAACTCTTTGAATATCTGAATATAACCCAGCTTGTCTTCAAATGCGTGGGCATTCTGAAAACCTAGAATAATACCGGTTTTATTCAGCTCTTTAGCCCGTAAGATATCTTTAGTAGTTCTTACTGGCATGATCAGATCACTGTGGTCTTCAAAAAACTGGTGAAACTCTGTGATGTTATTTACAGTCGCTTGGAATCCTTCCCAAACCGATACTGTACAGTTCGCTGCGGTCAAGCCTCCTCGGCGCATATCCTCGAACAGCTCACGGCCCCACTTGGCAATAATTAAACCGTCTATCACAATCGAGGTATCATGCAGCTCGCTGGATGTCATACTTTTACCCTCAAACTAGTAATGGCTTATTTTTGTTAACATTTTCATACCCAACATGCACGATGGATATAGAATCCTTGAACTTCCAGCCAGTCTAGCACCAGGATTAAGCGAAACTTTCCATTGAAAGCGACAGAGCTATGTGCAAAACCGTCACTAACTCAGTAGCCTGCAGCAGCTCAACACTAGGGGTTTTAAAGCATTATAGTTGCTTAACTTATTATTGAAGAGACCTAACCAGAAAGGCATATATTAGAACTAGCAGCTTGTTTATATCACAACATATTCACGCGTTGATGCTGGAGCATTAAACACAAATAATACAACAAAATATCCAATACAAATATGTTAGACAACCAGGACACTTAATAATAAATAGAGGTAGTTGTTAAATAGAAGGGACTTGAAAATAAATGTAAATAAAAAGCGGGCGTCAGGGACATCGAGGGTTATTTCCAATATGGTGTTGTATTAACCCTTCTCCACCCGCTTGTGTCGTATATTAAAGGATATTTATCCCAAATAAAACCTTATTTATAACATTGATCGATTAACATAAGTTATTATAAATGGTTTTATGCTTTTTCAATGTAAAGGCAAAGAATATAATCTAAATAAAAAGTTGAATTAGCCAATATATTAAAAGTCGAGAAATTCTTGTAAGCACTTACTTTTTATGAGTTATTTGCTGCAAGCTTTGTCTAGTACTACAGAAGCTTGCTCACTTGACATCATTTTTTTTATTGCACGGTTTGCAAATGCTGCTGACATATCAAGTAGATTATGGTACATCACTGGATCTAAATTAGTGAGGTAAACAAGATCGTCAGGTGTTGTATTTAGTACTTGCTGGTCTACTTTCCAAGGGGTCATTTGTAAGGTCCATTGTTCTTGTAGACACCACTATATTTTTGAGCGGCGTCAGTTTTATATACCCCTACACAAAACAGCTAAGGGTATAGACTAAGCAGTCATCCATCTTTGTTAGATACTGCCACCTTTCTAGACAACCGAAAGCGACACTACTGTAAACGCTGTAACTATACCCTTTCTATTGAGCATCCCCAAATAGTCTTAATGTGATTACAGTGTTTACATTTCGCTTGTAATAGATACTAACCAGCTATTGGTTATAAATTGAATTAGGGTTTTTACGGATACTTTTAAATGATGAGTTATACTAGCTAAGCATATTTTTTCGTTTTTATTTTGTTAGCTAAATAGTCTAGAGTGTAATAATAAACAAATTACTTTAAGTATGCGCACACAAACATAGACTGGTAATTATACTTACCACCTTTTCAGCAAAATAATATAATACGACTTAAGTATAATATTTAATAGCAATTTATGTAAACTCTATCACTATTTATAAATTTGTTACTTTGCGTTACTGTTTTTCAGACGATCAATAAAATCACACTGTTTGAACGACTATTAAATGTATATACATTACACCTATTTCTGGTACAATGGTGCTTTATTATCTAATGTATAGACCATTTTTATTTATGCATATTTATTTTTTTCTTTTAATAAATTGTAATAATTAATTTTTAATCAGGACGTGTCAATCCTATTTCCATAGTTCTCACAGGCATAAGAATATACACAATACACTTATCCAATTTTGGCAATTTTTTTGGTTCAGTGAAATATTCTGACTAATATAATAATTAGGCATGATATATAGGAAATATGATCGTGACTATTAAAACAAGCATAGCCATTTTTATGATAATGTCGTTAAATTTTAATGTATTTGCTGACCAGCAAAGTCCAAACTCCGTAGAAAGCATTATTGACTCATTACAAGAATGGGGAAAAGATCCAGCTATAGTTGAATTCGTCAAACAACATAACAAACAAGGCCTTACACTGCTAAGCATTAAACAAAGAGATCAACAATGGAAAAGTGCTAATGGTATAACACAGTTAATGAAAGAGCTTATGCAAAATAAAGCGGCCAAGCGTTTAATTGAGCTGGAGAAAACTAAACCCTATTTTGTAGAGCTTTTTTTAATGGGTGATAAAGGTGAAAATATTGCCATGACCAATAAAACAACAGACTACTGGCAAGGTGATGAGGACAAATTTAAATACAGCTTTAATCAAGGAAAAGGGGATGTTTATATAGGTGATGTAGCATTTGATGAAAGCGCAAAAGCCTATTTAATTCAAGTTTCCGTACCCGTGTTAGATCAAGAAAAAGCTATTGGAGCTATAACTGTAGGGTTAAGCGTAGACAAAATACAATGAAAATAGTTCTCTTACTCAATTTACAAAGAATAAGAGAACAGTTTTCACTTACCTGACAAATTATTATTAAAGATGTTCTTTATTTTAACTTGCCATGGCTACAGGCTGTGTTCTTATTTGTAAACCTAACCGCTCGTCTCTCGGTGGAATACCAAAACAATCACGATAACGCTTACTAAAATGTGGCGTAGAAATAAAACCACAGGCAGCTGCAATTTCAATAATCGATAAATTAGTTTGCTGTAGTAACTGTCTAGCTCTTTGTAACCGTAGTTTGAGATAATACCTTGATGGCGAACAATCTAAATACTTTAAAAATAATCGTTCTAACTGACGCCTTGATAACCCTACATAGCTTGCTAAGTCGTCCAAACTAATAGTTTCTTCCAAGTTAGCCTCCATTAGCGCCACTATTTCCACTAACTTGGGTTGACTAATACCTAATGTATGCCTTAATGGAACTCGTTGTTGCTCAACTTCATTGCGGACTCGGTCGTGAACAAACATTTCAGAAATGGATGCACTTAATTCTCGCCCATGAGTATTGGCAATTACATTCAACATCATGTCCAGTGGTGCCGTGCCACCACTACAAGTCAGGCGATCCCTATCGACACTATATATATGGTTGGTGACCATAATATGCGGGAATTCCTCTTTAAAGCTGGCCATATTTTCCCAATGAATAGTACAACGATAACCTCCTAGTAAACCCGCTTTAGCTAATACATAGCTACCCGTACAAATAGCAGCTAAAGGTGTTTTAAGACGTGCTTGCCGTTGCAGCCATTGTAATAAACGACGGTTATATTGTTGTTTTACTTCCAGCCCTCCACACACAACGATTAAATCAAACTTCTCATCAGTTTCTATACTATGATCAGGTGTTATTTGCATTCCATCACTGGCTGTTACAGGGTCACCTGTAATAGAAATAGTTTTCCAACGATAAAGCGTACGATTTGACAAATGATTTGCCATTCTTAACGGTTCCACCGCTGAAGCGTGAGACATTAAGGTAAAGTTATTTAATACCAAAAAACCAACGGTACACGCAGACGGATTAGTTATGGACATGATTATTACTCCACAACAAAACTATATTGAATAAGTTACTCACACCAACCAAGTTTATTAAGTGGTTGGCTACTATTTTTATTTTTTGGCCGTACTTTACTGCCAGGTGTTTCCTATAAATAAAGTTCTTATTATTTCTACTTTACTGTAGTCCCAATCCTGTCCTTTATTCCGGAACTGCTCAACGTTATTCTGAAGTTGTCTATACGTCAATAGCCGGATAAGCTAACTACAAAATATAAACTTTTGTTACAAAGATTAACTATGCTTTCCATAGACTGTTGTTTACTTCAGGCCTGACTCAAAAAGACTCAAACCCAAAGTAAACACTTATCACCTTTTTTATAATAGACCTAAAGCCTTACCATGATAGCGTAGGTGATCTTCAATAAAACTCGTTATAAAAAAGTAACTATGATCATAACCTGGTTGCATACGCAAAGTGAGGGAGAAGTTATTATCTTTGCATGCTTTAGTTAATGCTTCAGGTTTAAGTTGTTCACTCAAAAACTTATCTGCACTGCCTTGATCTACCAAAATAGGTATGGGATTAGTGGATTTCTCAATCAGGTGACATGCATCGAATTGTGCCCAACTATCTTTATTTTCTCCTAAATAGTGGCTAAAAGCTTTTTGCCCCCAAGGGCATTCACTAGGGTGGCAGATTGGAGCAAAAGCAGATACTGATGTATAACTACCAGGATTCTTTAATGCACAAATCAATGCCCCATGCCCACCCATCGAATGTCCACTAATGGCCTTCTTATCAGTGACAGGAAATGATTCAGCAATTAATGCTGGTAATTCTTTAGTGACATAACTGTACATTTGATAGTGGGCAGCCCACGGCTGTTCTGTCGCATCTACATAAAAACCGGCACTAGATCCTAAATCCCAACTGTCGTGCTCTCCTGGTAAGTTAGTGCCTCTAGGGCTAGTATCTGGACACACGATTGCTATACCTAACTCTGCAGCCAGTCGTTGCGCCCCAGCTTTTTGCATGAAATTTTCATCAGTACATTCTAAGCCAGATAACCAGTATAAGGTGGGTATAGCCTGCTCTTCTGCTTGTGGCGGCAAAAATATGGCAAACACCATATCGCAATTTAATACATTGGAGTGGTGTTTATAACGCTTTAACCAACCCCCATGCACTTTGGTTTGAGAAATGATTTCCAGTTGATTTTGTTCAGACATCAGCTCACCTCACACTTAAAATAAGATAACAGAACGAATGCTTTTGCCTTCGTGCATTAAATCGAAAGCGTTATTGATGTCCTCTAAACCCATGGTGTGGGTAACAAACTCATCCAACTTAATTTCGCCTTTCATATACCGCTCAACATATCCAGGCAGCTGAGTACGTCCTTTTACACCACCAAAAGCAGTACCCCGCCACACTCGACCTGTCACTAATTGGAAAGGCCTAGTTGAAATCTCTTCACCTGCGCCAGCAACACCAATAATAACTGACTCTCCCCAGCCTTTATGACAGCACTCTAGCGCTGAGCGCATAACATTGACATTACCAATACACTCAAAGGAATAATCAACACCACCACTAGTCAGTTCCACAATAACATCCTGTATGGGTTGGTCGTATTTTTGTGGGTTAATGAAGTCTGTGGCACCTAATAATCTGGCCATTTCAAATTTATCTTCATTAATATCTACAACAATAATACGCTCAGCTTTAGCCAACACGGCACCTTGAATAACACTAAGGCCTATACCACCTAAACCAAATACGGCAACTGTAGAGCCAGGCTCTACTTTAGCGGTATTTAATACAGCACCTATACCGGTAGTAATACCACACCCCAACAAACACACTTTATCTAACGGTGCTTTATTGCTAATTTTGGCAACTGAAATTTCGGGCACTACGGTATATTCAGAAAAAGTGGAGGTACCCATGTAGTGGTATAGTTCTTTGCCTTTACAGCTAAAGCGACTAGTACCATCAGGCATTACCCCACGACCTTGAGTTTCTCGAATCGCTTGGCATAAGTTGGTTTTACCTGACTGACAGAACTTACAGTGACCACACTCCGGTACATAAAGTGGAATTACATGATCGCCTGGTTTTAGAGAAGTGACTCCAGGACCTATTTCTTCAACAACTGCACCACCCTCATGCCCTAAAATAACGGGAAACAATCCTTCAGGGTCAGCTCCAGAAAGTGTATAGGCATCAGTATGACATACACCTGTTGCAACCATTCGGAGCAATACTTCGCCTGCTTTTGGGCCACCGATATCAACAGTTTCTATTTCAAGAGGTTTGCCAGCTTCCCAGGCAACAGCTGCACGTGCTTTCATGGATGATTCCTTGTTGGTTATTTATTGCATGGCCGATTAGTGACCAAATGGTCAATCAGGTAAAAAATAATACAGAGTGAGTCTATGCAATGAAGTAAAGCTAATTAATGCAGTTAAGATCAAAAGACTTTTGCTGTATAGCAACAATCTTTCAGGTAGCAGGAAAGAGGTTAAGGCGATAAAAAGATATAAATAAAAAGCCCTCAAAGAGAGGGCTTTTTTCAAGTTTTTTATACTTTTGGTTTACGCCAGTCGTCATCACCTGATGTACCACAACACTCGTGAGTCCAAGTAATTTTGCGGTAAGTAAAGTGAACATCTTCCAAATGCGTAAAATGAGCTTGGCTCGGGTCTTGACAGTTAGGCATTGAGGCATTAATTGCCACGATAATAGCATCTTCAATTTCGATGGTGAAATAATGCTCCTGAGTGCCTGTAGCTGAAGTACGATACCAATCAATATGGCATTTTGGTAAACGCTCACCACTTGTTAATGCGTTATATAGCAAAGGTGAACATTTATCGAAAACCTTTGTAATCACTAATGGCTGGTGAACCCGCTGGCCTGTTGGCTGTCCACTTTGCGGATCACGAGGAATTATTACATCGTGACGAAAAGCTTGTACCAGAATATGGTCTTCGTGGCCTTCCTGGAAAATATTACCAACTGAGACTTCAGTGAAAGTACCAGCCGTAATCAGACCTTGCTTCTCACCTTCAATTTTCATATACGCGGGAGTTGGCATAGCTTCATTCCTTGTTTGTTAATTAGAAAAGATATGGCCGGTAATAGTCAAACTACATGCCAATTTGAATTTTTTCTTTTAAAAACATATAGATATGAATAACTATTGAAATCTAACCCAATTTAAAAGAAACAAGTGAGCAGTTTATTGCTCACAAGTAACAACCACTGAGTCATCTATTGCTCACTTATCCTGATAGGAAGCAAAATTATGACTAAGCTCAATTTTTTCAAATAATAAAGGAGCAAGAAACTGCTCACAGGCTTCAATATTCTTCTTCACCTCGAAGAATCTTCTGCAATTGAAAAGCACTGAGTCATTGACCACAATTATTTTAAAAGTGGATTTTTAGAGCCACCAATAGTGATGAGTAAAATAACCATTTACTACGATGCTATATGCCCCAGCTGCCAACGGGATCAACGGTGGTTTAAACACTGGATTGACGAAAGCAAAATAGAATGGTGTGATATTAATAGCAATCAAGCAGCGCTGGAAGAAGCTGGCATCAGCCCAAAGGATGCACTGACCAGCTTACATATTCAGTTAGCTGATGGCAGAATTGTTAATGATATTGATGCTTATATAGAGCTATTAAAATTAAACCCCTGGTTACGGATAATTGCATGGGCCATGAATTTTAAAATGATCAAGCATTATTTACATATTCTTTATCAAAAAAATGTGTATGGACGGTTAAAAAAAACTAATAGGCTACCTTAGCCTTGGGCAGCTTCATCGGGCTGTTGGAGAATGGATTGTTTTTCTTCTTGTTTATGAGAAATTTTTGGTAAAGAGTTGCTGGTTATTAAGTTGAAATAATCATTAATATCTACACCATAGCTGCCATTAATCAATTCACGTTGAATAACATAAGGTTTACTCTCTGCATCTAGGTCTATTTTTGTCATATCAACTAGCCGATGTTTTCTTGGCTCTTTAAACTCGTTTAACAACAATAATACCCTAGGCTTTAAACGACTGATATGGTCATTGTTCATCACAATACCTACTTCACCATTGGTCATTTCAACAATGCTACCTGGTGGGTAAATACCAATACATTTAATAAATTCACGAGCCAATTCAGTATCAAAATGAGTCCCCATCTCATTATAAATTATATTCAGTGCAGTTAATGAAGTTCTGCTACCATCGTAACAACGGCTACTGGTAATAGCATCATAGACATCAGTAAGTGCGACAATTTTGGAATAAAGTGGAATCTGTCGAGCTTCTAATCTGCGAGGATAGCCAGTGCCATCAATTCTTTCGTGATGCGAGTGAGCAACATCAACAGTAATCAAGTATTTATTTTCAGCAGCTGTTAAAATATCTTTACCAAAAACAGTATGCATTTGCATAATGCTGTTTTCGTCTGGATCTAACTTACCGGGCTTATTTAGGATTTCTTCAGGTACCTTGGCTTTTCCAACATCATGCAATAAACCACAAAGCCCTATTTTTTCTATTTCAGGAGGAGACATGCCCAGGTAGCGAGCAAATGTTGCAGATAAAATACACACATTCATACTGTGCTCTGCAGTATACTCATCTCGTTGCTTAATTTGGGTTAACCAACGTAGCGTATCCGGGTTACGTAAAATGCTGTTAACACATTCAGCTACAGCATCTTTCGCTTCATTGATATCAAGCGCCCTGCCAATGCGAATGCCATCCATAATATTCTTGGCCAAACCGCGAGCTTGACGAAAGTTAATAGAAGCTTTTTCAATTTCTTGCTCAAAGCTAACTTTATTAATATAAACCGCTTGGCGTTTTGGTAAGTTAGATTTAACTTTTGGTGAACTACTTTCAGCAGACTTAAATTTGCCTTGAATATAGACGTAATTACATTCCTCTGCTAAAGCGGTGATATCCTCTTGAGATTGAATAATAAAGCCTTGTAATAAAAATGAAGTCTCAAGCCAAGGTTTATCTAGGCGAACAACATGCATACCGACCTCTAGTTCAGATACATTCAACTTCTTTTCTATGTACTCGGTCATTTATAGTTATGCATTCCGTGTCTTTTATTGTTTAGTATAGTGAATGTGCTGGGCTTTACTTAGAGGTTATAAAAAATATAGTTGATCTTAGTTAGCACTTGCATTGCATTTTGAGATAACAGCTTTCACTGATACAACAATCATCAGCCTAATTCTATTTCTTAATTTAAAAAAATCCGTCTTTTAACTAAAAACAAGTTAGTGTGAATTTGATGTTATAAGGAGAATACTTAAAACAACATGAGAAAAATAATAAATTGAGACTTTAAAATGAATAAATTATTTCATACATTACTGCTTCCTGTTATAGCTTCTTCTGTATATATCACTAATGCATCTGCTATTAGCTTAGAGGGACCTCAACGTACACAAGTACTTGCTGAAAAGGCATTTTCAGCTTCTGGAGAGGTTGCGTTACCTAATATTGACTTACCTGCAACACTTCATTTCAGTGAAGAAAAACAAGCATTTTTAATTGAGGTTAGTATTAGCGAATTCAATAAATCATATATTTATTACGACTGGGACACTAACCCAGCAAAAGGATATATTCAAAGCACGACTAGTTGTACCAGCTTTTCACTTGGCGATAGCAAAGCACCAAGTATAAGAAACTTGTTCAAAAAAAGCAGATCAAATAAGAAAAACACCTCAGAAAAACAAGGAATATCCTGGCAAAAAAATAAAAACAAAAATAAGGAAGACATATTAAAGTTTCAGTTTAAAGAAACTGCACTTTTATTCAAAGTAAACAGCATTAAACCAATGCACCAAAATCTATTTAATCCAGCCAATTTAGATAGCTGTATTGACATCAAAGCTGCACACACAAAAAACATGAATAAAATAAAGAAAGTAAAATCAAATAAATCCACATCATCAGCAAAAGAAACACAAGAAGATTTTTCTATTAGTAATTTGCTTTATAATTTCTATGGTTTTTACTCTTCAGTTGAATATACTGGAAGTCCATTTTATCAAAATGCAAATGAACATAAGCTTGCTGTCAATCGTTGTAAAAAAGATGGAGGAGCTGTGTGTAAAACAGAATGGGAGATAGGAGGCCTATTTGGACGTTACGGCTACTATTGTGGTGATGGCTGGGATAACAAGCCATATCAGCCAATGTCCTCATTAGACTATTGCTGCCAGATGCATGATCGCCACGCTTGGGGAGACAATCATCTAAAAAACTTATGTGGTTTTTATGCTTGTGTAGCTTGTTCAGATAAAGGCAGTTATCAAGCATTTATGGATGAACATGATGCTGCCGATATTATTGAAAAGTTTACTAAAACGGGTACCTTTTTAACCGGATGTTCATTTGATGGATGGGTATCTGGATTTAGCTGCAATAATTAATAGTTTCGATAAAGGCTATCATAGAGTTTGATCAATAACTGGACATGAATCTTTTAAGCTTTTTAGAGATAACTGTTTAGAATATTTATCATCCAGCAAAGCAATAGCCTTATTGATATTATTGACCAATACTTTTGCTTGAGGATGGCGTTTTGACACTATGAAGTGCAGATAACCTTCCTCAATTGGCTTAGGGTTGTAAGTGATATAAGATTGGGATTCCTTAGGGACATACCTTTCAATTAGCTCAAACCCATTTAAAATATCTGTAGGTACATAATTGACTCGCCCATAAATAAGTAAGTTAAAAACTAGTGACTCTAGCCTAACTTCACGTAATTCGAAATTATATTTTTTAGCTGCATTAGAAAAGTTATCTCCATAATAATAAGAAGCTGTAACCCCAAAGGGCCCATGATCTTTTAAGTCTGACAAGTCTTTCCATTGGTAATTATTTGATTTTAAATGAAACATTACTGTTTGAACAACTTGAAAAGGATTAGAATAAAAAAAATGCTCAGCACGCTCTAGGTTACAAACCCAAAAAATACTAGCATCATTTTTTGCTGCAAGCGTTCGGTTATAAGCAGTTAACCAGCTATCGTACCAAATAAGTTGAGCACTAAAACCAGCGACTTCTAATGAGTCAATGACTCGCTTAGCGTACTTCCCCCCAACTTGCTCTGATTTAACTGCATAGGGAGGCCACTCAGCAATGGCAATAGACATGGTTTGGCCTATTAAAAAGCTATTCCAATAGAAACTCAAAACAGAGCTGAACAGAATAAGCCTTAGTTTACTAAGTACACTGCTGATAACTACAACCTCTTTTATAACTAGGCTCTTAGCATCGTTAAGCTTTTATCACCAATACTTTATTTTAGTATGAAATTTGATAAAACTGTACTGTCTAAAAACCATTCACTTTGGCTATAGCTTTTAAAAGACTAGGTTTTTTTCTTCATTCTTAGGTATAGTGTTAGCAGGACCTAGGCTCTGCCCTAAATTTATTTTGTGTTGCTAAACAAGCTTTTTAGATAATTCGATGAGACGTACTCGATTTTGGTTATTATTTCTCTTTGCTATTGTATCCTCTGCTGCTGTTATGTGGCAGCATGCGACTGAAACACAGCGCCAACAGCTTTTGACTCAAATTGGTATTAAGCTTCCTAAGAGAGAGCCCAGTAGTCAGCCAGTAAGTAAGATTCCTGTAACGAATGCACTCCCTATTCAAAAAATAATCGATAAAGTTGAAGGATGGCAAATGGCAGGTTTTCAATGTTCACCAACAACCCGTGAAATAACTGAAATAGAACCTACTAGTCGTATTTATAAATGGGTTGATAAAAACGGAAAAGTCCACTTTACCGATAAAGCTCCTCAACAACAGAAAAGTACTGACTTATCTGCAGAGTATACCCGAAAAGCACAATATTTTCGTTTAACTGTAGAGCAACAAGGCAGCAGCTTACCAATTTTGATGAAAGATAAGTTGACTACAGATACACAAAAAGTATTTCAGATTATGACAAACAGCTTATCTTTAGCTGATTTACGTCAGGTCACATTAACTATCAAGGTATTTGATCAGCTAGAACAGTTTAGTCATTATCGTTCTAAAGTGGCGCCCACACTAAAAACCAATAGTGGTTTTTATAACCCTAAGCTCAATATAGCAGCAGTAATGCGCCAGAGAAATGACCAGCATACCTATGCTGTTGCCCGTCATGAGGCTACTCATGTAATTATTGCGGGATTATTTGGTTACATTCCCAGCTGGTTTACTGAAGGGCTGGCAGAATACTTTGAACAAATGGAGCTTTCTGGACAATTAGCCACCATTAAGCCAAACCAAGGGTGGTTGCGTTTATTAGCCAGGCGACAACAGCAAAATCAATTAATGAGTCTTGATCAATATTTCAGCTTTGAAGGAAAAAACTGGTATGAACAAGATTCAGCCACAATGTACGCTACTGCCTGGTCTGTTATTTATTTTTTAATGGACCAGCCTGATACTCAACAGCTTCTGAGTAAATACATGAAAACCTTAAGTGAAAATAAGTGCCAGCCTATTGATGCTAAAGCGTTTTTTACTCAGTATTACCCTGGTGGTCTCACGGCATTAGATCAACATTGGAAAATCTGGCTAAAAGAAGGCAACATTGCCTTGCATCGCTATTAAACCATTTATATGAAAGCCTACTGATAGATGCAGCTTGACTATACTAAGTACATTATAAAAAGTATTAGTGCACCTCTAATAGGTTTAAGCTGTTGAAAGCATTATATATGCTACTATGTTTGGTATTGTTATGCATTGGGCAGGTTGCTGCTCAATGCTTGGATAGGCCTGTTAAGTTTGGCTGGTTAGACGACCCCCCTTATTTTTATCAAGATTCAAGCGGTAATATAGCAGGTTTAGACTATCAATTTGCTTAATTCATATTTAAAAAGCTAGGATGCCAAGTTGTATATTTAGAAATGCCGTGGGGAAGGTTACTAAAAGAGCTAAAAGCTGGGAAAATAGACCTTATTCCAGAAGCATCTTTTACAGAGTCTCGCGCAAAAATATATCAGTACTCTATAGCTTATCGAGAGATAAAAGTTGTATTCTACTCTCTAAAAAAAATAATGAAAAAACAGCAAGAAAATTCTTTAATCAGCTATCTTGATTCAGGGTTAAAAGTAGGATATCTGAGACAGGGATACTATGGTCCAAATTTTGAAAATTTAAAAAAAATGAGGGTTACAGCCATTTATTAGTAAAAGTATCCAGTTTGAGACAATTTGCTCCATTACTAGATTCTGGGCGTATAGCAGGCTTTATTAACTATAAATCTATTTTTGAACAGTTTAAGCAAAAGCTAAGAGAACCTCAACAACTTGCTGTAGTGGAAATGTTATTTAAAGAGCCTCTTTACCTCTTAATGAGTAAACAGTTTAGTGTAGCGTCAGCCCAAGAATTGAATAGAGTTATAAAAAAAACTAAAACAACTGAATTCTATCAAAAGCTTTATCAAGGATACCGATAATCGTAATTTACTCATCCATCAGGATATTTATTATATGAGTAGTAACTGCAACACGTACAAGGCTTTTTTGAGGCACGATACAAAAAATGTTTACTAGTTAGCATCTAGAGCTATAGGCCTGAGACCCTTTAAAATGTCGTGAGAGGTAGCTGATGGTTTAACAAGAGGTTTTAAGTGTGAAAGTTGATTAAACAGTTGATTGAATTTACCATTATTTAACTGTTTAAGTTCAAGTTTAGTGTTTCCATTCCTGCTGATAGTCATTGTAGCTGTTTTATCAGCTGAGGAAGATTGAGCAAATAACGAGCTATTACTGCCGGCTACTCTAAATGAGCCATCAACAGACATGACAACTTCCTTTACCTTTAGTTAAATTAAATACTTTTGAAATATAACATTTGCTTCTATTTTAACCCACGTATAAGTAAGCAAAAGTTACCTTTTAAAATTTACTAAAATATTAAGCTGTTAACTAGTAAACATCCAGTGGGTTATCTACTTCCGTCTCAAACAGAAATGACTAATAAGTCACTTATTCCAAAATACATAATCAGATAGACATATTTTATTAAAATAAGTTGTTTTTTTATAAAACAGGGGTTAAGACTTTATTTTTATGGAAATCATGAGTGACGAGTCAAGTCTATATTAATGTCTACAGCTTTTGGTTTCAAAAGGCATTAATTGACGCCCAAAATTTAGTAGACATCATATTGATTAATCAAACAGTTAAAAGTATTTACATAGATTCTATAGCCAGCATAAGCATTTCTTTCACTTGCTTAATAATGGCTTTTTGTGTGGTTTTATTAAACTCTCCCACGCTAGGAGTGTGAATATGACCAACTGGAAGCAATGGTTGATAGCGATTACGTAAGCGAATGCTACGATAAGAAATTTCATTAGACAAATACCCGCCACCCGAGCCTTCAACGGAAATTGCACTGCTCAGTTCAGCAAGGTTATTGGGGTAACGAATACCTTGTTTAGTAATTACTTTACGGTTGTCATATATCTGATATCGGCCTGTTGCTTGCCTCATCGATTGAGCAGGAAGACTAAACTCAACAAACTCTGAACCATCCAGTGGTTGCCCTTTCAATAGGGGAGTCAGTGGATTATTTGCTGATGCCCCCGTGTATTTATTTAAGTTATCAGGTGCTTGAGCAGATCGGCGTAAACCTGGAAATCGCTCCAAATCAAAGTTTGATCTACCCATGCTGATAGTTGCTACCATGTCAACCAATGGGTTAGCAATATAAGGTGTTAGCAGTGTTTCAACCATGCCACGATCAAAGTCTTCAAACCTAACAGGTAAAATGAAAGCTTCAACAGCTACTTGCTGGCCATTAACACTAAATTTTTTGCCATCAAGTGCAAGTGCGATTGCACCAGAAGGGTTGCTTTGACCAATTTTATAATCCAGAAAAAAAGGATCAAACCCAGTAATTAATATTCTTAGTTGGTCACCTGTTTGAAAGCTAACATCTAATTGACCACGAGAGGCAAGTTCAAACTGCCAAAACAACGACACTTGCTGACTAACACCTAAATTCAGGCTATTTATCCGTTGGCGAATGATTTTACTGACGGCCAGTCTCGCCCAGTAAAGCGGCCTATCATCTATTACTAAGCGACTTGGGTTGCTAGCCTGCTGCCAAAGTTTATGCCCAGTATCCTTAGCAAATGTAACTAAGTGGTTAAAGTCTTCTATTGCTTGAATATCTTGACTGGCTTTATTAATCAATGATTGAAAAGGTACTAATAGTTTGGGCTGATTGACTTGAATAGTAGAAAGCCTTTGCTCTTCTATAGTTGGATTAACAGAAGTATAAGGTGAGTTATCTGTATTTGTTAAATTTTGACTACTGTACGCCATCAAATTTATCAAACTAAGTCCAGTTAAGAAAATAAAAGCCAATTGCTTCATTTGTGACATCCTTATCTATTTGTTTAATATTTATTCTAAAAAATCTACAAATATGGTATGAGCTGAATAATAACTGGCTAAATCAGTAAGATAGTTGATTGTCTTACTAATGTAAAACCAAACACCATAAAAGAGAAAAAATGGTGAAATTTATATTACCTATACTAGGTATTTTATGTTTCCTGATGGGTTTCTTTTGTTTTATTTTAGAATGCATTTACCATGTAGAAATACTAAAATGCCATAAACAGAATTTGGAGTTTACTTGCCAAATACTAAGTATGATTTTCAGCAGTTCAACCAGTAAAAACCCAGGTTTTTTAATAATCGTGACTGGCATGTTAATTTTTATTGCTAACTGGTGTTTGCAATTTTTATTTAACCTAATGAAACCTCGATATAAACTACCGCACTCTGTAAACAAGAAAAGTTAGTCCGCTCTATTTCAAGTTTAAAGTTATTTGTTTCATACCCAACTGAGTATGAAACAAAGTACTGCTGATCATGTTATGAAGGTGATCTTAAAAAATCCTTTTAAGATGGTTGAGGTACCAGCCTAATATAAGGCTTAGGTGCCTTCCACCCATTTGGAAACTGCTTTTTAGCCTCTTCATCTGAAACAGCAGGGACAATTATGACATCTTCTCCTTGTTGCCAGTTAACTGGTGTTGCTACTTTATGTTTAGCTGTAAGTTGTACAGAATCAAGCACTCGCAATACTTCATCAAAGTTACGCCCTGTACTCATCGGGTAAGTGATCATCAGCTTGATATTTTTATCGGGACCAATAATGAATACTGATCTTACAGTCGCATTGTCAGCAGCTGTACGCTCTTTAGCTTTGCCACTGGCATTAGGATGAATCATGTCAAACAGTTTGGCTACGATTAAATCAGTGTCTCCAATTAATGGATAATTAAGTGCATGTCCTTGAGTTTCTTCAATATCTTTGGCCCACTCATGATGGTCTTGAACTGAATCAATGCTTAAACCAATTACTTTACAGTTACGCTTAGCAAACTCAGGCTTCATTTTGGCCATATAGCCGAGTTCTGTCGTACATACTGGAGTGAAATCTTTTGGGTGCGAAAATAGCATAACCCAGCTGTCGCCTATCCACTCATGAAAGTTAATAGTTCCTTCTGTGGTTTCCGCTTTAAAATCAGGTACTTGGTCCCCAATCCGTAAAGGCATGAAATATCCTCCAAAATCAGTATATTAGGCTTTAAATAATCAGCAACAACCAAACAAATGTAGCTAAACCAACTGACCTAGCGTTTGTAATAGGTGTCCTTTGCTACGAGTTTGTCAAACAGGTGGCTTATAATCAATAGTTATGATGGTTCTAGCCTGTAATAAGTTCAATGAATGCATATTCTATTCACTACGAGCAATAAGTAGGCTAACTAGAGTCATCGTAAACATCTGAATAATATAGACTTATAGTTTTTTTATAACAAGTGGTTGCAAACCAACCAGCACAGACATATTATGTCACCCCATAGCCAATTGAGATGATTATAGCCTCCTTACAAAGTTCAGCTATTCCTCAACTCATTAGGCTGCAATATTGGAAAGAGGTACAGCTGTGCGAACGAAAAGCCCAATTCATAAACTCATTAATTTTACTTTTTATATATGCACCGTTTTGCTAATAGTGGCTTTTTGGTTTAGAAACGATTTTGCTTCTCGTTCAGAAATCCAGTTTACTAGTGAAATTAATGAGCCTCCAAAGCAGCTTCGCACGAATAAAAAACCATTTAATATTTATAAAAATGATGTATTGTATAAAGTAGAGCCTTTATATGAATATGAATTAACAGGCTTAGTTGTTTCCTATAATCACCATGATGGAAAGTTTGGTTTGCACAAAAGCTGGAGCGACCATATAAATGTTGCAGATTTATGTGTGGTATGGGGTGACAATGCACAAAAATTAGATTTAAATAAATTTGAATTTTGGAGTGGAGAGTTTACTTGTTTTTACCAAGCAAAGGATTATCTGCAATATAAAATATTTAAAAATAATGAACTATCAAATAATCACTTAATTACTGATAATGAAATGATCGGTGATGTAATTAGTGATGTAAAAATTGGAGATCAAATAAAAATCAAAGGTTGGTTATCCAAATATTCAAACCATCTGGGAGGTTCCCGTGGTACTAGTACCACCCGTGAAGATACTGGTAATGGCGCTTGTGAAACTATTTATGTCAGTGACTTTCAAATAGTCAACAGCATGCAAACTGGCTGGCGTACCTTATTAAATTTTTCATTAATCGGTACTATTTTAAGCGCATTTGCTTGGTGTTTTGGAGTGTTTCGGGGTATTTTTTAATTATACTCATCACTCGACGGCCTTGCCCTTGTGCCCTAGGGGTATAAAACCCCTTCGCTATGAGTCTTTACATCTGTAATTCTTTGGCCTAAAAATGCAATGCGAGAAGTTTATACCTGGTATTTCTCGATAAAACTATCAGGAGCTTTTGTTATTTTTAGAGATGCCCTAAATTTTATTCCAGTCTCTCGGCCTTAAAATTCCGGTTTGATAATACATTGAAACCTGCTCAATAAAATCCCGAAAATCTTCATTTTCATCTACAATGCGGTTGGCTGATTGCCAGTCAACTTCTGGCCTGGCCCTGGCGGGTAAAAGAATTTCACTTTCAAAAGGATTTTCTGTGACGAGCAAAATCACCCCGATCCCATGCAAAGCCGACAGCATTCTTAGCTCTTGCTCCACTAAAGTATCAGCAATACTAGTGGTCACCAGATACCCTTCATTGGCCCAGCTGGAATTAGACACTGCCTGAAAAAACGATTTACGTACAGTAGCTCTGGTTAATTCACGCTTTACTTCAAATGCCCACAACCTCACACTTTGACTGCCACCTTGCCGAACACAGGTTTGCACCAGCTCATTCCAACCTTTTGCTACTGGCTCCATTGCCACTATGTCTGGATGCAACCAGTGATTTCCACCACTACCTCGACTATTGCGAGAGCGCTTTTCATCAATACGTAAACAATACAGGTGGTGCTCACTTTTTAAATATTGAACTAGTAATGGATATAACTCTACTTCTGCCAATATTTGTTGCTGGGTGATAACCTCAATAGCAGCATCATCCTCTTCCAAATCTGAATCATGCCATTCAGGTTCTTCTTCCTCTTCATTGGCATTAATTTCAAACCAATAAACTCTGGGCCTGGGCTTGTCCTGCCAATGAATTTTATTGTCCTGACGTAAAATGCTGGCTTTTTGGGCACCAATTTCAGCCACAATTTGCTGCAAAAAGGCTTTCTCATCACTAAAACGAGGGTTAGAGCGTTTATCCAAGTAATCTTCTGGGTGACGCGCAATAATAGCCTCAGCAATCTGCCGGGCAGTAAATTTTTCACCTGGATTTTCTTTTAAAAACTCAGCTACTTTTTGCGATTGGGAAACCCGACTCATATTACATATTAACTGTTGTATGCTCTAATTAGGGTGGTTATTTTTCACCAGATAGGGGAAATCTGCAAGCGGTCAAATGGAGAGAATATTTTTAGAGACTACCGCAACGGGAAAATTTAACCTGTTATTCTGGGTAGTTTGTTATGAGAGGGGACTAACAGATACAAAAGTATATTAAGTGTTCGATATGGAATAACTGGATATTCTTCCACTACTCTTGAAGTGCCGTCCCTAGCCTATCAAGAGCTAAAAAGGCATCCATGCCTTAGGCTACAGAATATCCTACCATCCCATATCCGCTAACTTTAGTGTTAGCCTAAATCAACTACCTATCGATAATCCATATTCTTCACTGGCATCTACCAGCCAGCGCCATACATAATCAGCAAAACTGCGTCTGACCACTAACTCAAATGTATTAGTTTCTGTTCGGCGAATTAATGCAGTAGCTTTTGCTAAAGTGGTTTGCACACCTTTCCCTACTGGGAAATTCCGTAAATGCACGTCATATCCAGTAGATTTCTGCAAAACCTGCTCAGCGTTTGTTCCAGACAAGTGAAGAATAGTTTGACCACCGCTCACATCCACCACTAAATAATGGCCGTGGAGATGTTCGTACAGCTCTTTCTCTATCTGCGCTTCACTGCCACCGTCTACTAAAATTAGCCACTCATCAGGCCCTAACCATTGCACCACAGCTGTCTTACTTTGGCTGCTTTGATGAGGTTGGGTTGGTAAAGCTGTTCCCAGAGTTTTTTCCACTCCCTTAGTAAATAGTTCATTATTAGGATCCCCCCTTAAAATAAGGTGCCCTTGTAATGCCTGCTCTTTTAATTGCACGCCACCTTGAGGCTGATTGGCAGGTTTTGCAGTTAACCCCAAATGGTGGAGCGGAGATTCTGCTCGCACAGCCAATTGCTGGTCATTAAATACATCATCAGCGACTCTAGACATTTTGGCGCTCTCCTTTGGGGTCTAAAAATATTGGTGAACAAATTTCAGCTTCAATAGTGCGGCCATCTGCTAATGGCGCAAAAACGGTTTCACCCATTTTATGGTGGCCACCTTTTACTACTGCCAAAGCCATAGAGTAACCCAGACAAGCACTTTGATAGCTACTGGTGACATGGCCAATCATTGCCATTGGCTTGGGCTGATCAGGATTGAGTACCAGTTGGGCACCTTCCGGCAAAACCGCATTAGGATCTTTCGGCTTGAGGCCCACAAACTGTTTGCGATCAACTCGAATACAGTCACTACGATCCATTGAGCGCTTTCCTATGAAACTGAAAGGCTTGTTTTTGCCAACAGCCCAGTCCATCCCTAAGTCAAAAGGAGTGACAGAACCGTCAGTATCCTGGCCAACAACAATAAACCCTTTTTCTGCCCGTAAGACGTGCATGGTTTCAGTGCCGTAAGGGGTAATGCCAAATTCAGCACCAGCAGCCATCACTTGCTCCCACACATAATGGCCATAGTTAGCTTGCACGTTGATTTCGAAAGACAGTTCACCAGTAAAGCTGATCCGGAATACTCGGGCTTTAACGCCAGCAACCGTTGCTTCTTTCCAGCTCATAAAAGGAAAAGCTTCATTGGAAAGATCAACGTCGCTACAGATTTTCTCCAGTACTTTTCGGCTGTTAGGACCAGACATAGAAATAGTCGCCCAGTGATCCGTAACGGAGTTGAAGTAAACTTCCAGTTCTGGCCATTCTGTTTGATGCCAGTTTTCCAGCCACTCCAGCACCCCAGCAGCACCACCAGAAGTAGTCGTTAATAAGAAGTGGTTTTCACCTAAGCAGGAGTTAACCCCATCATCAAACACCATCCCATCTTCTTTCAACATTAAGCCGTAACGACAGCGACCAACAGCCAGTTTACTCCAGGCATTGGTGTAAATGCGGTTGAGGAATTCACGAGCATCTGGTCCTTGAATATCAATTTTTCCCAGTGTTGAAGCATCTAAAACACCAACACTATTTCGCGTAGCCAAGCATTCCCGAGCAACAGCCTCATGCATGGTTTCCCCAGGTTTAGGGTAATACCAAGGGCGTTTCCATTGGCCCACATCCTCAAATAGTGCGCCATTTGCTTCATGCCAGCTATGCATGGCGGTGTAACGCTTAGGATCAAACAGCTCACCTACTTCTCGTCCAGTTAAGGCACCAAAAGTAGTGGGGGTGTAAGACGGCCGGAATATAGTCGTGCCCGTTTCAGCTAGCGTTTTGCCTAATGCTTTAGCTAAAACTGCCATCCCGTTGATGTTACCCAGCTTGCCCTGGTCAGTTCCAAAGCCCATGGCAGTATAGCGCTTAACGTGTTCAACAGACTCAAACCCTTCCCGTGCCGCAAGCTCAATAGCTGCTGCGGTCACATCAGTTTGATAATCCACAAACTGCTTGGGTGCCCGGCTGGATGGTTGGTGGTGTGGAATGTGAAATAGAAGCTGGCCTTGCTCAACAGTAGGTTCATTGGTTTTAGGCAATTCTATTGTCTGGTCTCCTTTACCAAAGCCAGACTCAACAGCTGCTTGCAAACCAGTATCAACCCCTTCTTGTAATGCCTTTTCCAGTGAGTAAGTACCTTGGATGCCACCTACACACCATTGAGCCTGGTGAGTTTCGCCAGGAATAAAGCCGCCAATCTCATCACGCCAAACCGGCCTACTCCCCGTGTGACAGCTTAGGTGTACCACTGGGCTCCATCCACCAGAGCTTGCTACGGTATCGCATTCATATTGTTCAGCACTGCCGGTCAATTGATGGCCATCAGCACTCAATGGTGCTACTTCAATCGCTTTAACTCGCTTGCTGCCTTTAACATTAATTACACCATGCCCAGTAAGAACACGAATACCTTTGCTGATAGCCTGCTTGACTAATTCACCTTGAGGGTTAGCCCGAGTATCAACAATCAGTGCTACTTCACGACCAGTTGCTTGCCAGTCGAGAGCTGTTTGGTAGGCATAATCATTGGTGGTCATTAGCACCAATTTGTTTCCGGGTACCACACCATAACGATTAATATAGGTAGCTACTGCTGATGCAAGCATGCAACCAGGTCGGTCATTATTACCAAAGACTAGTGGGCGCTCTTGTGCTCCAGCTGCCAGAATAACTTGGCTAGCACGAACATTGTGTAGCCGTTGTCGAACACCAGGCTGATTCTCACCAACGTGATCAGTACAGCGCTCCACAAGTGCTACCAGGTTGTGATCGTAATAACCAAGTGCAGTGGTGCGACTTAGCAAGTTAACATTGGCCAACGAGCCTAACTCACCTATTACTTTACTGACCCACTGGCTGGCTGGCAGTCCATCAAGGGTTTCTGTGTTGTTGAGTAGATAACCTCCCCATTCAGACTGTTCATCTGCCAAGATAACTCTTGCGCCAGTCCTTGCAGCAGCTAAAGTTGCAGCTAAACCAGCAGGGCCACCCCCAACAACTAACACATCACAGTGGTGATGCATTTTGTCGTAGCGATCAGGGTCTGTTTCTTGAGGAACACGTCCTAGTCCGGCAGCTTTACGAATATATTTTTCATACGTCAGCCACTGGCTTTCAGGGTACATAAAGGTTTTGTAGTAAAAACCAGGGGGCATCATGTTACCACCCAGCTTACCTACCAAACCCATTACGTCATTTTCAGCTGACGGCCAGCCGCTAACGCTCTCGCAAACTAGCCCATCATAAAGTTCGGTTTGAGTGGCTCTTAAATTAGGAATACTGGTTGCTTCTGTGCTGCCGACTTGCAAGATAGCATTAGGCTCTTCAGAACCTACGCCGACAATACCTCGTGGCCGGCTGTACTTAAAACTACGACCAACAATATCTACACCATTGGCTAATAGTGCCGACGCAATGGTATCCCCCTCAAAGCCTTGGTATTGCTGACCATTGTAGGTAAAGCGAATGGGGTGGTTGCGGTTTATTCTGCCGCCCTGATTTAAGCGATTAACTTGGCTCACTACTGCTCTCCCTCCGCTGTTACCTGAGGCTTATCCCCCATTTTGTAGCTTTCTAGAATTTGATAGGTCACGGTATTTCGCGTCACATTAAAAAATCGTCGACAACCTGCAGTGTGATACCAGCGCTCATGATGCAGGCCCCGTGGGTTTTTACGGAAGAATAAATAGTCTCCCCACTCTTCATCAGAGAGCGTTTCAGGGTTTTCTGGTCGGACAATATGCGCTTCCCCAGCGTAATGAAACTCGTCTTCTTCGCGGGTTTCCTGGCAATAAGGACAGTGTATTTGCAACATCTTCAGTTCCCTCCGCTAGTGTGCTACGCCAGCAGCGCCGTGTTCATCGATCAAATGGCCTGTGTAGAAGCGGTCAATATTGAATGGAGCCGCTAATGTATGTGGGTTATCGTTTGCAATGGTATGGGCAAATACATGACCAGAACCTGGCGTTGCCTTAAAGCCACCAGTTCCCCAGCCACAGTTGAAATACAAACCAGGAATATCGGTTTTACTGATAATGGGGCAGGCATCTGGGCAGGTATCAACAATGCCACCCCAGTGGCGGTTCATTCGTACCCGGCTAAAAATAGGGAACATTTCAACTATGGCAGCAACCGTATGTTGAATAGTGGCAAAAGAGCCGCGTTGGCCATAACCGTTATAGCTATCGATACCAGCCCCAATAACCAAGTCGCCTTTATCTGACTGGCTGACATAACCGTGTACGTGGTTAGACATAACCACAGTATCAAGGATTGGCTTGAGCGGTTCTGATACTAGAGCTTGCAGGGGGTGGGACTCCAGTGGTAAACGCATTCCTACCATGGAGGCTAATACGCCAGAATTGCCTGCTACTACACAGCCGACTTTTTTCGCACCAATAAATCCATTTTTGGTTTCGACGCCGCAAACTACGCCATTTTGCCGGCGAATGCCTGTGACTTCAGTCTGCTGAATTAAATCAACACCTAAGGCATCGGCTGCTCTCGCAAAACCCCATGCTACCGCATCGTGACGGGCAACACCACCGCGAGGCTGCCAAGATGCCCCTAGTACCGGATACCGGGCATTGGAAGAACAGTTAAGAATTGGTACCAACTCTTGTACTTGTTGGGTATGTAAAACTTCAGAATCAATACCATTAAGACGGTTTGCATTTACTCGGCGCTCGATATCCCGCATATCTTGCAAAGTATGGCCAAGGTTTAAAACGCCACGCTGGCTAAACATCAGGTTATAGTTCAGATCTTGTGATAAGCCTTCCCAGAGTTTTAAGGCATGCTCATAAAGCAGTGCCGCTTCGTCCCATAAATAATTAGAACGAACGATGGTGGTGTTACGTGCAGTATTGCCTCCTCCCAAGTAGCCTTTTTCAATAACGGCTACATTGGTAATGCCACATTCTTTGGCAAGGTAATAAGCAGTTGCTAAACCATGGCCACCACCACCAATAATAACCACATCATAATTTGATTTGGGGGTGGGGTTGCGCCATACCCGTTGCCAATTTTCGTGGTAGCTTAAGGCGTGCTTGAGCAGGCCAAAACCTGAGTATTTTTCCATATTTTTATTTACCTACTCGCTTAGCTCCCACTGAGGCTGTTACAAAAGCAGTGTTCGTGAGAGGGGTTACTTCACACAGTTTGAATAGAAAACAAGTGTTGTGTATGAAAATGGTTTAGAAGTCGACAACAACATCGCCAGTAGGTACACTGCAACAGCTTAAAATATAGCCTTCAGCAATGTCCTCATCAGTTATACCACCGCTGTGGTTCATCGAAACCTCGCCAGACTTTTTCAAAACTTTACAGGTACCACAAAGCCCCATACCACAAGCCCTTGGCATGTGCAAGCCCACTTTACCAGCAGCCTGGTGAATAGTTTCACCAGGTAGTATTTCGGCGACTTTTTCTGAAGCAGCAAATTCAACAGTGATAAGCTCTGATTCGTCGAATGTAACTTCTACATAATTGGCTGCGTCTTCAGGATTCTCTTCTGGTGCTGTGATAAAGCTTTCTTCGTGGTATCGACTCATGTCGAAACCAACCTCTTGCAGCATTTGCTGGACAGCTGCCATATATGGGCCAGGACCACAGCAAAAAATTTCTCTTTCTAATAAGTCAGGGGTTGTTGCATCAAGAATATTGTTATGGAGAAAACCCCGGTAGCCATACCAGCTTTGGCCAGGCTCAATTTTTTCGCAAATAACGACCAATTTAAAATTTGGCATTACTGCATCAAGCCGGGTTAGTTCTTCTAAAAATAAAATGTCAGAAGGTGTTCTAGCACTATGGATAAACACCACATCAACATCAGCCATAGTATCAGCCCACCAACGAGCCATTGACATAACAGGGGTAATGCCTACACCTCCTGAAAGTAAAAGTACTTTTTCAGCAGGGTAATCAATGTTGGTAAATATGCCTGCAGGGCCCTGAATTTCAAGGGTGTCACCTACACTCAAGTTGTCGTGTAGCCAGTTAGAAATAAACCCGTCGGGCACACGTTTAACAGCAATAGCAAAGCAGTATGGGCGAGAAGGAGAAGTAACTATGGTATAGCAGCGCTGAAGAGGCTTTCCATTAATAGTGAGATTCAGTGTTACAAACTGCCCAGGCTTAAAGTGAAATATCATTGGCTTCTCAGTTTGAAACCAAAAAGACATCACATCATGGGTTTCAGGAATCACAGCCACACAACGCACACTTAAGGTACCTGGCTGCCACACATCTAATGCAGTTGGATTGGCGAAGGCTTCGGTCATGTCACTGCTCTCTTCCGTTTAGCGGTTATTTCTTATTGGGTCTTTATTGCTTGATCTTTTAGTGTTGAAGCAATTTTGACTATTTATGACTTTACTGGATTTTGGGTCAGGGGCTGGAAGTGAGGTTACCTAAAAACGACCTACAAATAGTTTTTGCAGCCGATAGTTAGCCCTTGCCTTATTCGCGTCGGAAACCAACTTCTGCCAGGTCGCTTTTAACTATGTTATTAGTAGGTTTATTAATCAGAATGCCTACAATTAACAATGTGCCTCTAAGTACCTAGTGATGCAGTCATGCACCTGATAGCAAATGAGTTAATTGCCTGCTAAATGCCACTTATTTCATAACAGGCGCCACTAGAGTATGAGTGCTCATGCCAATAACATGAGCAGTATAAAAATAAGCCAATGCCAATATTAGAGGTGCTTAAACTTACGGACGATTTAGCCTACAACAAATGTTGCCGTATATATAACAAATAATGATGAGGTATCACTATGGGTAACTTGATTGATATCAAGCAGCTTTCCAGCACAAGCATTACTCGTCTGGATGTAGCCAAAATGCTGCAAGATCGTGACCCAGCCTACTCCCTGCCCCAACCTTTTTATAATGATCCTCATCTCTTTCAAATTGATATGGAAGAGATTTTTTGTAAAGAGTGGCTGTTTGTAGGTTTAACTTGCGAAGTACCTGCAAAAGGTAATTTCTTTACGGTCGATATCGGTAATAATCCGATACTTGTTGTAAGAAATCAGCATAACGAAATACAGGCATTCCATAATGTGTGTAGACACCGTGGCTCTAAAGTTTGCTTGCAGCCTAAAGGTAAAGTCGCAAAGTTAGTATGTCCATACCATCAATGGACTTATGAACTTGATGGTCAACTCATTTTTGCTGGCACAGAAATGGGAGACGACTTCTGTAAGAGTAACTTTTCATTAAAGCCTGTCCATGTCAAAACAGCTGGCGGCTATATTTTTATTTCTTTAGCTGAATACCCTCCAGAAATAGATTCTTTTATTAATGATTTAGAACACTACCTAGAACCTTATGACTTAGAAAATGCAAAAGTAGCGGTAGAGTCCAATATTGTTGAAAAGGCTAACTGGAAGCTGGTCATTGAAAACAACCGTGAGTGTTATCACTGTAATGGTTCACACCCAGAATTACTCAACAGTTTATTAGAATGGGATGACACCACTGACCCCCGTGCATCAGATGAATTTAAGGCTCATGTTGCCCGTAAACAGGCGGATTGGGAAGCAGAAAAAATCCCTCATCAACATGTTTCTCATGGTTTAAGAAACCGAATTGTGAGAATGCCACTAATGGAAGGAACAGTTTCCATGACCATGGATGGCAAGCCAGGCTGCAAAAAACTGATGGGGCGTATTAAAAGCCCTGACTTAGGCTCAATGCGGATATTGCATTTGCCTAACTCATGGAACCACGCGATGGGTGATCATTTAATTGCATTTATCGTTACACCACTAAGTCCTCAGGAAACTTTAGTCACCACTAAATGGCTGGTTCACAAAGATGCTGTGGAAGGTGTTGATTATGACGCAGCAAACCTGAGAAAAGTATGGGATGCCACTAACTCCCAAGATAGAAAGCTTGCTGAAGATAACCAATTAGGGATTAACTCGATGGCCTATGAGCCTGGCCCTTACTCAAAAACATATGAGTTTGGAGTGATTAACTTTTTAAATTGGTATAGCGAATCAATGCTTAACCATTTAGGAACCCAGCATAGCGAATAACTATAGAGCACTACTAAAAACGTGGACCTCATAAAAGTGGGGTCCACAAACTAACAAGATCTCCTTTAAGGTTTCTTTCATTTTAATCAAAACAGAACTACCCCTACCCATCAGTCTTCTTTGTTTTGTATTCCCCCTAAATAGCCCTTAAGCTTATTTATTTTCGGCCTGCTTATCTCCTTTCATTATCTACATCAAAAAAAATGGTATAACTCTTTCTTAAACAAACTCACACTGTCGATTTTATTTAGAATTGATGTCTCATTTTTCAATCATTAGATGAAACAAGGTTGTTTAGTTGCCGTTCTATTTAATGAGTTATTCTTGAGTGGCAATTTAGCTTAAGAGTTATTAATAAAATTAGTTTATAAAAGGTAGGTTAAAAAAATAATAAGTTATCTATTACTATCTTAGATCCATTAAATTGAAAAGTGTTTGCAGCTCATTATTGAGCAATGACTATTGATGTGAGCTTTATCCATCAAACTTTTATTGCATTTGATTTTTAATAAAGAAGACATTTATGCTCTTTATTGAAGTCTATAGCTGGATTTTCTTCTCACTCAAAACATTAACAAAAACTCAAACACTAATCACAAAAGCACAAAATATAAGTTAAATTTAATAATCACACCTTAAAAGATTGCTTAGATTAAAGAAAAAATGATTTACATAAAATATACATAACCTTTGAAAGTATTTTTGTTGAGTGATATTTCCAGTCAGGTGTAGTGTTTATGAACATCGAGCAAGTTGTACAGGCCGGTTTAAAAATTAAAGAAAAAGGTATGGTGGTCACAGGAGCTTCGTTAAAAGAGCAGCTAAAACATAGTGACCCAAGAACCCTAATGTCAATTTGGCTGAAAAACAGCCCAAGAAAAGACTCAAAAGCTAACGTCAGGATTTCTAAGAACATCAACCCAGATACCTATCCCCATAACGAACACTTGCAACAACCAGAGGATTTATATAAAAAGATTATTCATGATATTTGTGAAGACTCTTCTGAAATAATTAATCATCTAGAAAGCAAACTAAAACTAACAGAAAATAAAATAAGTGATATTAACAATAAGTTAAACCTCGCAGAGCATGAATTAATTAAAAATAAACACGTAGTTACTGTTATAGGCTCCGTATTAAATAAATTAAATGACAAACACTTTATTGAGAGTAAGAATACAAGTGATCTTGCAGATATAATAAGTCAAGAACTGTCGGCTATTCATTGGAGCGAAACCAATAATACCGCTTCAACCAACAATTTAGCACAAAAAACAAATAGCCAGACAAGAAAGCTCTCTTTCTTACAACAAGCTATTAGTAATCTTAATCACCACGACCAGTATTTATTTGAGCAATTTGGCCAAGGCCCCATTAAGGCTATTCCATATACCTGTATCCACCATGCCTTTGAGCAACAGGCTACAGTACAACCAAATGCCATTGCAGCAGAATATTTAGGGCAATCAATTAGTTATCAAGCACTTAACCATCAAGCTAATCGACTTGCTATGTTGTTGAAAAAGCAAGGTGTAAAAAAAGGCGATAATGTTGCTTTGTTTTTGGAACGTTCTATTCCGATGTTAGTTGGAATTTTTGCAGTACTTAAACTAGGTGCAGCATATGTGCCACAGCATGTAGGAGTTGCTCCAGAAAAGCAGCTAAAACATGTCATTAAAGCAGCAAAGACAAAGATTATTTTAACACTCTCAAAATTAAAACCTCTTATTCCCGTACCAGCAGAGCACACTTGTATTGCAATTGATGAAATCATGCAATCACCACTAAACGATGAAGTGGCTGATCAAAACCCTCAAATCGAAATTCAAGCCAGCGACAACTGCTTTATTTTATTTACTTCAGGCACAACCGGCTCTCCAAATGGCGTGCAAGTAACTCATGGCAATGTCTGTAATATTATTTTAACTGAGCCTGGTAATTTGGGAATTAAACCAGGAATGAAAGTAGCGCAAATTCTCAGTATTGCCTTTGATATGGCTGCGTGGGAAATACTAGGGTGTTTAACCCACGGCGCAACATTAGTAATTCGAGGGAAAAATATTCAACAAGCGGTACAGCAAGCAGATGTAGTAATTGCAACACCTTCAGTGCTTGGCTCTCTAGACGTTGCCCAGTGTCATAATGTGAAAGTTGTGGCTGTTGCGGGTGAGCCCTGCCCTAAACCGTTGGCAGATAAATGGGCTGCTTTTTGCAAATTCCATAACTCCTGCGGACCAACTGAAACCACAATAGTTAATACCGTACAGCATTATCATAAGGACTCTAAAGCGCTTACCATTGGTAAACCGACCCCAAATAATACCGTGTACATTCTTGATAACAATATGCAACCCTGCGCAATTGGCGAAGTAGGAGAAATGTGGGCTGGTGGAGATTGTGTTACAGCAGGCTATTTAGATAACCCAGAATTAAATAAAGAACGTTATGCTCCAGACCCTTTTCTTGGTAATGGACAAATAATGTTTCGCACTCGAGACCTTGGTCGATGGACCAAAAATGGTGAGCTGGAGCATTTCGGTAGAGTTGATGATCAAGTCAAAATTCGCGGTTTTCGAGTTGAACTTGACTCTGTATCAGCAGTTTTGGAAAAGGTACCCAGTTGCACCCAAGCCGTTACATTAAAACTGGATTGCCGTCATCTGGTTGCTTTTGTTAGCCCACAAAGTGTTGATACAGAAGCAGCAAAACTAGTGATTGCA
The DNA here is from genome assembly GCF_011009015.1 of Spartinivicinus ruber. NCBI lineage: Bacteria > Pseudomonadati > Pseudomonadota > Gammaproteobacteria > Oceanospirillales > Zooshikellaceae > Spartinivicinus > Spartinivicinus ruber. The sequence goes on from NZ_CP048878.1 coordinate 6,233,833, forward strand.
GATTCCCTTCCTTACTATTGCGTACCATCCATGATTTTCGCAATTGATAAGTTACCTAAAACCAGTCGAGGCAAAGTAGATAAAAGAGAGTTGCTGAAAATTGCCCAACAACATCACGACCAGCAACAACCAGAAATGATAAAGGAGACATCATAATGGGTAACGTTGCAAGCTTAAAAAGCTCAGTAACAGAGCAAGCTACAATAGTAGAACAAGCAAACAACAAAAATCAAACTAAGCAGACAGCTAAGAGCAAAAACACATCTAAACCAATAACAAGCCAACAGCCATTAAAAAAACAATCAACAAAACCAGTTAATAAAAAAATAAAACCGGCTAATCAGCCGGTAGATGCATCAAAGATTAAGTTACCCAGTGTAAAACTACCTAAAGAAAAAAGGTTATTGCAACGTCTGGGTAAGCACGAAAAATTAATGCACTACAACCGTCTTGTTTATTTAGTGGCATTAGTTAACTTAAGTTTGCTTTTATTGGGTATGTTCCAATATAACTGGTGGACTGCTGAAGGGGTTGCACTTGGTGGAATATCCAATATAGTGGTTATTAACATGTCAATTGCCATCATAATGCGCCAGCAATATGTTATTAATTTTTTGTTCTGGCTTGCAACCCGAGCACCTACGAGCTGGCCATTATCCATTCGCTGGACACTGGGCAAAATTTATCACTTTGGTGGCTTACATAGCGGTTGTGCTGTTGCTGCTACTATTTGGTTCGCTGCTTTTGCTGGTTCCATCACTTATCAATTTACAAGTAATCTACCAGGAATATCGCTCGGAACAGTTGTTATTACCTATGTTTTATTAGCACTATTAATGTTAATCGTAGTGATGGCTTTACCTAGCAATCGTGCTCGTTTTCATAATAACTTTGAGCTAATCCACCGCTTTGGAGGCTGGACTGCGCTACTGCTATTTTGGATGCAAACAGTCATTTTTGTTAACGACCAAAAGAGGGATAACACATTAGCGGATACTTTATTTACCAGTGTTGGTTTTTGGCTGTTAATTGCAGTGACAATTAGCATTGTTATTCCCTGGTTACGATTAAAAAAAGTGCCTGTCGAAATTGTTACCCCTTCATCCCATGTTGCATTGGCGCGCTTTAATTATGGTGTAACGCCATTTCCTGGATCATCTATGGCAATTAGTTTAAATCCACTTGCCGAGTGGCACGCCTTTGCCAATGTACCCAAACCCGGTGAAAAAGGATATCGCTTAACTATTTCGAGAGCAGGTGATTGGACTGGTGCATTTATTGATAGCCCTCCAAGTCATGTATGGGTAAAAGGTATTCCTACAGCAGGTGTTGCCAACATTGAAAAACTGTTTAAACGAGTTGTTTATGTAGCAACAGGTAGTGGAATAGGCCCTTGCCTACCTCATTTATTGGCCCAAGAAGTTCCTGCTCATTTAGTTTGGTCAACAAGAAGCCCTCGTAAAACTTACGGAGATGCTTTAGTCGATGAAATCTTAGCAGCAGAGCCTAATGCTACTATTTGGGACACTACTGAAAGTGGTAAACCAGATATGGTTAAACTGGCTTATTTAGCCTATCGCTATTTTAATGCCGAAGCGGTTATTTGTATTTCAAATCAGAAATTAACTTATGAAGTTGTCCATGGCTTAGAAATTCGAGGAATTCCTGCATATGGTGCTATTTGGGATTCATAAGGAAGTTTTATCTAATAAAAATGATGCAATGAGGAAACTATGAATATTTTAATAGAACGCAAAGGGCGAGTAGTTATTGTTAAACTGAATCGACCAAAAGCGTTAAATGCGCTGAACTCAGCGATTATGAAAGAAATAGTCACTACTTTACAACCATTAGATCAAGATCCCGAAATAGGTTGTTTTATCATAACCGGCTCAGAAAAGGCATTTGCTGCTGGGGCTGATATTAAAGAAATGGTTAACCAATCTTATATGGACATGTTTTATCAAGATTTTTTTGCTGCTTGGGATGGTTTCACAGCATTACGCACACCAACAATTGCAGCGGTATCCGGATATGCACTGGGAGGTGGCTGTGAGCTGGCAATGATGTGCGACATGATTTTTGCTGCGGAATCCGCTAAATTTGGTCAACCAGAAATCAAACTTGGCGTTATACCTGGGATAGGTGGTTCACAACGATTAACCAAGTTAGTAGGTAAATCCAAAGCCATGGACATGATTTTAACTGGTAGAATGATAGACGCAGAAGAAGCTGAACGTACTGGATTAGTTGCACGCATTATTCCAGATGATAAATTGCTAGATGAAGCTATTGCCGCCGCAGAAACTATCGCTGTTTATGGAAAGCCTGCTGCTATGGTGGCAAAAGAAGCTGTTGATCGTGCTTTAGAGTTAAGCTTACAAGAAGGTATCTTATTTGAGCGTAGAACTTTTCATGCATTATTTGCAACCGAGGATCAGAAAGAAGGTATGCGAGCTTTTATTGAGAAAAGGAATCCACAATTTAAAAATAAATAAGTTTTAAGAATAACACTAAAGTAGTGGTAGTTTCCACCATATCATATAAGCTTACCTTAAATTAATTTGCACTTTTCGGGGCTTGTTATGAAAAAGTGGCATCAGGCTTTTATTTTTTTATTCTTTCTTCTAACAACCGTTACAAGTGTATTTGCCTGTTCAAAACAACTTGAGGCTGCATGGAATAAATGGGAGCCTTTTTTTATGACCAAGGATAAAGGCCAACCTGATGGTTTAGATGCTATGATTATGGATCTGCTACTTACTGCAGCGGGATGTCCGTACAAACTTCAAGAAATTCCTGGACGACGTGCACTGAATTTGGTCAAAGAAGGCAAAATTGATATGGTGACAGCCGCATCAATTACTGAAGAACGACAAAAATATGGTTATTATTCTGATCCTTATCGACGGGAAGTAATGCTATTAGTTTTCCGCAAAGGAGAATCAAAAAAATATCCTGCCAGTAATTTGATGAAGCTATTCAATAAATACGACGTTAAAATTGGAGCTAGTAATGGTGCTTATTATGGCCCTGAGTTTCAAAAAGTGCTTGAAGATAAAAACCTAAAACAAAAAGTGCACTTGACTTCCAGTCCAGAACAGCGCATGAAGTTACTTGAAGCAGGTAGGTTAACAGCTGTCGTTGATGATCAAGTAGCTGCAACCTTTTTAACGCGTCAAATGAAACTGGTTGGAAAATTTGAATTTCACCCATTAGTTGTTCACGATAATAGTATTCATTTGCTATTTAGCAAACGTTCTGTTGCTAAAGAAGATGTAGACCTAATTAATATCGCTTTATTTCGCTTGAAAAAATCATTGGTATATAAATGGGTGTTAAAACATTACACAGATATTACTGCTGATAAGTAAAAGTCCCCTAATAAAGTTAAAAGCTAAAAATACCTATCCACTAATGCATAAAGTACTGCCACGGTTTTTATGTCTAACTGACCATAATAAGACTCGGGATTGAAATGCATTTGAAATGCATTCACAACCTGTCGCATTTGCTCATCCTCTACACCTGTCAGCTTTATCGGATAACCATAGGCTTTCAGCTTTTGTTGAACTTCCATTACAGATGGCAGGGTTTTACGAAACTGCTGTTGATAGTATTCAACAGTTTCGGGATTATACCAAGCCCCAACTCCTTCCAAGTATAAGTGCTGCCATGGAAATTTTGGCCCAGGATCTGCCTTTCTATCTGGAGCAATGTCTGAGTGGCCAACAACACGGGTAGGGGTAATATCGGGGTGACGTTGTAGTATGTCTTTACACAATAAAATCAACTGTTTGATTTGATCGGTAGGATAATCAGGAAAATCCAAATCTGCTGAGTTAGCCCTTTCCTCTGGCTGATAAACAATCTCGATACCAATAGACTGGTCGTTGATATTAACTCTGTCCTCCCAGGCGCTGATGCCAGCATGCCAAGCTCGTTGCGATTCATCTACCAACTTAAAGGTACGTAAGTCAGGGAAAGGATAGCTAGAATCCTCTAAACAAGGTAGAAGATAGTGAGCGCTCACATTAGTGGTGAGCGCAGCCACTGCCTCGACAAAATTAATTGCAGTATAGTGAACCACCAGAAAACGTATACGACTGTTATAACTTAGTGAACGGTAGGAAGAGTCGTCGATAACTAGCAATATGCCCCCTTTGTTTATTGCTATCACAAGTATCCCCTTGAGTATACAAGGTTGGAGGCTACATAGACCAGTAGTCAAATCCAAGCAAGAGATACACATTTTTAGGTGTAGAAATGAAGCGATATATACTCACAGCAAAGAGTATAGGACTGTAAAGACACTTAACTTGTTACTCACTCAATGTAAAATATATGGCTTTTATTAAAGTACACTATTTAGCTATAAAAAATGATTTTTTAATAACATTTATGATGATTTAAAGTACAAGTATCAATAGATAATTTTAATTGACCAATCAGTTATACTCACCTGAATTATTTTTTTTATAAATGTTTTACTAGAAACCTCATGAATTCAAAACAAATGCTTGATTTAAATGCTTTTTTATTTAAAAGTTATTAATGAATAATATGAGTTAAATCACATTTTATTAATAATTAGTTAACAAATCAGAAATAAGAACGTTTCCCAATGTTACCGATATAGTGTTTAATTTGTAACACAAGTTTCTTTTAATGGCAGGAAGCAGGGTGAATGTATGGTTAGCTATACGGACGTCGACAACAAAGACTTAGTATGGGATCTAAATCATATTTTTAATCGCAAAAAGGCAATCGACTTTTTTAAACTGATTGCAGATTGCTTTTGCGTGTACAGTCCAACAGTTTCAAAACTGTACTCAAACTATGAGGTTATAACACCAAATAACTACAACAGTGGTTTGGTGATACTTCCCAATTTTTATTGCTTTCATGATACTTTCAATCATATTGATGAAAGTGCTATTCGCCCTACTAATATTATGCTCGTGGCGAATACAGTGAATAAAACCAAAAAGCTGTATATGGTGCTACCAATTAAGCAACAGCAAAAGATCTACCCTTTAGGCCAAGGCCTAGAAGTGCTTAACAGCTTCCTTAAGAATAAAGGACATCAGTTCTTGCCTGTATTAGTAAACGGCGACTTGAGAGAGTTTCGTGCCCAAAGCCCTTGCTTGCACTTAAACTTATTAATGTTGGACAAGCTAGAGAACCTTTCTGAGTTTCAGAAGCAAGACATAGCAGAAACGATCCATAACCGTGTTGATTCACTCTATAATCTGGCTAACCACGTACAAGGGCATATGCAAACTGCCTGATCATAAATAACCTGCCGTTGAAATTTGAACAAATGCCACATAAACCTATGTGGCTTTTTTTTATCCAGCCAGTGCTCCTTTCCTAACTACCTATAACTAACACCAAAAAGATCGTGGTTAATAACTAACTTCATAATTGTTAAAGCTCATTTCATTAAAATAAAAAGCTATCAGAATCTTTTATAAGATAGAAATTAATAATTGCCTTAACCAGATTTTCGATTAATATACTGTATATAAATACAGTATATGGTTATCATCATGCACGTCACTCAGCTATTTACGGCTAAGCAGATTCAGCCAACAGAGAAAGTACCATTGCTCAGTAATCACTCAGCATTTGGAGACCCATTTCCCATAAACAACCATGCTGAGGCCAAGATCAATCTTCATGAGTTTATAGTGAAAGATCCATTGGCCACTTTTTTTGTTCAGGTTGAGGGGGAACCTATGCTAGAAGTAAGGATTCGCTCAGGTGACCTTTTGATGGTGGATCGCTCTTTAACACCTCAAAATGGCAGCACTGTCATTGCAGAGCTAGAAAAAAAAGAGTTAACAGTCAAAGAAATACAACTGACTAAAAATAAAGCTTGGCTAATCACTCGCAACCCACAGACTAAACCAATTAATATTACAGGGTATGTAGACAATGTTGTTTGGGGAGTAGTTGTACACCGTATACACAGTTGTCAATAAAATTAATTAAGAAAATTTTTCTAGTAATTTTTACGGGAATTATGATGGACAAATATTGTCATTACCATTCACACTTTTTTATTCACCGTTCACAATTTATCCCTCTATTAGAAGCTTTATGTTATCAGCGTAGTGATATTACCTATGACAACCAACAGCCATTTATCATGGATGAGTTTAAGCAATCTGGTTTTTCTGTAGAGTTTGATAAAAATGGAAATATTAATCAAATAGTTCTATCTGAAACACCAGAAGGTGACTTGGATGATTTAATCACCCCAATAGCCACCTATGTTGAATCAGGCAGTTTTATTGAGTTAATTGTAAATGCCGAAGATAACAAACTAAAAAACTCGATATTAATCGAACGTTGGCAGTTTAATGGGCACAGAGCAGTAAAAGAATACTACCCAGTCGTACTTACTCCTGCTTGCTCTACTAAACACTGTAATACACATAACAAACAGATATCAGCCGCTGCTTAGTCATGGACTATTAGTCGTTTAAAATAGTTATTCTACATAAAAAATAGCAAACCATTGCTTGTCATCAACCCAACGTTGAGTACAAGCTAAACCAGCACTACTTGCTAGGCTAATGAAGTCTGCAGTTGTATATTTGTAAGAATTTTCAGTATGAATTGATTCATTTTTAGCTAGACGAATTTTTTTGTTATTAATAGTAATAATCTGGTCGATCAAGCTTACTAGATGCATCTCAATGCGACTTTTTTCATTGTTAAAAAAAGCTTTATGAGAAAATAGTTCAGGGTTAAAATTAGCATTAACAAGCTTATTTAGATGCAGCAGAGCATTTTTATTAAACTTGGCTGTCACTCCTTGGCTGTCGTTATAAGCTTTATTCAAAATTTCGACTGGCTTAACTAAGTCTATGCCAATAATTAGAGCACTATCATCACCCAACTGTTGTTTTAGCCTTTGCAAAAATAATTTAGCTTCTTCTGGCTCAAAATTACCTAAACTAGAGCCAGGAAAAAAACCTACTTTATGGGTGTACTCGGTATTTGGCAGGCTTAATTGTTGACTGTAGTCTAAACAAGCAGCATGTACTTCTAACCAAGGATAATCATTAGCCAGCTTTTGTGCTGAATCGAGTAAGTGAGCACGGGATATATCCAATGGCATGTAAGCCTTTGGTTGTACAGCTTCTAACAAAACTCTGATTTTTTCACTACTACCACTACCATATTCGACTAATAAAGTGTGGTTACCAACTGCCTGAGCAATGGCTTCAGAATATTTTTTTAATATACTGAGTTCAGTTCTTGTTACATAGTAATCAGGTAATTGGGTAATCCTATCAAATAGTTGAGATCCCACTTTATCATAGAAATATTTTGGTTTTATTCTTTTAGGAGAGGCAGTTAAATCTTGTAAAATTTCTTCATTGGTATCATTAGCAGCGGCTAAACGATCATAGAAAAAAACAGTATTAGTAGACATATTTTTTAGTCCTTTAATTTGCTAATCTGATGCCAGTCATTTGCCACCGGTCTTTAGGATAAAAAAAGTTACGGTAACTTGGTCTAATGTGGTCATGAGGAGTCAAGCATGACCCACCGCGTAACACCATTTGGTTACACATAAATTTACCGTTGTATTCACCCACTTCATCTATAAATGGTTTAAACTTAGGATAAGGTAAATAAGCTGATAAGGTCCATTGCCAGCAATGATTAAATAAATGATTGATTTCATAAGTGTTAGTATGAGGCAATGGATGATAAGGGGAATTCGGTAAAACATCCGCTAGGTGGCTGTATCGTTTTGCTACAAACTCCCACTCTTGTTCTGTAGGCAAGCGATATCCTGCCCAGCGAGCATAGGCATCAGCTTCATAATAACTAATATGACATACCGGACTTTGCATATTAAGTGGCATACTGCCGTATAAAGTAAATTCATACCATTCACGATTTTTTTGATACCAGTATAGTGGCTTATTAACACCGCTCCGACAAATACACTCCCAACCATCAGCCAGCCAAAACTCGGGGTTTTGGTAACCCTTGTCTTCAATAAATGCTAAGTATTCATGATTCAATACCAGACGATTTGCCAAGGAAAATGGCTGTACCAATATTTCATGAGGTGGTTTTTCATTATCAAAACTAAAGCCTTTATCTTCATAACCGATGGTGGTTTTCCCTCCAGGAAACTCAATAAACTTCAACTCTGGACTGGTAAGTTTATGATTTATTTTCGGTAACTTAGTTTGATAACGTGGCAGTAGAGGATTCTGAAAAAAATTATATTTTAAATCGGTTAGTATCAACTCCTGGTGCTGTTGTTCATGATGAATACCAAGTGCCAATCTGAATAGTAACCACTCTCGCTGATGATCAGAAAGCTTACTGTTATGCTTAAGTAATGTTTTTATTTTTTCATCAACATGCTCTCGGTATCTGTAAACAGTATCTACAGTTGGTCTGGAAAGTAAATGTCGGTTTCGCCTGATAAAGGGCTTACCTATGCCGTTATAGTAGGAATTAAACAAATGATGAAAGGCTGGATGAAATGGTTTGAAGTTGTCTTCCAACTTGGCGAGGATAAAGGTTTCAAAAAACCAGGTTGTATGAGCTAAATGCCACTTAACTGGACTTGTTTCAACTACAGCTTGTAAATTATAGTCATCCAGCTCTAAGGGCTCACATAATACCCAAGTGTGAGCTCGACAGCTTTGGTATTTTTCCTGGTAACTGTCTAGCTTTTCGACAACTGCCGACCTATGCGTCACATGCTTTTCCTTTGCTTTCGTTTGATGATAAAAAATTTTATTCAAACTTAAAGGGTAGCAATAGATTATTGGCGTGATGTTACAGTTTATTGAAGGAAGCTAACCTGAGTATTTCACCGAATATCAATGATTCTGGATATTCAGACTAACCTGTTGTCGATAGACAATAATACAAACTGCCCACCAAACTTTGCAGATAATTAACATAACCATTTTGAGTTACCACTTGTTCAATAGCAAGTGGGTCTAAAATGGCTTTTTTAATAGGGAGACCTTGGGTTAATTTAGTTAAAATTCTGGGCGAGAACTGTGGCTCAAGAAATAAACAAGCTTTACCCGCAGACGACAGCTTTTTTCTTAGCTGGATGATATGGCGTGTGCTAGATAGTTGATCAGGGGTTGTTGTGACATTATCAATAATATTGAGCTGATAGTGTTCAGCTAATAAGCCATAAGCATCATGTAAGACAAAAAAACCTTTGTGATTAACAGTTGAAAGTAACTGTTGATTATCAATATCTACTTTGTGTAACTGTCCAGCAAATTGAGTCAAGTTAGCTTGCCATTGATTACGATAGTTAGGGTATAGCTCTGATAAGGTGTTAGTGATTGTTTGTGCGGCACGTAATGCCTGTTTTGGATCTAACCATATATGCAATTTGCTCTCAAAACTATGATTGTGATGATCATGCTGCTGACTTATGGGAGCAAGCCCTACTACTGAATTATCAAGATCCATTAAGGATACTGTGGGCTGACTTAGAGAACGTTTTGCTAACGGCTTTTGTAAAAACATTTCCATTTGAGGCCCAACCCAAAACACCACATCTGCTTGACGAATTTTGGTAAGATCAGACGGCTTAAGCGCATAATGATGTGGGGAAGCAGAAGTGGGAACTAAAACTTCTGGTGTGGTTATATCACCAGTAATTGCTTTAGCAATGAGCTGGAGAGGTTTTACCGACACTAAAATATTGACTGGTGATGTGCTAACTTGAGTTACTTGTTCAGCACCAAACGCAGCTACTTGCCAAACCAAGCCAAGAATAGTGAGGCAGATAACTGTAAACCGTCGGGTAAAACAGGCTACTAATTGCTTAAAGGTGTTGAACAAGATCCTAGCTCCATACCACAAATAACAAGCCATCAGCTGAATTGTTTGTACTTGGTGCAACCATCATTTGCAAAGCATTCATTAGTTACAATGCTCAACTTTTACGGTGTACAAGACTTATGTTTAAGCTTTGCCACAGTTTTTAAATTGTTTAAGCATTTATATGAAATGTTATACTATAACGTTAATTAGACAATAACTTGGTCACTATGTCTAGATCTGATAAACAAACTTTACTGCTTAACCCTCACGATCATGGCCAGTGTATTGAAGATGCCCTGTTACGCGCCGATGAACTTTGCAAGAAGAGTGGTGTTAAGTTAACTGAGTTACGCCGCCAAGTTCTGGAGCTAGTATGGCAAAGTCATAAGCCACTCGGTGCTTATGATATATTGGCTTTGCTCTCAGATCAGTCGGGTAAAAAAGCAGCGCCTCCTACAGTCTATAGGGCACTAGACTTTCTGCAGGAGCAAGGCTTAGTACACCGAATAAGCTCCTTGAATGCCTTCATTGGTTGCCCTATGCCTGAACATCAACACCAGAGTTTCTTTTTGATTTGTCGTAATTGCGCCATAACTATGGAGATCAATAGCGATACCCTAGCCAAAGAACTCAGTATTTTTGCACATCAAGCAGGCTTTACAGTGGAAAATGAAACCGTTGAAGTTGTAGGGTTATGCCCTAACTGTCAATCATCGCAGTGAGTATCTGGTTAATTAATCTATGACCAAATTACTTGTTTCGCTAACAAATATTGGTGTTAGCTTTCAACAGCGACAAGTGTTGCAAAGTGTCAATTTAGAGTTGCACCAAGGGGAAATCGTTACCCTGATTGGCCCTAATGGCGCAGGTAAAACTACCTTAGTCAAACTGGTATTAGGGTTACTGGCACCTGATCGCGGTGAACGATTTCAACAGCATAATCTGCGAATTGGTTATATGCCACAACGACTGCATATTGAGCCAACGTTTCCCCTTACAGTAGAACGCTTTCTTGCACTGGCAGGGCATTACTCTATCCCAGAAATTAAAGCTGCTCTAGCACGAGTAGGAGTTTCACGACTGCAGAAAAGCCCTGTTCAAAAAGTCTCTGGTGGAGAGATGCAGCGAATCTTGCTGGCGCGAGCTTTATTACGCAAGCCTCAATTGTTAGTGCTGGATGAGCCTGTTCAAGGTGTAGATATTAGTGGCCAGAAAGAGCTGTATCGATTGATTCAATCAATTCGTAACGAGATAGACTGTGGCGTTTTAATGGTCTCTCATGATTTACATTTAGTAATGGCGGCCACTGATCGAGTTGTATGTTTAAATCGCCACATTTGTTGTTCTGGCTCACCTTCACAAATAAGTAATCATCCAGAATATTTAGCACTTTTTGGAGAGCCTGAAGAAGAACTGGCTGTATATACCCACCATCATGACCATCAACATGGCGTGGATGGAAAAGTCATCAGCCAATAAAAAATCTCAAGCAAGTAGTTTGTTAAGATCCTAACAATATTAAGTAACAGTAAGTTATATGGTTGATTTTTTTTGGTTATTAAGTGATGCCTTGCTGGCAGGCATTGGCGTAGCAGTAGTGGCTGGGCCTTTAGGGTCATTTATTGTGTGGCGTCGAATGGCTTATTTCGGCGACACCTTAGCTCACTCTGCATTACTAGGAGTAGCTCTTGGTTTTTTATTGCAAGTTAACCTTACCTTGGCAGTGATAATAGTATGTGTATTGCTGGCTATTTTATTGGTTTCCTTACAGCAAAAGCACATGATTGCTTCCGATACATTATTGGGGATTTTGGCACATACCTCATTATCTTTAGGGCTAGTCACGATCAGCCTGATGGATAGCACAGAAATTAGTGACAACTTAATGGGCTATTTATTTGGAGAACTTCTAGCAGCAACCACAACCGATATTGTCTGGATATTTGCTGGTGGAGGACTTGTCCTAGTAGTGCTTTATTTACTATGGAAGCCCTTTCTGGCGATTACGGTAGATGAAGATTTAGCAAAAGTAGAAGGTTTGCCGGTAGCTTGGTTGCGTTTAGCCTTAATGCTGCTAATTGCACTGGTAATTGCTGTAGCCATGAAAATAGTGGGTATGTTACTAATAACATCGCTGATGATTATTCCAGCTGCAACCGCTCAACGTTTTGCCAATACCCCTGAATCGATGGCTGTGGGAGCAAGCGTAATAGGTAGTTTAGCCGTGGTAAGTGGCCTTCTCGTTTCTTACCATTGGGATACACAAACAAGCCCCACCATAGTGGTATGTGCAGGAGTTTTATTTTTAGTGACTTTAATTATGCCGACTTTATCACAGTTTTTTGAAAAAAGGTTAAAAGGAAGCGATTAGCTTCTAGTTTAATAGTTTGTTACATAATTAAGCTCAGCAACTGATTTAAAGGCTTGGTTAGATAAGGTATTATGTAATCCAGTTTAACTTTATGTTGATTGGCTGTTTATTTAACAATACTAAGCGCCAGCCAAGTAAATAACTACATAATTTGGCCATATATCATCAATATAGCGCTATTAAATAAGATGAACTTTGGGCTTTGCTCCAACCAAATAAAAGAAAGATAATTTTGTGTACCAGTTAAGTGTTCCTGGGGTTATGAAAAAAGTTGCCTCTAAAGCAGTGAGTAAGCAAATTCTAATTGGCATTACTGCTTTAGTAATGGGCTGTCAATCAATACCTCCTGTACAAGAGCAGCCAACAACAGCCACCCAAACAGCCCTGGCCAGCAAGCCTATTGCGATTAAAACCAGGCTTTCAGCGACTCAATCAGAGCCAACCAACTATACAATTAAAAAAACCTCTGCAGCTGATCAACTGGCCAATAAAATTAAACGTTTAATTGATACAGGAAATCTCACCAAGCCAATTTCAAACAGTGCTTTAACTAACATCCATGAGTTGGAGCAAAACGCTCCTTCTCACCCAGAACTGGTTGGCCTTAAACAAACTCTAGCACGCAGGTTAATGCAAGTGGCTTACCATGAATATGGCCAAAATAATCAAGCAAAAGCTTTATACTATGCCAATGTTGCTCAACAAGTTGTTCCAGATATTGCTGGAGGAAATGAGTTAGTCAACCAGATTCGGCAACAAGTAAAAGCACAAGTTGCGTCTGCCACTAAAGGCACTAAATCCACTGGTAAAGTAACAATTATTCAGCCTCCAGCAAAAGGAGATGACTCGCTGATCGCTAAGACTTTATTTGAGTCCCTCAGTGATGAGCAACGCCGGGTATTAGCTGAGCTACCTCAAGATGTTAATTCAGTTCTTCTGAATATTATTATTTTAAATCAGAATGAAGTTCAGGATCGTTTATTCGATGTACGCTATGTGTTGGATAGTATTGTCGATCAAATGGTAAAAGAAAATGCCAGAGCAGTAGTTACAACTCGGTCAATGAAAGACTCAAGGTGGTTGGCAGCATTATTAAAAACCAGGACTCGTCAGGTTAACCCTTATTTTGAGTTAAACCTGCTGAAGAGGGTGAATACTGAATTAAAGCCGCATATTGCATTGTATGCTCAATAGCCTTCTTCAGAGTTTAAACTGAGAAGGCTATATTAACTAAGGCACACTAACTAAAGATGGAGAGAACTGCCGTCTAATTTTTTGCCAATATACTCTAATCATTAATGCAACAAGCAATAATGCCATTATCGTTTCCCAACCTATCCCTTGCGAGTGATGCTCCTGGCTACCAGCTAACACCATTGTCCAACCAAAATAGTTGATACTTGCATCTAGCACCAATCCACAGAAAATAGCAGTTCCTATTACTCCAACTAAACACGCAACTAAAGAGCGCTTACCTAATTCCCGACCAATCACACCTAAGGTTGCAATATTAGTCGCAGGGCCAGCAAGCATAAAGACTAAAGCTGTGCCAGGAGAAATACCGGCTAACATTAAACTAGCAGCTAATGGCGTTGAAGCGGTTGCACATATATACATAGGAATACTGATTAATACCATAAACATCATGGCAATAACCCCATTCCCCCACTCTAATAAAAAGGTTTGTGGTACATAACTAGTTATCAGTGCAGCACCTAATAAACCTATTAATAACCAACCAGCCGTATCTGCTAGTAAATCAGTCGTCGCGAACTTAGTGGCAGCTAATAACTTATGATAAATTGATAGCTTTGAAGGCTGATTACCACAACTGCTTTGACTGTTAGCATTGTTTTTTTGCCCACAACAACTTCCGCACTTTGAATTATTAAGGAGTACTTCATCTGCTTTACTTTTTCTTTCGAATAAGTTAACAAGCAAGCCAGAAACTAACGCACTGAAAATTGCAGCAATGGGCCTAGCAATTGCCATAACCGGCCCCATCATTGCGTAGGACAAGCTAACTGAATCAACGCCTGTTTCTGGGGTTGCTACCATAAATGCAGTGGTGGCTCCTTTCGATGCTCCAGCTCGGCGCACACCAATAGCAGCAGGAATAACTCCACAAGAGCACAATGGTAGTGGGGCACCAATAACTGCTGCTTTAATAACACTGCTAAAATGTTGACCTTTTAGGTGTTTTTCGATCCATTTAGGAGGAATAAAAACTTTAATCAAACCCGCTATAAAAAATCCCAACAATAACCAAGGGGCTGACTCAGTAAGTAGTAACCAAAACTGGGTTGCAACTGTCACTATGGGGCCTCCGGTGTTACCAAAGTGTTGTATTAATTTACTGAGTGTTATCAATAACCACTCTAACAGAGCTAATCACAACAGCAGTATAAACCCTAGAGTTAGCTCTAAGGTCAAGCAAGCAACAGTACTTTTTCATCACTCTCAAGAACAAAAAAACATTCAGAAAAACAGACGGTTACATTCCTAATTGATTTTAAGCTGAGCAATCGCTTTATTCGCAGGGGCACACTCTTGCTTCGACAGGCAGGATGTATAAATTTGCAGAATATGATCCCCCAAATAACCAATATAATGAGATTCAAAAAATTCTTTCTTTTTAGCCCCTCTCACTTTTACATCAAAAGTAGAAAAAGGCACATTATCCAGTTTGATAGAAGTTGGTCCTGACAGGGGGGTTTTATGCTCTATCTTTATCGTTTCTTGCTGAAAAGATAATGGATCTTTTGCTTTTATTGGCAGATTTGCTTTGGCTAATAAACCAATTACAAACATTACATCTGTGTTGGGCTGCTCTATCTCAATAAATGCCGATTCTTCTAAAGCTACCCAAACTTTTTTTGCATCTGCACCAGTTGGTTCTTCCTTGATCGGTTGAGTATCAACTTTCCAGTCTTTAGGAATTTCCAATTGAACAGTTGTTTGACTTGCACCCACATGAGCAGCAACTACTAACCACAATCCACAAATAGCTAACTTCATTTTCATCAAACTAACTACCAATTTTGAGTTCACTGATTAAAGTGTAGATGAAACCCTTTGAAGATGAATGCTTTCTTTGATTAAGAGATGCCAAAGCCTAGAAGAAGGCTCTACGCTATCACCCTCAATTTATAACCAGTAGATTTAATAAACACAACAATTTATAATTTTATAAAATAAAAATCCTGACTATCAGTGAAGAGTCAGGATTAATATAGAGTTCATAAAGTTCCTACTACTTTTTGACTGTTAGTTCTGAGTTAATAGTTTGTTGTTGTTTTTCCTTTACATAAGTGACAGGTGATCTTACTGTCACTGCTGCATTTAACGACTCACCAATAACTTTTCCTTCAACTATATCTGTTGCTGCTTGTTTAACTGTATCCACAACGGGTTGTAAACCTAAACTGATTTCACCAGTTGCTTCCGTTTTATCAACGGAACCAGATACGGCTGAGGTATTAATAGCCCCATTGACACTAATTAACTCAGCATCAAAATTGGCTCCCGTTAAAGTCACATCACCACCAACCTTTATTCGTTTAACATCTACTTTAGAAGCTTGTGTAACTGCGTTGGTATCACTGGTTTTAACGTCAGCTTTAGCACCAACCTGATGAGTTAATATATCTTTTATTTTTCTGATCACATTCAAGATTGGCAGATTTTTCTCTACAGCATCAGTAAAAGTAACGGTACCAGCCGGTCTTTTTAACGCTATAAAACTATCGATTTCAGTGCTGACATCTTTATCTTTCACACTAGTGGCATTAAAGTTACCATCCACTGTTACATTAATATTGCCAGTAATAGTAGAGTTGGTTAACGACAGGTTATTGTCAACAGTTACCTTACCTTTGCTAATATATAACTGACTGCCTTGATGATCTACCCTATCAATATCTTTGTATTCAACACTTGCTTTACTTTCTAAGCCCACCCCTAAATCAGCCTGTACTTTATATTGGTTATGGTTGGAAGTCGCCGCCTCCAGTTGAATATCTTTACCAGCCGATATTTCCCCTTGGTCAGAAGTTAAATTGGTACCAACAAAACGAGCAGTTTCATTTATTTTCATATCAATACTGTTGACCTGAATATTACCACCCTGGTGAGTGACCATGTCTCTGTTGTCATAACCACCAACAATACCATTTTTATAATTCCTACCAGCTGCTTTGGCTTTATCAACTTTATCTAGTCCGCTGATCCTATCATCTATTACCGTTGCTTCTAATGGATTAACCGCTAATTTAGCATTCCAGCCATTACCTTTAACAGTTGATGTGGTCACGTCATGGGTAAAGTTTTTAGCAACTACTTTAAAAGAATCGGCTTTAATATCAGTCCCCACAAACACTACATCAGCATTATTGGATACCACCTCAATAGCACCGCCTTTAATTGAGCCTGCTTGTTCTGTGGTGGTGATGTAGTCTGCCCGGCTAAGCTCTAGGTTTAAACCAGCAACTCTATCATTAGATATCTTATGTTTAGTAAAAGGTTTGGTTTTCCTTTTTACTATAAAATTATCCAATGCTTTATGGTCGCTATTAATAGAAACAACATCTTTTTTCTGCTCTACGCCCAAACCAATATTATTGATATTTTCTTTAATAGAGCTAGTACTAGAAACCACTTGGTAGTCAATACCACCTTTTCCAGCTAATTTAATGTCGGCATCAGGTGCAGATGAAATATCAGCTCCCTGGATAACAGTTTTTCCTTTTCCAGAGATAATATTGATACCTTGTTGAGAGTTTATATTGCTAACAACAGCAGTTTGACTTCCTGATTCAGTATCATTCCACTGCACATCAGCACCAATGTTTACAAAACTTTTTGCTCTTTGTAGCTTATTAAAAGCACCATTTTTCAGGCTTTTTGATTTATCCTTGGTTGTTGATCCTTTACTACTATCGTTAGATTTATCACTTGTGTCAGCAACTGCTTTATTTTTTGATGTGTCTTTCGAGGTATATTTACCTTTATCTTGCTGGTTTGAATCACTTTTATCACTCGCATCAGCATCATTATTACTTCTCAAACTAGCTTCGTCTTTATCAGCCTTAATACCCACTTCACCAGCAACTTTGTGGTGGGAAACACTATTACTTTCCGTATCGTAAACAGCTAGTACTTCGGCAGTCCCTTTTTCAGAAATGAATTCTGTTTTACCATCTGAATTTATTTGGGTAGCCTCTAAGGTAATGTCGCCATTTTTGGCAGTGAAACGAATATCTCCACCTGCTGTAATAGTACCTACTTTATGTGTGGTTGAAGATTTTGTTGTTACCTTTTCTTCATAATTACCAGCAAGACCAATACCTTTAGCTGACTTAACCCGTGTATCATTAACATTTTGCTTGGTTTTTGCTAAAATATCGTTTGCTTTGCTATAAGCACTACTTGAAGTTACTTTATATTTAAACTTTCCAAATTTTGAGGGCTTATCAGAGTTTGAAGCAAATAAAGTGCTTGCTTTATTTTTTGCTTTACCAGAGATCTTACTGGATAGCTGATCAGTCCATACGGCTCCATTCTTATGCTTGCCGATTTTTAGACTGAACTCACCGCCTGCTTTAAATGAATGATCAGAAGAGTTTTCAGTATTTTCGGCCGCAGAGAAAGTGAAGTTATTCTCAGATACACCTAAAACATTACCACCGACAGATATATCAACACCTTCCAGATAACCTTCACCAACGTTGAACAAGACATTTCCACCCTTAGCAGTAATGTGGCCAGTAACAGCGTTAGTAGCTTCCTTAGAATTATTGCTCCAATTGTATTCTCCTTTACCAGATATACGTACATCCTTTGTCGTTTGAGTAGCTATACGGGCACTCCCAGCTCCTCCTTCAGCAAACGCTGAAAAAATATCTGAGTTATAAGCTGCAGTATGGGTATATTTATCTGCATTAATAACCACATCACCTGAATCTGCAAGTAAGCTTGTGCCTGATAAGTTGACATAATTCCCTGCTAGCACTACTTGAGCACCACTCAAAGAGCCTGTGATAGCATTTTTAATTATGCGTTGATTATTATTAGCATCGAAGCCACCAGCCAAGTTTAGACCGAAATCAGGATCAATATGCTGTGTTTCAACAGGTGTAGGTATAACAT
This sequence comes from Spartinivicinus ruber, assembly GCF_011009015.1. NCBI lineage: Bacteria > Pseudomonadati > Pseudomonadota > Gammaproteobacteria > Oceanospirillales > Zooshikellaceae > Spartinivicinus > Spartinivicinus ruber. The sequence continues at coordinate 6,252,191 of NZ_CP048878.1, forward strand.
CTTTTCTAATATCACCAACCTGATCTTCGTAAACATTCTTTAAACTAGGGTTAATTGTTACACCAATACTCCCAAAACCAGTCTCAGAATTTTCAGCAACCGTTTTAGTATTATAAACAGCTTTTTGAGTTAGCTGGTTAGTATTGATTTGTGTTTTTCCTTTAGCTGAAATATTACTGGCTTCATCAGTAAACTTATCAGCATTGAGATTAAGATTTCCACCTGATTTAAACGTATTAACCACGGCATTAGACGATGATCCAGTAGTAGTATTTTTACTGAAATCTACTCTATAATCATGACCAATACGCTCAACACCTGCATAATAGGTAATCCCACCTTTAGTTTCGGTAGTAGTTTTGCTATTGGTTTCAGTATTATAAACAGCTTCGTTTACTATTTCTTTAGCTGTGATATTTAAATCATTTTTCGCAGTAACATCTGCTCCTTTTGTTTTGAATGTTTCTTTAGTTTCAATATCTAAGTTATTTCCAGCAACCAAGCCACCTTTGATAGCTGTTGATTTATCATTTTTTTCAACTATATTCGTTACTTTAACTCCTATAGCACCACTAGCCTCACCAGCTTCATCATCAACATTACCATCAGTAAAAAACGTAGTGTTGTCTTTATTGGTATTTGATGAATCGGTATTGAAAGCTGCTTCAACAATGATATTGCCTATTGCTTTAATATTTAAGTCTTTGGCTGCTTTTACCAAGCTGCCCACTATTTGAGCATCTTTAGCACTTGATATTTGAATATTGGTATCAGATAAAACTTCAGAACCAACAACCTCTTTTTTTCTTGAATCAGATTCGTTATTAGAGGTCACTATCCCAATAAATCGGTTTTTATAATCTGATAGCCCTGCTTCGCTAATATTCGTTGCATTATCGATAGTAATGGATTCTTTTTCGGTTAAAGCATATGCCCCTTCTTTTCCTGAGACAGTACTACCCTGAATACGTATATTATCTTCAGCATTAATAAATAGTTCACCATCAGCTTTAACTGTAGAACGTTCGTTTAGCATATCATCGCGATTTGAGCTACCAGAAGAACCCCAGAAAGCACCGCCCACTGTATCACCACTATATGAATTCTGACTACTGGTTTGACTGTATTGGCGAGTTGTAATATTTACGTCATTATTAGCATCAAGAATTATATTTCCTTCAGCAGATAATTCAGTTGCTGCAAGGGTTATTGATTTATCTGACTGAATGGCTAGATTTTTTCCTGTAGAAATCGTTGTTCGACTAACGGTCTGTTTAGTGTTTTGGTCATTTGACGTTTGGCTTGTGAAACCGTTTGAGTTACTTGATATATTGCTATTTGATGATGTGGCAATTTTGCCAATTAATTCTACACCACCTTGCGTGTTTACATAAAAATTATTTTTTGCATTAATCTCTGCACCTTCAGCAGTTAAATTATCTCCAGTCAAAATATTAATATCACCCTCTGCATTCAGCTGAGCAGCTGAAAGTTTAACTGAGTCACTTACATCAAAATTAATATTGTTTCCTGCTACGATATTTGTTTTATTTACAGTTCTACTTACTTGATTTCTACTATTCTTTCTATTTTTCAGTGACAAGCCTTCATTCTTTGTCCTTAAAGAATAAGAATTTGAGAAACTATTTAAGCTATCAGTTAAAATAATACTCCCTTTTGCTAGTGAGTTAATGCTATTTTCAGCATTAAGCTCAGCACCATTAGTTTCTAAGTTCCTTCCAGAATTAAGGTTGATGTTATTACCGGCATGAATAACAACACCTTGCTTGGTTACATTTTTAGCATTATTAACTGTTTTCTTTTCATATAACCGAAACCACTTGTAATAATCTTTATTAGTTTCAGTTATGTTTTCTACACTATTTAATTGAATATCACTATCGGATAGCAAATTAACATTTTTTCCTGCAGTTAAACTAGCACCATCTAAAATTAATTTTTCTTCAGCAGTAATATTAATATCGTTGGTTGCAGTTAGCTGAGTAGTATGACTGCGCTTTTCTGTATGAGTATTCGTAGTGGTTGTTTCACCAATATCAGTTCCGGCAAAGTCTTCATGTAATTGATAGTCTTTTCCAATGTTCGTTTTTACCGTAGATAAACTGTTAAGGTCAGGGCAATCGCATATAAAAATACAACAAAATCAGTATAATAGGATAAAAAGCAACTGATATAGAGTGCAACATTGGTAAAAAATAGTACAGTTTTAGATCATTTTGAACAGTTAGATGATCCTCGAATGGAACGCCATCGTCGCCATAAGCTCATTGATATTATTACTATTACGATTTGTGCCGCTTTATGTGGAGCAGATGACTGGGTAGCTATTGAGCGATTTGGTAACGCCAAAGAATCATGGTTTAAAAGCTTTCTAGAACTACCGAATGGAATACCCTCTCATGATACCTTTGGTCGTTTTTTCTCACGCCTTTGCCCTATCTCGTTTCAAAGCTGCTTCATCCAATGGATTCAGTCAATCACTGATAGCTTACCTGGCAAGCTGGTAGCAATTGATGGTAAAACCCTTAGACGATCATTTACTGAACCTGATAAGAAGAACGCTATTCACTTGGTTAACGCATGGTCAATAGAAAATAAGCTGGTGTTAGGCCAACTTAAAACTGATAGGAAATCCAATGAAATCACCGCCATTCCTGAACTATTAGAAGCAATAACAGTTAAAGGTGCTGTTGTATCAATAGATGCGATGGGATGTCACAAAGCCATTGCTGAAAAAACTCGTGAAAAAGAGGCTCATTACTTGTTGGCAGTTAAAAATAACCAACCTCGTTTATATTCTGCTATTCAAGAACAACTGTATTCTAAAAAAGCCAAAGTGTATCAACGTCCCGCTATAGACTTTCATTCTTCAGAAAAAGAACAGCATGGCCGTCATGAGATACGGCGCTGCTGGGTTTATCACTCAGTGGCTAAACTACCTATAGCAACAGAGTGGATCGATTTAGCGGCTGTCGTTAGGGTTGAAACAGAGCGCACCTTGCAAGGCAAAAAAGCAAAAGAACAACGCTATTATATTTCTAGCCAGCCCTTGTCAGCAAAAGCTGTCAGTGAAATGATTCAGCATCATTGGCAAATTGAGAATAGCCTACATTGGAGTCTGGATGTTGCATTTAGGGAAGATGATAGTCGAATTCGTATAGGCCATTCAGCTGAAAACATGTCCAGGATTAGACAAATAGCCCTTAATATACTTAAACAAGATGACACTTATAAAATTGGTATAAAAAATAAGAGGCTGTCTGCTGGTTGGGATCATGAGTATTTAATGAAGTTGATTTGTTCCGTGTAAATTTATATGCGATTGCCCTGCTGTTAAGGTTAACCTGTTTATTAGCAGCTATATTGATATTTTTTGAATCTAAAACTACTGCAGCTAAGTCAATATTATTTTTTGATTTTAGATCAATATTTTTTTTGCTCTTCAGCTTGGCTCCCTGTACAGATCTATTACCATTTATCTTCTTTGAGGCAATATTTATGTTACCAGCTGATGCTATAGAGATTGACTCGTCAGCCTCTATACTCGCGCCGCTTAAGTTTACACCCACACCTTGAGCTGTATTTACAATGCGAATACGGCCTGCTTGCATGGCTCCTATTAATTGAGCATCAAAGCTGCTGATGGTTTGAGTTAAAGGTCTAATGGCTGTAATAGAGCCTGACTGCTGGTCATAGTCTACCTGGTTTAAACCAGCAACAATACTTAGTTCTTTACCTGCTTTAACTTGGCCATTAACGATAACTTTTGGAGCTACCAGGTTTAATACTGCATCTGCTGCAGATACGCTCCCCCTAATATTTAAACTGGAATTTTTATTATTGACATTAAAAGATTTTAATTCCCCTTTACTTACAGCTGGTTTACCAACAACCAGGGTAGCACTGGGAGTATTAATAAAACCGCAGCCATCACAGGTAATGCCATTAGGATTAGCAACCACTACTTTGGCAGAATTACCTAATACTTCTTGCAAGCCTAGTAAAGTGGATGGGTTTTTACTGACTACTTCATTTAAAATGACTGATGCTGATTTACCATTTAGGTTTGCGTTTGCCTTAAGTGATTTATTTAGTATTTGAGAATGGGCTTTAGATGTAGCGTTATTTAACACAACACCCTGCTTACTTACGTTGTACTTATTATACTTATTGTAAGATAAACCTTTGCTATTAGGCTTTGCTATATTGACAATGTCGACACCATTTTGCTGAGTCACAGTAGTATTACTATTGGCAGGATTAATACCGCCAGCAATAGCAGTATTAGCTGAAGTGACAATTACTGCAACCACGGCTAATTTTAATTTACCTTTGCCGCTTAATCCGGATAATGGCTTATTCATGTCAATATTCTCCATTCATAAGATAAAAACTGCCTAATGACACAAACAAGTAGCAGCGTGTTTGCACCAAAAATATTTTAAATTTTGTGGTTTATCTTGAGAGAGGTAGGGTTAGTTAATCTCTCAATTCATACATATGTTTAACTTGGTAAGTAGTATACTGACTAGCCAATCAATATTAATAAATGAAAATTACTATGCGTTTAATAAAAAAACGTAATGGTCAAAACGCTGTCGTCTAATGGATGAGAATTAGTCAAGATATCATCTTTTTAATAGCAATTAATTATTACTAGAATCTATTTATCGCTTTATAAAATTAAAATAAATAGTTGGACTTATCATAGATAAGGGTATTAATTTTTTACATTATTTTTAGCAAGCCAGGTAAAATGGGGCTTACAGATATATTTGCGGTGTAAAGAAACTATTACCGGCTTACTTATACAAACAAAAAAGCGATAGTTATCACATAATTGTAAATTATTAATAGGCTTAGTTTTAGAACATCTAATTGGAGGAATTACTGTGCTTGGTAAGAGTTACCAGTTGATTGCAAATCGGATCAAGGCATGCCAGCCTTCCTGGTCAAAGCTGTCTGGTTTTTTTAGCGACCGCGCTAACTGGATATCCACTTGGCCGGTTTGTTGCCAGTCAAAAGTAATACCTGTTGTTACTCCGGCAAGTTCTCTGCCAGAAGTATCGCCATTCGCTGCCACACGTCCAGTATCCAGGCCAAGATAAGGCCTCCATTTTAAGTCTTCAGCTATAAGGTTACTCCAAGGCGCATAGAGGGTATTTTGCCAATAAATTCCTTTACTGGCACTGGCGCTTTGATCTCTAAAACCTCTAACAGTATACGGGCTACCAATTTGCAGTTGCTCAGTACCAGGTAAAATATCTCGACTGAACTGCCCAGATAGCAAGCTAACCAACTGCCAATTATTTGTAAAGGACTTGATCATATTGATGCTATAACGCCATTTTTCAAATTGAGTATCAGGTGGATCTTTATCATCACCACCAATAATGCCTAGTCCTTGACTATAGCCTACTTCCGAAACCCACAAGGCACCCAGTCCTATGCGAAACCAGTTAATCGAAAAGTCAGCTAGTGTTAAATCATGACTACTGATAGTAATCAGGCTATCGTTTAAATAGTTTCTGATTTTTTTATGAATCAACTGAGCTGCAAGGCTGAGTTTATTTTTCTGGTCGCGAAAAGCAACATAGTCAACTCTCACCCCTTGTTCTCGGTTAAAACCAGTAGCATTTAATTTTTGATTTGGCAGTTCAATTGGTGTTAGATATTCAAACTCACTGATAAAGGCAGCAAATGTCCAATAACCGTAAGGTACGGACCAATTAATCGATTTACTTTCATTATCTTGTTCTGCATACCATAACTGATGGCGCCAGTTCAAAAACAGGTTATCATTTAAGCCAAGTAGATTATCGTAACTGAAACTGATGCTGCCTGAATCTCTTCCTTCATTGTAATTATCAGCACTTATGTATAAGTGCCACTGCTTCTCATCAGTATTATTGACTACTAATTTACTGGTACCAAAAGCTTTGCCTGGAGCCAATTCAACTGTAACATCGTTAGACGTTAGTCTATTTACTTGGTCTAAACCTTGTTCTAGATCCCTAATATTAAAGACATCTTTATATAAGTTAGGTATAGCTGTATTAATATTGATGGCATTACCTGTCGCAGGTTCTACTTCAGAGATTTTTCCTTCAACAATGGGTACCACAAGGTTTGTATCTTCATCAATAATAGGCTTTAAAGGACGACTGGTAATATAGCCACTTTCAATATAATACCGGGTAATATCCAATAACAGCTGATTAATTTTTTTTGCTGTCAAACAGGTAAACTCATAACCATTAACTAATTTCTGTTGGTACTGTTTTGCAATCAAAGTGACGCTTTTAAATTTAACTTTATTTATTTTTACACACTGAATATCGTCAAACTGTTTGGCTTCAGGTTCATACTTAAGCTCTTGACCTGGAGTAAACTGTTGTTTTTTCTGTATTTCTTCTGCTTTCAAACGTTGCTCTTCGTCTATTAGTGGATTTCTTAATTGATTATTCTCAGTCGGTATATCTACAGCTGATGCATCCTCATACAAACAAAAGTTAGTAGCAACTAGCAAAACTAATAATTTATTGCCTTTTGTTTTAATTAATGACAGCATTACTTTTAATTCTTATTAAAAAAATTATTACACTAAATTAAATCCTTTAGTGAACCAAAGTGTAGTAAATAGTTGCCAATGTGACACTAATAAGACGAGTCAACGTTTTTAATGAATAGCAGCTAGTTTATATGTCCAATTACAATTAAAACAAACGATTAGTCATATATGAGTTATACTGTCTTTCTTATAATGATGGAAACTATCTATTGTTAACTGGCGATTATGGATAAATCGGCCTATCAAGCTGAAATAGCATTGCTGAAAAAGGAACTTGCAGAGTTGCAGGAGCAGTTCAGCAACAGAGCAAACCAGTTATCAGCTAGGCTTGATACAATTAGCCAACAATTTGCTCAAACATCACCTGAAGATTTATCAGCACAACATCATGAAACTGAACTAGATCTAGATTCTCAGTCAAAGCCAGGCCATTCTGATATAGGGCTGGGGAGTGTACAACAAGAAACACAGGGTGAAGCAGAGCAGGCATCACTACAAGCTTCTATAATACCAGCTGAAACAGAACAACAGTTTCATAACCAGCAAGATACTATAGAAGAGTCGACAGAGCCTGTTTCTCAGGGGGCTGAACTAACAGAATCACGACTTATTGATGACACAACAGACACTTTAGAAAACGTAGAAAATACATCAGAAGAAAAGCCGAATAAGTTGGTCGATGCATTTAACTGGCTAATATCCTGTATTGTTTATATTGGCCCCTTTGCTCGGTTAATTGAGCAAATAACTCACATTTATGAGCATTACCAACAACAGGGTAAGACACCAGTCTTTTTAATGACCGCAGCAGGTATTACTACCTTAGTTATAGGATTTGGTTATTTACTTCAATATTCGTTTACTGAGTTTTTATCTTTTTACGCAAAATTTGCCGTTTGTTATTTGATTGGTATCGCTGTATCACTGCTCGGCTGTTGGCTTTGTATCAAAAAACCCGCTTTCAGCGAGTATGGATCTAGCTTAATTGGCTTAGGTATTATCATTGACTATTTAGTTAGCTACTTTCTTGGGCCTTATTTTGAAGTTGTCAGTGGTTTTACTAGTTTCCTCATTCTGGCTATTATTACATTAATTTCCTATGTACTAGCCATTACTTTTGAAACAAAAGTGGTCGCTACTGTCACGTTATTGGGTGGTTCACTATCACCTATCGTAACGGGCGACACATTTGTAGTTGGTCATATCTTTGCCCTGTATCTGTTGCTGTTGACAATAGCCAATTTACACATCGCCCATCGAATTAATTGGCAGATACTAGCTAATATTGCACTGTTTACGACATTAGGCTTACTAGAATATGGTGGTTATTTTTGGAACCACTTCAATCTAGTCAGTATTTTCTTTTTATTCAGCTTTTTCTACTTATTCAGTTATAACTGGGGAGTTAAAGATAGACAGCCTAAAGCTGAATTAGTCCCATTTGACCTTATCGCTTTAAACACTATTTTATTTTACTTTATTTATGCCTGCTTCAGCCTGCCTGCCAGCAACATAGCAATAGGAGGGTTACTACTCACAAATGCCATTTTAATAACTACAATATTTCAGTTTTTTAAATTAAGAGCAACAGCACTTGGCCCCGTCGTCTCATTAATGGCTTCGCTGCAATTGGCTTGCGCATTGTTTGCCCTAATGCCACTTGATTGGTTTGGCATTTTAGTTGGTATCGAAGGATTAGTCTTAGTTTACCTTGGTTACAGTTATCAAGCCTATTACTTAAGACTTGAAGGCTATTTTTTATATGGAATTGCACTGTTAAAGCTAATTTCAGATGTAGTTTTCGCAGATTGGTTTTCAACTGATTTTGCTCTCGTAGAAATACTTCTACCTTTATTTGGATTAACAGGCTTACTCTGGTGCTGTTTTAAACTTATCCAGCCTTACGATGAAGTACAAAAGCCTTTTGAAAGTATCATTATGAGGTACTCTAATGAGGGCGTGAGTTTATCAGCCTTTAGCTCTTGGTTAATAATCTGTTTAACTAGCAATGTATATTGGCTAGCCATTTCATCAGTCCCTTTACTGGTATGGTTGATGTGGCGCAATCAATATCATCAATTAAAACTAACTGAATGGTTGGTGTACACTATTCCTCTACTTTGCCTATTAGAAGCAGTTACTCTATTAACAGCTTTCACAATTGTAAGCAATCATTCAGCATACTACTGGTTAATACAACCTCCCATTAGTTGGATTAACTGGTTGTGTGTTATAGGCTGTTTTAGCTTGATTAGTCAGCTTAGCCGGTTTGCCACGTTTAAACTAAGCACGGATAAGCTACCATATATATATCAGGGGATTGCTTATGCAATCATGCCTGTGTTTCTTGGTTTAGATGTTATTAGTTTACTTGTCAATCACATTGGTATTCGCCAATACCCCGTAATTAACAGTAACCTGTGGTACAATTATATAATTAACCTAATTATTATAGTCATATTTTTATATCTATTAATTTATCAACTTAAACCTGATAGCGAGACAATTTATGAAAAATATAGGTTAATATTGTCAGAACCTTTAGGTATTGGTTTAGCCGTATTTTTTCTATATACCGCTGCTTCTTTAAATACAGAAATTTGGTTGAACTTAGCCATTATTCCCTGGGCGGTCTTACTTTATAGTGCATTGAAATACAAACTGAAAGTAAGCGAAGTTTTTGCCTGGCTAATCCCACTTTGCTTTGTGGTTGCCATTATACAAGGAGGTATTCAGGTAGGCTCATTTCATTTTTCTGATCAGTTATTAACAACTAAGTTGGCTTGGGCTGAGTTATTTTTTTCTGGTTGGGCACTACCTTTATTTTATCAGTATATTAACCAGGAACAAGATGGACGACTCACTAAAGCAGCTGATATTGTAAGAATAATCGTCTATCTAGCCATTCCATTAATTCCATTACCCCATATTTATCGGCACTATCCTCAGTTCATTACTAGCGCATTCTGGTTTTCATTGGCGATTTGTTGGGGTTTAAACTGGCTCTTAAAGCTAAAACAGCTGACTATTGAGTTTTATGTAATATTTTATATCGCAACCATTATAACTATATTTAATGCATTGATTTCAGCTGTCACTATCTTTAGTGGAGCTACATTATTAAATATTGTTGCAGCACTTCTTAGTGTATCCTTGTTACTTATTATAGAGAGGCCACTAACAGCAGAAAAATTAAAGCAGTCGCGATATCAACAGTCATTTGGCACTAGCTATTTTCTAATGTGCTTTTGTATAGCTGCCCTTGTTTATGGATTCACAAGCAATATAGCTTTAAGTATGTTGCCTGCTCTACTTATTATGACTTATAGTGAGTTTCGCAATCCCTTATTTTCCTTTATACATGCAGTGTTTAGAATAAACTATGTACTGATGTTATCGATATTATTACTAGCTCCTAACATTCTAGCTGCTAGTAATATCAATATTGCTAACATAATAGTTTTAATAATATATGGTATAATTGGAATTTTTATCACCCATAAACTGTGTTATCAAAATAAAATTTTTTGGCAAAACTACCAAAAACTCAATATTCAAATATGGGTGGGACATGGTATTTTGCTATTGAGCTATCTTGCAATAATTAAATTACTATTTGGTAGTGTACTAGCGGTTGCAACTACTATCACCTTGCTAATCCATGCGCTTATTGTGCTGTTTATGACCTTAAAAGAATACTATCGAAATATCCTCAAACTTTCACTGCTACTATTTGCAGCCTGCACAATAAAACTTGTGCTTTACGATATGCAAGACTATTCATTATTCCACAAAATGCTGGTCATGATAGCCGTAGGTACTATTTTGCTTGTAGGAGCATATCAGTTCCAGCGAATGAAGGAACGGACGTAAAATAGCCCTAGCATTTGCTTGTAAATTGGCATCATTGGCTCAGCTGGTGGGTAACAAAGTCTTTACTTTACATACACATTATTAACTAGATCATCGAAGTAGTATTGTTCATATTTCCCTGAGTCCATAAATTCATTAAATCCTTTATTAAACAAACTCATTATCTCCTTATTTTTTTCTATTTTATTAGAAAGTAGCAAATATGCACCTTGTTTTTTTAATGGTTTATTATGATTAGTAAATAACTGAACCATTGTCTTTGGAAAAAATTTATTTATCTCAAAATAGCCCACACTTAAGTCATGGGGAAAAATATCAATCCTATTTTTCAGTAACATTTTTAAGTTTTGCAGGTCAGACTTTACTCTCACCACTTGCAAACTACTGCTAGCTTCAGCGTCCATAAAGTCCTGGCCATAGTTATAACCAATTGTAGCGCCTATTCTCAACCCATGTAAATCATTAAAATTCTTCCAATCAAATTGACGATTTTTCAAGTGAAAAAATACAAATGTTATATAGCCTATAGGTTGATCGCTGAATAAAAACTCCTTTTCTCTTTCAGGTGTTTTAAACCATAGAAATGTTCCATGTACTTTACTCTTTTTAGCATCCTCTATAGACCTAGCCCAAACTTGAAATCTGTAACTGACTTTTATCCCAACTGAGGCAAACACATCGGTAATTAATCTAGGTGTTACTCCATTATATTTTAACTTTTCTGATACATAAGGTGGCCACTCCCCACCAGACAAAGTTATGCTTAGTTCAGCATTAGCTTGGATTGAAAGCATAGTTAATACTATGTAAAAAAGCTTCATTACTGACTTGACCAGCATTAGTTACTTAGGCTTATCTGTACAGATTAGATGATAATATTCCACTTTGTTCACTTTCCCACCATTCCCCCACACCAAAATTAGGACAGGTTTTCTTAGGGTCTAAGTCCCGGTGTCGACATATCTCGGCTAACGGGTATTTAAATTTCCACTCACTCAAAACATAGTCCAGGCTCAATATTTGGTCTTCTGTAAACTCATCTCGACCAATCAGGCAAACACCTAAACTGTTGCGGTTATGCCCTTTAACATGAGCACCAGGCCAGAACTCAGGGCGGCCATTCTCGATCACCCCATCACGCCGAATTACCTTGTGATAGCCGATGCCTGACCAATTCCGTTGCACATGCCATAGGTGAATATCAGCGGCGGTAACGTCCCGGTCGTCTGGCGTGTCTGAGCAATGGATGACGAGTTTTGTTATTTTCATGATTTTTATTTAAGTATAAAAAAAGCCCCAAAAATGTGGGGCTTGAAAGGATATTAATTGTCTGTTTTTAGTACTGAGCAGACCAATTATAGTCTACCCAATATGAATAAATTATTAACCTAGTGCTCTGTTACCTTTTGGTGGTCTTGGGCAGCTAGGCCCACCTTTTACAGTAACTGTAGGAACAACACTAGGTCTCATCCCACCACGGCCCGTAGCTAGATTCGCAAACTCAATAGGCTTACTGCCTTCTTTAGGTGGCTTAGGCCAGTGTGGACCTCCAAGTGCGAACTCAATTGATATGTCTAAGCCTAAATAAGGACGGCGACAAAGCTTATACCTACATTCAATTTCTTGCGCGACTAGCCTAAACTCTGGTGGTAAGTCTATAGCTCTAAACTCGTCATTTTTAGTCACCAAATCTGCATGGGCGCTATTAATACCCACAACAGCTAAAGCTGTAACTATTATCTTTTTCATGGTTAATTATTTTCTTTTTGACGTAAGGATCGAGAATTATACGACTTAAGCGGTATAGATAAAGATGACAACAAAGAGACCAAAACAATAAATTCGGGGTAAAAAAAAGCCCCATAGGGATGGGGCTTTTACAATATTAAAAATGATTGCTGTGTTTAGGAAAGTAATCTAAACAACAGGCGCATTATATCAATATGAGTTACGAACTTAAAGAATAAATATTTTTATATTAGCAAGGATTTTAAAATTTAAAATCATCAGGAATTTGATCCTCAGAGTGTATAAGATGATGGCTAATAGCATCCTCTATAGCTTTTTGTAAAGCAAGTACAGCATCAGCCTCTTCCATATGATTATTCCTTCTTAAATCCCTAATTTTAGTTGATAAACTACTTCTATACACTTGCCATGTTACATTCTGACTTTTAACTGGTACTATCCAATCACATTTTGGCATAGCACGAATTGCTGTAAAACAGTTTCTCAAGCTCATTATTTAAATAACTCCTGTATAAAAATTATATTAAGTCCCTGAAAGGCCCATGCGACATACTCTCTATCGATGAATCGTCATGAGGTGATGCGATATTACAACTGACCTTGTTTGCCTATATGTCCAAAAGCGACATCACTTTTTGTTCTTCATTATTGTAAATAGATGAAATCCCATTATCACTGTGTTTATAAGCTAAAATATCATTTAGTACTAGGGCCTGTTAACACTAATTAGTTTGTCGACGATAAGTGCAAAGTGAATAAAAAAGTGAAAAACAGTGTCTAATTTTTCAAATCGAGAGAATATACGTCTAAAGCCTTTTAGCCTACGAAATAAGCGTTCAACTTCATTACGGTTCTTGTACATTTCACGATCATACTTCCAAGGTGATAACCGATTACTTTTTGGCGGAACCACAGGCTCCATATTTAAATCAAATACGAGTTGCCTGGTTTCGTCACCTTCGTAGGCTTTATCCATAATGACGTGCGCACCTTCCCAGCCACAGTTTTCAAGCCTCTTTAATAGCTTTCTACCTTCCGGTGCATCACCTGCTTGACCTGGAGATAATGAAAAAGTGACCGCCGTTTGATCATCTGCTGCTACCAGGTGAATTTTAGTTGACCATCCTCCTCTTGATTTACCAATCGCTTGTGGACCGTTTTTTTTAACGCGCCTGTACCATCAGGATGAACTTGTATGATTGTGCTATCGAGCGATACAAGATCAACCTGGATATTGATGACATCAGCTTCTTGTAATACAGAAAAAACATCATCTAAAACACCTTTTTTGGCCCATCGATTAACGCGTGTATAAATGCTGTGCCAGTTGCTAAAATATTTCGGTAACCCTCGCCACTTACAACCATGCTCGGCAACATAGAGAACGGCGTTGAGTACTTGTATATTCGATAATTTTACATTGCCGCGCTGAACAGGCAGCAAGGATCATTTTAAATTGTTGTGTTGTAATCTCCATGAGCCTATTGTAACAACATTAGTGTTAACAGGCCCTAGTAAATTTAATATTAAAAATTAGTGAGTTATGAGTTTTATAGGTCTAGCCAAATTATTGGGATGTCAGCTATTGAGCTATTTGTGGTTCATACAAGTAGCATTGTCAGAGCCAACTACGATTATCTGTAGTACTGATAATCCAAAAGTTTCTTTACATGTACTTGCTCTCGAAAAGTTTGGTGAACTTGTTAGTCGATACTCTAATGGAGAACTTATTACTAAAATTCATTACCGTGGAAACCAGAAATACCCTGCCATCAGTGGGGAAGAAACTAATATGAATATGGTAATGTCAGGGCTAAATCACCCAAAAGTTAAGCAGCCTTTGCACATTACAGTAATTGCTTCAGGAAATGCATCTTTAAAGGCATACATTTTAGAATTTTTAATGCTTCCATATATTTTCCCTGAAATAGAGTCAGCAGAAAAGCTTTTTAAGAGTAAACTCATGACTGAAAAAGTTAATGATATACTTGCAAAAAAGCATAATGTTCGAGCTATTGGCTGGCTGATAGGTGGGTACCGCCATATGACTAATTCTAAGAGGCCTGTAACTCAGCTAGATGAAATGAAAGGACTTATTATTCGTACTCCTCGTAACCGATTGATGCGTGATACTTATTTGGCATTTGGTGCAACAGTAAAAGCATTAAACTGGGGGGATACTTTCAACGCATTAAAAGAAAAGCACGTAGATGGGCAAGAAAATCCCTATAACGTTATATACTATTCTAAGTTTTGGGAAGCAGATCAAAAATATGTTACTAATAACGCTCCATTCTTATGGACTGGACCTATTTTAATAAACGAAATTTTTTATCAAAGTTTACCTAATAAACTTAAAATTGCAGTAAATAGAGCAGCGTTAGAAGCAGCCGAGTATGAGTGGAAATGGATTATCAAGAAAAATATTTTTTCAAAAAAGAACTTATAAGTAAAGGAATGCAAGTTGATGAGCTTAAAGATAAACAAAAATGGATAAATGTAGCAAAAAAAATTTGGTACAAGCAGTATAAAAATATAGGTTATGGAAGCTACTTAGAAGGAGAGATGGTGGTACAAGGAGTATTAGAAGTTATAAATAAATAAAATACAAGACGAGTGGGAGTATTCCCACTCTCTATCCCCCACCCATGGAGGGTAATCTGCTCTATCTATTAACGTTATTTAGAATTTATTTGGAGTAGTTGGCTCTGGCTTTGGCTTGGGTTTAGGAAAGTGACCACGGATCGGCTGGGGTGACGTAGTTGTCATCATAATATTGAGTCCTTTTTCATAAAGAATGAGACTTAATCATAACCATATTCACCAAATAAACTGGGACGTAAGTCTACAATGACATCAAAAATTCAAAAACCTGACAAATGGTAGTTTTTTATACTTTAGTTGCTTACACAGTGCCTTATATTTGGCACTTAACAAGTTTGTCATCCTTACTCTGCAATTTTTTACAAGCCTTTAACTGCCACAAGGTCTTATAATCCCGTAGAGAGTGTGTAAATCTAGGTTTTTCAAAAATGGCTTTGCTGCTTAGGTAGTATTGATGAAAGCTGATGAGGTTAAACGTTGGCAATTGGCGTCTTGTGAAGGGCTAAACCTCAGTGTGGCTCGTTATGTCGAGTTTCAGTTCCAGCGCCATTTCCATCTTGACTACCATATTGGAGTAGTACAACAAGGCTACCAATGCTTTTACCACCGAGGAAATACCTACAACTTGGGTCCTGGCCAGATTTCTACCATCAATCCTGATGAGTCCCATGATGGCCATAGCTTAGAAGCTCAAGGCTATCAGGTTCGGGTCCTGGCAATCAGTCCTACACTAATGCAATCTTGGGTAGAAGATATTGCTGATAAGCCAGGGCTGCTGCCTTTTTTTAATCAGCCAAATATACTCAAGCCAGCTTTATTCCAAAAAGTTATGCAATTGCATCATCTTATGGAATTTGGAGGAGCTACTTTGGCTATTGATGCAGAGCTGCTAACCTGCATAGCTGATTTACTCAAGCATCAGGGACAGTCTGCGTGTGGTTCAGATCCGATGGCATTAAGCAGGTCTCAACTCAGTCTGGTTAAAGACTATCTAACAGCCAATTTAAGTGAAAAAGTAAATTTGCAAACGTTGGCTAACTTATTTGGATTAAGTCGTTTTCAATTTTTGCGTCAATTTAAACAAGCTATGCATATTACTCCTCATGCTTATCTAAAATGTTTGAGGTTAGAGTATAGTCTGAAATTATTACAAAAAGGCAACACTATCTGTGACGCTGCTCAGGCAGTGGGTTTTTACGATCAAAGCCACTTTAACCGTGCTTTTAAGCAAGCCTTTGGGGTTGTGCCTTCCCTGATACAGCAGTCGATAAAATAAACTGAACCTCTAAAAGCGATTTCTGCAATAATTTACAATTCATGACTTTACAATTTTCCTAGAATGCAGTTTTTAAGTGCATAATGGAAAAGTAAATGACTGATTTAATGCTGCTACTAACTGTGGGCGCAGTCCATTTAGGCGGCTTAATTAGCCCTGGACCAGATTTTGCCCTGGTATTAAGAAATAGTTTATCAAGTGATAGCCTTTCTCTTTCTAGAAAATTTGCTTGCATAACTGCATTGGGGTTATCCAGTGGGGTATTAATACATACCTTGCTGTCTATAATTGGCGTTAGTATGCTTATTAAAAATCATCTGATTTTATTTACTGGTTTACAGTTAATTGGCGCTGCTTATTTACTTTTTTTAGGCTGTGGTGCATTAAAGACTGGTTGGATTAGGGTTAAATCAGGTTATGTAACCAGCGTAAGGATGAGTGGAAACACCCAAAATACTACTGGAATTTGGCAGGTCTATTTAACAGGGCTAATTACCAATCTGCTTAACCCTAAAGCATTAGTTTATTTTATTAGTTTGATATCTGCATTTGTCGTAAACAGCAGCTCTATATCACTTAAATTTGGAATTGCTGCAGAGCTTTTTTTACTGACTTTTATATGGTTTTCTGTATTAGCAATATTCTTGTCTTCAAAGAAGATGCAACATTGGATAAAAGAATTTGAAGGTTATATTAACATACTAACAGGGCTTCTATTCAGTAGTGTTGGGTTGGTTATAATATTCCGAATCATAATATAGCATTTTCCAAGTTTGCCAGGTAGTTATCTTATTTACTTGAGATACATATAAATACCTGGCAAATTTATTTCAGTTGGATGCTACTCTCACTATATCAACACCTGCTTTTGCTAAAGCACTGATCAATGCTTTGCGATACTTATTAACAAACTCTCCTAAAAAGTCTTTTTCAGCATTATCTTGAATCAGGTAAGCCTGAAATTCGTCAATAATAATATAGTCTTCAGTATTGTATGCTTTACCTAATATTGTCTTAATCTTCTTTTTATCTATCTCAGTAATTTGATTGTGCCAAAAATCATCTACTACTTTTTTGTAGTTAGGTGTTAGAAGATACTGGGCATGAAATATCTCATGACTTGCTACAGATGCTTGAGATTTAGTGCTTTGAACAGATAGACCAATTACATAAAAATTTTCTTTTTTTACTTGTATTGATGGGGTATCTATGAATGCCTCTTTGAATGCTTGTTCTTTTTGGTTTAGCTTAATTGAAGAGCTTTCTTTAACCTGATTGTAGAACTCTATAATGGTTTTACCTGGCATATTATGGCCGGCAACTATTTTTTTATAGTTTTTTAGTTTCCAGTCGTCTTCTTTTAACAGGGTGCCTCGTTTCATACCTTTACCTGCGCCCATAAATATGCCAATTCGAGTAAAAGCATTGTTTAAATCAGCTTGATAAAAAGCTACACAAATATAAGCACCAGATATTTCAGTTATAGCACTACATTCCATGTACTGATCCATGCTTGAAGTGTCCTTATCTATATTAGTGAGTATTTTTATTGCAACAGATCGTTTTACTTTAGCTAGGAGTGCGGCAACCCCATTACTTTTAGCAGAAATTGGGTCGTTAGAAAGAGTGACTTGTGCTTGGATTGTATGGCCAAAAATAATTAATATACTAGCTAATGAACTTAAAAAAAATATTTTCACTAACAAATTCCTATTAAAATTAAACAAATATAGATGTAACTCTGAGTAGCAATATTAACATATATGGAATAGTAAAATAGATAAAAACTAAGTTTCTATAGCTGTTACGTAGTTAACTGGCAAGATAGCTATAAAATGTTATTAGGTAAGGTCTTTTTTAACTTGATGAATGCGTTCGGCTAAAATCTGGTTTTGGTCCATTTCATTAAACTCTATACGGCTACCATCACAAACACCATCATACTGTTTTATTTTGTTTAGAAAAACTTCTATTATATTGACTAGTTTATCGTAAGTGATCTTATCAAGGTGGTCTAAATCTGCTAATGCTTCGGTTGCTTTTTCGATAACGTCAGGCAATGCTTCCAACAAGTTTTGTGCTGTAGGCTCTTGATCAATTTGGTCTCTTTCTTTTAGCCAATGTCGTAAGGAGAAAATTTCATCCTCTGTTAACCTGGCAGCTACATGTGGTGCAACTTCCTGTAAGTGACTATCGAATGAAACGACAATCTCTTCAGTTATTGTGTTGGTTTTATGATTTGTATGTGTACGAATACAATGAATGCTAGCGCCTTCTAATTTGAAGTGCATAATTGCCTCCTTTCTTAAAATTATACCTTATAACTTTGTGATATACATCATTGGGTGTTGTAATGACTGCGATACTGATAAACCATAATTAAGTGCATTTACAATACTCAAAAAATTTAAAACAGGTATAAATATCAAGAAGGTATAACTAATAAATTTTAATAGCAAAACCAATTAAATTTACAGGCTGCTTGTTTTTGCGTCCTCTAAAAACTTTAGAAGACTCTATTATAGTATAGGTCCATCAGCTGGCTTATGGGGTGCAGTAGAAGGTGTTGCTGGTTCCAGTTTCTCTTGAAAGTCTTCTACCAAGTTTACCACTGCATCTACCCTATGGTCGTAGTAAGCTAAGTGAAATAGAGCATCTCCTTCATGAACTAATGGTAGATTTGTGCGACCGATAACTACGCCTTCTTGTGATGCAATGACTTTTGATTCGACCACTCCTAATGGGTCGGCTATTACACCTAATACACTACCTTTTTCTGCTTTGGCTCCTAAGGGAACTAAGACTCTTAGAATTCCGCTGGAAGGTGCACGTATCCAGGATGTGTTATCGGAAACGATAGGCTGTTTAGGGAGCTCTTTGGCTTTTAGTCTTGGCAGCATACGTAATTGTCGCATAACACTTAAAATTCCTTTAACTCCTCCACGGATACACACTTCATTAAAACGAAGTGCTTCACCTGCTTCATACAATAAAATTGGTATGCCTGCATCACCGCCAGTAGCACGTAGAGAACCATCACGAATTTTGGAGTTGATAATAGCTGGCACACCAAAGGCATGAGCTAACTCTCTAACCTCATCTGTACTCAAATCAGCACGTATTTGTGGCAAGTTTTCCCGGTGTCTTGAGCCAGTATGTAGGTCAATACCATGAGTACATTTGGAAACTACTTCTTTAAGAAAGGTGTTTGCCATTCGGGCAGCAAGTGATCCCTTGCTGCTGCCAGGAAAGCTTCTATTTAGGTCACGGCCGTCGGGTAAATATCGTGAATGGGTAATAAAACCATGTACATTCACTATAGGAATAGCGATTATGGTACCGCTAATTCTTTGCATTTGTTTTTGTTTAAGTAGTCGACGGATAATTTCAACACCATTGATTTCATCACCGTGAATAGCCGCACTGATAAACAAAGATGGGCCAGCACTTTTTCCATGTATAACATGAGCGGTCATTTGTACGTTGTTGTGAGTAACCATTGCTACTAGAGGAATATCAATGGTTTTTTGTTCGCCAGGCTTAATGGTAACGCCGCTAATTACAATGGGTTTATTTTTCATCTCTACTTACAGCTACTTTATCCTTTACCGCGGGTGCGGGTTTGATTAGGCTTAGCATTTTCTTCGATAAATTCAATAATAGCCCCAGCTACATCTTTATTAGTAGCTTTTTCTATTCCTTCTAAACCTGGTGATGAGTTAACCTCCATAACTAAAGGTCCTCGGCTTGAACGTAAAATATCGACACCAGATACTTTAAGTCCTAATGTTTGTGCTGCATTGATTGCAGTTTTCCGCTCAGTGGGAGTTAGTTTCGTTAGGTTGGCTATTCCTCCTCGGTGTAAATTTGATCGAAATTCTCCAGCTTGAGCCGTTCGCTCCATTGCTGCTACTACTTTAGAGCCAATTACAAAACATCTCACATCACTACCACCAGCTTCTTTAATAAATTCTTGGACCAAGAAGTTTGCATCTAATTCCCGAAAGGCATCAATAACACTTTCTGCAGCTTTGGCGGTTTCTGCCAATACGACTCCTCTTCCTTGAGTACCTTCAAGTAGTTTTATCACAAGCGGAGCGCCACCAACTAGTTTTATCAGATCTTTGGTATTATCAAGATGGTTAGCAAAACCTGTAATAGGCATGCCAACCCCTTTTCTAGACAACAGCTGTAGTGCTCTTAGCTTATCCCTTGATCTTCCTAATGCAACAGACTCTGTAAGACAATAAACCCCCATCATTTCAAACTGTCGTATTACAGCAGTACCATAGCTTGTAATTGAGGCACCAATTCTAGGAATAACAGCATCATATCCTTCTAACTTTTCACCCTTATACCAAACAGCAGGCTTAGTTGAAGTGATGTCCATATAGCACTTAAGGCAGTCGATAGTTGTTACTTCGTGGCCTCGTTGTTTGGCTGCTTCCACTAGTCGTTTAGTTGAGTACAGTCTTCTGTTTCTTGATAAAATACCAATTTTCATGGTGTACTTTATTCCTTATCCATATCATCAGTACCAAGTCCTGGCCCTAATAAAAAGGATTTAACTGGATCAACGACAAAACGGTTGTTTAGTGCATTACGCCCTAGCAGCATGCGAAATCGCATCGAGTCTCTATTGGTAAGTGTTAATTCGGAATCAAATTTTTGAGTACCTGCTATAAGTGTAGTAATAATGACATAACGTTGTTCTAAGTGGCCACCAGAGTCTGTAACATTACGTTGATCAACTAACCTAGCATGACATTCGACTGAAGTATCTGTATTAAGCTGAATAGGGTGAATACCAAATTTAACCCAGGTTTCTCCGTCTTTTTCATATGGGTTAA
This sequence comes from Spartinivicinus ruber, assembly GCF_011009015.1. Taxonomy (NCBI): domain Bacteria; kingdom Pseudomonadati; phylum Pseudomonadota; class Gammaproteobacteria; order Oceanospirillales; family Zooshikellaceae; genus Spartinivicinus; species Spartinivicinus ruber. The sequence continues at coordinate 6,273,135 of NZ_CP048878.1, forward strand.
TATAATATGCATGTAAGGCGCAGGTTTTTGCGCCAGTATCTACTTTGGCTTTAATATGGTTAATATTTAGGGCTGGTAAGCTGATCCATTCTCGCCAGCCAATAGTGATTTTGTTTGCATCCATTTCTTTACCTAACTGGTTATGGCACAGTTTCTTCCTTTCTTATATCTATAGCTGTATTGTCAGCATCTTCTACTTTCTTATATTTTTTTTCTTTTTTGTCTTTTTCTCTTAAATTTTCATTGGCTTCATACCAGTGGTGCATGAAGGCTTCAATGACTTGCTGTTCAACTTTAACTGCTTCCTGAGTAGGGCAAAAAAAGGAAACAGAGAAAACGTTTTTACCTACATTGTTAGTGGTTACTCGCACACTTGGTTCTGGTCCTGGTATATTTACCCCCATACGACTACCAATTAAACTGTTGTATCTTGCAGCAACCTCTTCAAAAGGTGTACAGTATTCTTGAATCTTTTCTAAAATAAATGCTTTTGCAGTAAAAACATCCACAAGATCTGAATCTCGCACTATCGAAAATGAGTGGGTGACATAACGACGCATATAATTCAAATTTGTAAGTGTATGTGAGGTGAATTGGTTGTTGGGTATTATTAGTGTTTTACCTGTATAGCCATAACTAGCACCTGCCAAGTCAATTTCTAATAACGTCGTACTTAACCAGTCGCTCTTAACAACCTCACCACAGTATGCACCTACCTCTATCCAGTCACCTACAGAAAAGGTGCGAGCACTAGCATTGTATAGTGATCCAAAAAAGCTTTGAATAAACTCCCGGGTAGCGAAGACCAGTGCAACAGCAAAAGTAGCGATAGATAAGGCAATAAGCCGTAGCTCTGATATCCAAATAACAATTAAGCTGATACCAATCAATAAGTTGGCTGTGTTCTTTGCTGTGTTGATCCATCTTCTAGGAAATCCATCCTCGTCTAAAGGACGTTGCCGTAAGTGTCTTATAACTAACCAGCGAAGTATTAAAATAATGGCAATAACAACAACTGATGCAATAAGTTTGTTTTCTGTAAAGAAACTGTTCATATTTGGAATTAAATTTTTGTTGCAAAATTATTAGTCTATAGTTTAAATATACTTGTACTGAGTACTAAAGGTTAACATAAAAGTTTTATTATGGCTTTAGTGTTAAAAAAACTTTAAATTATAGAGAACATTTTTTTGCCTTGGTGACAATATTTATCACCTATTGGAAGTTACTGATACAATCAATTTAATCTTAAAAAATATACTTTTAACTGTTTATACGCAGAATTTTTCGATAGTTGTTCTATCTCATTCACACTGTTGTATAACTAAATTACATAGCTTTTTTAACTCATCTCTTCTATTATCAACTTGCTCTTTTTGAGTATTGGCATTACTACTTAAACTAATTGGCCACCCAGTATTTATTCGAAAACAGTCGTTATACAAGTTACGGCTACTAAACTCTTTACCAGGTCTGAAAAATATCCCCTGTTCTTTAGCTGTGTTAAACAGTTTTTGACTATTTAATTTGGGAACTTGAATCCAAATAACCATTCCACCTAAAGCTGTACTTAATCTGGCTGTTGTTGGTAAATGCTGCTGCAGAAATTGATAATAATCCCTAGCCTGTTGAGCTAATGTTAAACGTAATTTATTTAAATGTTTTAAGTAAAGACCGGAGTTAATAAACTCATGAAGTGTATTTTGAACGGGCTGGCTTACTCCATAAAACTTAACTTGTCGTTGAGCCAAATATTGGTTAAAAAATCTACCAGGTTCACACCAGCCAATGCGGTAGCTTGGTGATAGTGTTTTAGATACAGATCCACACCATAATACCCAGCCTTTTTTATCCCAATGTTTGATTGGTAAAGGGTTATTTTTTGTGTAACTTAATTCTAGAAAAACATCATCTTCTATAATGGCAACTTGGTATTGAGTTGCTAGTTTGGCCAACACCTGTTTTTGTTGAACGGTTAAAACCAACCCTTGTGGATTAATATGATTAGAGCTCATCAAGCAGGCTTTTATTGTACCTGTTTTCATATGGTGTTCTAATTGATCAAGATCTAACTCTCCATTATGACTTGGTATTTCCACCACCATTCTTTGTAAATTGGCGAGTAACTCCAATAAACCATTAAAACAGGGAGAGGTTATGGCAATAGCATCCCCTACTTTGGTGGTTACTTCAATAGCGGTACATACTGCATCAATACAGCCGTTAGTGATTACTATACTTTCTGAAATAGGGAAATAATGTTGACTAAAATGCTGTGAAAGGCTTCTGATCAGTTTTGGGTTGCCTTGGGCCTGGGGGTAAAGATTAATTCCATTATCACTACGGCAATTGGCCCTTTTAAAACACCTGTTTAATAGTTCTAAGGGGATAAGTTCTGGTGCCAGTTGTGACGCATAAAATGGTGCATCTCGCTCACCCATGGAAAATCGCGGTAGTCTAGGCTTGGTGATCATCGCTTCAAATTTAGGGTACAGTGGTAATCGTTGCTCCCCCCAGGGGAGTGAAGTATAAAAGCCAGACTGAGGTTTAGATTGAAGCCAACCTTGTTCTTGTAGTAGGTAATAGCAGTTTAAGGCAGTGGTTTTGCTCACCTGGTGTTGGTCTTTAAATTGGCGGATTGATGGCATTTTTGCCCCTACTTTTAGCTTACCTGACTGGATGCTGTCGATTACTGAATCAGCCAGTGCTTTGTATAAGGCCACCATAACTGTACCCTCAAAAAACATAAAAATTATATCTGTCCATTTTGTTACCCATCGGCATACTTGTCAAACATGATCGAGATTGATCAAGTTTTGAGGTATGAAATATGACAACCAAACATTTATTGCTTGCGATTGCTGTAACTTGCTTATGGGGGTTTAACTTTTCTGTTATTAAGCTAGGTGTAGAGGCTATGGATCCACTCATTCTTGCCGGGTTTAGGTTTACCTTTGCTGCAATACCAGCCGTATTCTTTATTAAAAGACCTAATGTGAAATTAAAAGTGTTGATAAGCTATGGATTACTATTTGGTGTTGGAGTTTGGGGACTAATGAATTTAGCAATTTATTCTGGTGTATCGGCAGGCATGGCAGGTTTGATTTTGGAGTTTACTGTATTTATCAGTGTAATATTTGGAGTGGTCTTTCTGAAAGAAAAGTTGAGTAAGGTTGGAATAGTCGGTTTATTATTTGCTTTTGTTGGTCTTGGCCTTATCTTAACTATAGAAGATGGATCTGTTACGTTAATAGGCTTAATTTTAGGATTGTTGGCAGCAGTGTCCTGGAGCTGTATTAGTTTAATTATAAGAAAATCCCAGATTAAGCAAATGTTTGCCTTTATTGTGTGGTCTTGCTTATTTGCGCCATTACCATTGTTTGCATTGGCTTTTTTAATTAATGATCAGAATGTATTTAATGAAATACAGTCAATAGATGAACTAGGCGTTTTTTCTATTTTATTTCAATCGTTCATTACAACGTTATTAGGCTATTGGGTATGGAATAGGCTAATGACTATCTACCCTATGTCTGCTATTGCTCCTCTTAATTTATTAGTACCCATTTTTGGTTTAATTGGGTCTGCGTTATTTTATAATGAATTAGTCAGTTTAAATAAAGTGTTAGCTTGTATTGTTATTACTGTAGGGGTAATGATTCCGATGGGTGTGGCTTGGTACCAAACGGCCTTGGGGAATCTCGCCAAGACGCGTGTATCAAAATAGTATGATAGCAACAAACAGTGCCTAATAGATTAGTTACTGTTTGTTTTCAGATTCGTCTAACATTTTAAAAACTTCTTCCCCTAGCTTTTTTATAGCTGTTTCTTGGCGAGCTGAAGGCTCACCACTGTAATTAACCCGAATACAGTTGCGGTATTTGCCTGTAGCTGAAAATAATATGCCTGGGGCTACTTGCACATTTTGTAACACTAATCGCCTGTTTAGCTCTACTGAATCTATTTCTTCAGGTAGCTCTATCCATAGTAGAAAACTCCCCTGCGGATAGCTTGTGCAAATATTCTCTGGCAAATAACGTTTCAGCCAATCCAACATCACATCACGGGATTGCTTATAATGCTGGCGTACTTTACGTAAGTGACGTTCATAACCCCCTTGGGCCATAAAGTCTGCTAAAGCAAGTTGTGGTAATGTGGTAGTGCAGCCACTAGAGGCATATTTAGTATGGGTCATCAGGTCACAATAACGGCCAGGTGCCACCCAGCCCAGCCTAAAGCCTGGTGCAATTGTTTTGGAAAATGAACTACACAACACTACACGTCCATCTTTATCATATGATTTCACTGTGCGAGATCGGGTGGAGCTATAAGCAAGATCGCCGAAAATATCATCTTCAATAATGGCAATATCATAGCGTTGGGCAAGCTTATACAATTGTTCTTTCCTATCGTCTGGCATGGTATAGCCAAGCGGGTTGTTACAACTGGGGGTGACTTGAACCACAGTAATTGGCCATTGTTCCAGGGCAAGCTCTAATGCTTCGAGGCTAATTCCTGTTTCTGGATGAGTGGGAATTTCCAGTGCTTTTAACTGAAGTGATCGAAGGGTTTGCATAGTGCCGTAATAGCTGGGGGAGTCGACAGCAACCACATCACCTGGTTTGGTCGTTACCCGAATACTGAGTGATAGCGCCTCCTGACCACCATTAGTGACTATGATGTCATCTGGATGTAACTGACAGCCGGAATGCATCATTTGACGAGCAATTTGAACTCTTAGCTGTTTGAGGCCATTTATTTGTTCATAGTCAATACCAAAATGGTTTGCATCCCGACTCATATTGGCCATGGTCTTTAGTAATGGATTGAGTGTTGCTGAATGGAAGTCAGGAATTGCTCTACCTAGGAAGATCCAGTCTTTGCTACAAAAGGTATGGCTGGTTAGTAAATCTAATACTTGATTCCACTGGCAAACATCAATGGGGCGTTGAACTGGGCGGCTAGTCTCAGGAAGTTTTGGGGGAGTATTTTTCTGACAAACATAGTAGCCAGATTTCGGACGCGCCTCAGCAGAGCCCTGTTCCTCAAGCAGCCGGTAAGCTTCCTGAATGGTTGAAATGCTAACTCCCTGCTCTTTGCTCAAGTCTCTAATGGAAGGGAGCTTGGAGCCCGCAGGATAATAACCCTGACTGATAAGTTGCGTAAGTTTCTCGGCAATCCTCTCATAGAGTTTCATGACACATTTCCATTACAGATAATTTTGTCAGTACAGTTTAGAGGCAATATTACCAGCACAGAGTTTTATTTTCACTAACTGTAATGGTTATATAATATGATTTTGCATCTGTAATGCTTATTAGGAAAGCCGTATCATTTTTCTCGTGATCACCAAGATATTTCTATTTACCCAGTCATCGACACGAGAAGAGCGACATGGCCGTATATGAGTTCTTTTACCACCTCTCTAAATATTTGAGTTGCTGGCATCAACGTTCGAGTACTCGCAGACAACTTTTAAGGTTAGAAAATCATGAATTAAAAGATGTAGGTATTTCCCCTAATGAAGCATTAGCCGAGTGCAATAAGCCTTTTTGGGAGAAATAATTCCCCCTGCGAGTTATACACTTTATTGCAAATAAGTTTTTAACCAGTAAAGGAAGGGAAGTAGATGGTTTTTTTTGTTAGCTGGTTAGCAGTAATGTTTCCTTTAGCATTTAGTCCTGGCCCTGCTAATGTTGTTTTTGCAGCAAATGGCGCTAATGTTGGAGTTAGAAAGTCATTACCATTATTGTTAGGCGTAGACTTTATTTTTTTAATAAAATCTATTTTAGTTGGTGTAGGCTTTGGCTCTACTCTAGCACTATATCCACAGAGTTTATTGTATTTGCAGGTTATTGGCTCACTCTATATTTTTTGGTTAGCAATCAAATTTATCAAGCCTGTAAACAAATCTTCCTCAACACTAAATAGTAATTTGGGCTTTAAAGATGGTGTGATATTACAGCTAGTTAACTCTAAAGGGTGGCTATTGGTTGCGTTGATGTTTACCTTGTTCACCGACCAGTCAGCTAAAGAGTATGGTGAATATGGTATAGCTATCCTAATAGTCATGTTGGCCCTGTTAAACATTACATCACATTTTATCTGGATATGGATGGGCTCACTTATTATCAAACTAATCAAAAATACCTATTGGGCAAAATATTTAAATGCTGGTTTTGCATTAAGCTTAGTGCTAGTTGGTTTATGGCTTTTGTTTGATGTCTTTTTGAATCGATAGTTATATTCAACGCGAATAGTTTTTAGGCTGTCACTGAACACTATGGATTAATTGAATGATAGCCAGTTCTACTGATCATAATAATTAATGTGACATATTCCCATATTTTGGTGGTATCCTTGAGCAAATCCTACAGGTACCACCTTCTTTTCTTGAATACAGCCACCTTGAAGATTAGTATGCAAACGTAAGCTGTCAACCATCAGTAGAAATTAATGACTCAAGGAATGACGTAGTGCTGTTCAATTCTTTTGAATTCCTCTTTCTGTTTTTGCCTATTACAGTATTCAGTTATTTTTTTATTGTGAGGAAGTTCTCTCTTGAATGTGGTTTAGCTCTACTTGTATTTGCATCTTTATTTTTTTATGGCTTTTGGAATCCTTCATATCTACCATTAATGCTATTTTCGATAGGGTTTAATTTTTTTGTTGGTAAAAAAATAAGTGGATCTTGTAGTAATAAATCATCAATAAAAAAGCCTAAAGGCATGTTAATATTTGGTATTACCATGAACCTGGGTTTATTAGCCTATTTTAAATATGCTAACTTTTTTGTTGAAAATATAAACCTAGTATTGGCCACTCAGTTGAGTATAGCCAATATAGTTTTACCCCTAGCGATTTCTTTTTTTACATTTCAGCAAATTGCATATTTGGTTGATGCTTGGAAAGGAGAAACTAAGGAATATAGTTTTTTACACTATTGTTTGTTTGTTTGCTTTTTTCCACAGCTAATTGCTGGGCCTATTGTCCATCATAAAGAAATGTTGCCACAAATTTTGCGCCCCACAAACTTAAGGCCACAAGCAACAAACTTTGTCATTGGTATTACTATATTTGCTATTGGCTTTTTCAAAAAAACAGTAATAGCTGACAATTTAGCACTTTATGTCAGCCCAGTATTTGATAATACAAATTTAACAGCAAGCATTGATTTTTTTACTGCCTGGGGCAGTGCTTTAGCCTATACATTACAACTATACTTTGATTTTTCAGGTTATTCCGAAATGGCTATTGGGTGTGCTAGGCTATTTGGAGTAAAGCTACCCATCAACTTCTTTTCCCCATATAAGTCAACTAGTATAGTTGAGTTTTGGCGGCGTTGGCATATTACCTTATCTCGATTTCTAAGAGACTATCTTTACATTGCATTGGGGGGTAACCGCCATGGCAAAGTCAGGCGTTATACTAACCTATTACTAACTATGGTACTCGGAGGGCTTTGGCATGGCGCTGGTTGGACATTTGTTATTTGGGGGTGTTTGCATGGCTTCTATTTGGTAGTCAACCATGCCTGGGTTCATCTATTAAAAACATTTAATCTTTCAATAGAAAAGTACAAGCTTTATCAGCTGTTTAGTTGGGCTCTTACACTATTAGCGGTGGTTGTTGGCTGGGTTTACTTTCGTGCACCTAATCTTGAGCAAGCCAATACCATCCTTCTAGCAATGGCTGGAGAATATGGTGCAAACCTGCCTTCAGGTATTTATGCCCAGTTGGGTGGAATGTCTAATTGGTTAGCTGATATGGGGGTTGGAATATCCCAGGGGGGGGGCAAACAACTCGTCTTAAATGCTCTGTGGGTTGTAGTGGCAGCAGCGATTGCGTTGAAAGCTCCAAATGTAGTGGAAATATTTGCATCAAAAGAAAAAGTATCTTGTGATTCAAAAATTCAGTTTCAGCTTTCTTCATTGCATTGGCTTCAATGGGATTACAATAATAGATGGGTAGCTAAAACAGCATTGATGCTGGTTTTTGGTATTCTAACTCTTACTCAGGTTTCTGAATTTTTGTATTTCCAGTTTTAACAGGAAGCAATCAACATGAATGCAAAACAATATTTAAGTAGACTGCTCTGGTCTGGTGGCTGTTTAGCATTAGTGATTGCCATGTTTAACTGGTTTATTGATCCATACCTTATGTTTAGCTCACCCAGAATATCAGGCTTTAATTATTATAAGGCAGATATTAATAATTATGTACGTATTACAAAAGCTTATCAGCCTGTAAGAATGTCAATGGATACGTTAATTGTTGGAAACTCTAGGGTTGAGATGGGCTTTGATCCTAATCACCAGTGCTTTAATAAACATTCAGTTTATAATTTGGCTATTCCAGGTGCTGGTATAAAAATGCAATTGCATTATGCACTGAATCAGATTTATCAAAAAAATATTAAGAAAATATATATAGGTGTCGATTTTACAGATTTCTTAATTGATCAAAAAGATTATGAAAATCAACAAAAAAATATCAATTTGAATATTATAAAAAGGATGAAATATAATGAAAATGGCAAAAAAAATGAAAAGTATCAATGGCAATATTTTATAGATAGTTATCAATCTTTATTAACTTTGAATGCATTGAATAGTAGTTTTAAAACCATTTTGCAACAAAATTCCAATGCCAGTAATCGTAAAGATAATGGCTTTAACCCAGCACAAGACTACTTAACTGTTATCAATGAAGAGGGAGCTATAGCACTATTCTCACAAAAATTACCAGAGCTGTCAGCTCGTCTCAGTCGTCCAAAATACTTGTTTGACTCAGCAGGAAATCGGTCAACTGATTTTGATGAATTAGAAAATTTTATACAAATAGCTAAACAAAAACAAATTTCTGTAAAACTATTTACAAACCCTTTCCATAACGACTATTGGAAGTTAATTAATAAATATAAATTAAACAATAAATATCAGCAGTGGCTAAAAATATTGACTGATATACTAGAAACATCAAAGCATCCAAGGCTAGAATTTTGGGATTTTGCAAGTGATCGTCGATTCAGCAATGAGCAACCAACTAAAACAAAAGGGAAAGCGTTGAAGTGGTTCTGGGAACCATCACATTACCGAAAGTCACTTGGAGACATTATGTTGAATGTTATGAATCAATCAGACTGTAATGCTACTAGCAAACAGTTTGGTAATAAGCTTAAATAACATCATGAATCATTTGTAGGTGAGAAAGTAAATCGATATATACTCACAGCCGAAGTATAATTTAGGCAAGGCTACCAAGCGATAAACCCCTAGGAGAAGTAGCTGCTTTATTTTATATAAAAGCGTTACTGGACGCTTAGATAAACTAGATGATTGTGGTGAAGGCAGTTTATTGCTCCTCGGCAATTGCTCTAATTAGTGGTATCCATACCACCATGCATCGCACCACCCTTGGTGATCAAATGATGGTAAAAAGGAATAAAAATCATTCGCGAAGAGTATAACTACCGATCTGTTGCAGCTAAGGTAACAGCTTGTGCATCAGTAATGTTGGGGTGATTTCCTATTTGAGTTGAACGTTTTTGTTCAAAATAGTTTTCAAGATTAAGATATATTGCTAGTGCGGCACCTATAACAGGAACTAACCAGATAAATAAAATTTGATATAAACGACGTTGTTTAATTTCAAAATAAGTTTTAGCAACTACAAAAGTAGCGTAAACATTACTTATGACAATCAGTGCCAAAATAGCAACAATGAGATAAGTTCCTAAATGCTCCATAAAATACCTCATAATAACCAACATTAATTTATTATTACCCGAATAAATATCAATTGCAAGTTTTTCTGGTTAAATTTCGATCGATTTTAGGGTTATACAAAGATAAATATATTATTCAATTAATATATTTATCAAAATAAGGTTAATTTTTTGTTTACACATAGTGTATAAATACTTGGTATCCTCTATAAGAAAGCGTATCCAAAATACAACAGTTGTGAGTAATTTTGATATTTAATGATGTATTTATCAAAAAAAAGTAATTAAATTAGTGCAATAATTTCTATCGCCTGTTAGTCTCACTATTCTTTTTATAAAGTAAGGAATAACTATGCTGAGAGTTTTTGCATTATCTTCATTTCTAGTATTGTTATCAGCCTGCGGTACTGATGAATCACAATCACCTACTAAAAACCAAGAGAACGCAAATCAAGCAGTACAGCAAGAGCAGCCAGCACAACCAAAGCAGGGAACAGAAAATGAAGGGATAGCGAAACAAGAACAAGCAGAGCCTCAAGTCCAAGCTATATCAGAAGAGCCAGTGTTAGAAGCAGTAGAAGCAGAGCAGACAATGCCTGTTGTAGAAACTGATCAAAAATCACCCACTATTGGAGAAATGCACTGGCCAGGTGCTAATTCCTATTGCACTTTCTTCAAGGAAGGCCATAAGTTTGATTTTGATAATAAAGAAACTTGGAAATTTGTTTTTGTAACAATTTTAGATGATTCTAAAGATACAGCTTACATGCAAATTAATAATAAGCGGGAAAAAATAAAATTGGTAAATGCTACTAAGTCAGAAACTAATGAAAAACGAGTTTATGAAGTAGCTGCTGATAAAAACATTCAGATAGAGGTTGAAATGAATTCTGGAAAATCTGGAGTTGAACATACAAATTACACTGGTGTTATTCGTTTATTAAAACCAATGGGTGGTGATGCAATAAAGTTTTATGGGGATTGTGGGGTTTAATCCCCCTTCCTTATGTTTTGTTAAAACTAGCGTTGAAAACGCTCTACCAAAATATGCAAGTCGCTTGATGCTCCTTTTAAGGATTGAATCCCATCTAGTGTTTCCTGTTCTGTAGCCATAGTTTCTTGAGCAAGTGAAGAAATGTAGTTTACTTGATGATTAATTTCTTCAGATGATTTGGCTTGCTGTTCAACAGATGTTGCCATATGAGCAGAAACTGCTGCTATTTTTGAAAGTGCACTAGTAATTTCTCCAAGCATAGCTTCAGCTTCCATTACGTTATTTAAGCCATTATCAGCATCACTCTGACCTTGTTTGGCAGTTTCAACTGAAGTTTTCGCTTGTGCAGTTAGCCTTTGAATAATGTTATGAATTTCTTGAGTCGAACTTTGGGTTCTCTGTGCAAGCTGACGGACTTCGTCAGCTACAACAGCGAAACCACGCCCCTGCTCACCTGCTCTAGCAGCCTCAATGGCTGCATTCAACGCTAGGAGGTTGGTCTGGTCTGCAATCCCTTCAATCAAGTTAGCAGCATTGGCAATATTTTCTGTTTGAGCTGATAACTCTTCAACTGATAGGCTTATGTCATTCACTTTATTTTGGAGTTGAGCAATGCTTTCCCGTGTTGTAACAGCAATGTTTTTTCCTGATGCGGCATGTTGACTGGCCTCTTCGGTTTGCTGAGCAGTGTCTTGTATATGGGATGATGCTTCACCAATTGCACTTGTCATTTCGTTCATTGCAAGGGCAACAGATTCAGTTTCGGTAAGCTGTTTTTGCATAGCCTGTTGCGAACACTGGGTAGCTTTTAGCGCTTTATCGGCTTGAAGTGCTACATGCTTTGATAGCTCCTCAATACGAGTAATTACTGTATTGAGATGTGCCTTTAAGCTGAGAATTGAAACTTGAATTTGGCCTATTGGACCAGGGTCATTGGCATACACTAATCCAGCAAGTGGGTCTGAAAAACTACCTGTTAATAGTTTGAGTAAAAGTTGGTTGTAGCGTTGTTGTTTCCATCGGTTTAAGCATAAGCTCACAAAAAGTCCTGTTGCACCAGTTATTGCAGCAATAGCCGGTAATTGTAAAATGAGCAGTACAAGTGTAGCCATTATAAATATTAAAGCAGCACCTTCGGCTAGATTTATAAAAGGGCTTAGTTTTAATTTTTTTCCATTATTTATATTTGAATAAATTTTTTCCGCTCTGGTAACTTGTTCTTTGGTGGGACAAGTACGAACAGATTCATAACCAATGATATTTTCTCCTTCAAAAATAGGTGTCACATAAGCATTAACCCAATAATAGTCTCCATTTTTGCAACGATTTTTTACAATACCCATCCATGGTTGACCTGCTTTGAGATACTCCCACATATTTTTAAATGCAGCTGCAGGCATATCTGGGTGACGAATGATATTGTGAGGCTTGCCGATAAGCTCATCCTGACTGAAGCCAGCAACTTGCATGAATACTTCATTGCAATGGGTAATTTGTCCTTTCAAATCTGTAGTAGAAATTAACCGTTGTTCTGGAGAAAAAGACTTTTCTTTACCTGTAACTGGAAGATTTTTTCGCACTCGTCTTTTCCCCTTGTTGTTCACAAAAAACTGGTAGATAGTGGGAGGGGCTTTGTAGATTTATTGTATGAATTAGACATTATTAGCTATTTATTATAGCAGTGTACCTAAAAATAGGTAAATTTTCACATGAGGTTACTAATAACTAAAAGGTTTATTATTGTTAATTTTTTATGTCTAGGAACAATAACGCAAGCAAAAGAAAACATATTATATTTCAGTATGATAATAAATAAAGATATAAAAAAATGGGCTGTAGCCCATTATTTTATCGGCAAGCTGTAGGCAAGTATTTACTTTCTATATCTGCTCCGGAACATTCCCAGATTAATTGACCTGTTGATTTTTCATATTGTGTTGTCAGGTTTATAGAGAATCCATGTAGCTTGTGATTCATTTTCTCTCCTCCAAGATTAATGGCAATATTACCATCATTTACTTCAATGGAAGTAATATAGTCAGAACGATAATCAATTGCTGGTAATATATTACCAGTGCCATTTGTTATTTGATCTATAGGAGTTCCCTTATCAATTTGTCGGCGAATTTCCTGTTGAATTGGTTGAGCAGCAATGTATGCATTCATGACTTGAGCGCGAACTGTATAATCCTGATAAGCAGGAATTGCCACTGCTGCTAGAATACCTATCATAGCAACAGAGTTATAATCACTTACATAAAGTAAATCGAGCATACTTTGTTCAAAAAGAAACTCTAATGCCAGATAATTTTCATTAAAATCTAGGTTAACACCTAAGCTACCCTTGTCGGCAAAACTAAGTTGGCCTGCATGAGGTAATGAGAAAATATCTACTTGTGCATCACTAATATCTGCCAGCATGTTGATTAATTGTAAATATACATGGTAGGAGGTCCGAGATAATTTTAATTTTGAAGTTGAATATCCTAAAAATGCACTAGAAAGATCGTGCTTCTGAGACTTAGTTAACCACTCACCAATACTGGTGATATCTTTTCTACTAATACGCTCAACTAATGGTTGAGGTACTGCAGAGATAATCATGTATCCATTATCTTCAATCCAATAATAGTGACTTTTTATTTGAACACTGATTTGTTTTAGCAAAGGAGAGTCTTTAGTTATACTCTCAGTAATGTCACCAAAGCTCATAAAGGGTGGGGTAAAGGGAGTTGTAATATGTTTAATGGTCAATCCATTCTTTTTATATTCTTGATAGTTTAACCACTCTTTTTGTTGTGCATTACTGATTAGTTGTTTGAATTGTTCTGGTTTGCTTAGCCGAATAGCAACAAAGTCACTTACTGCATCAGAAAAATAGATAACTTCTGGACCAAATATTGAAAGCAGTTGTTCGATTGAATAACCAGACAGTTTTTTAAATTCTTCCTTGGCTTTGAAATATCCTGGTGAGGAGCCTTTCATCATCGTCGCAGTTGCTTCAATTTGTCTGTATTGTGCTTCTGTGGGTAAGGATAAAATACCAATAGAGTCGATCTCACCTCTAGCTGAAAGATCAAAACTATTTTTAACACTAGGTAAATAAGCTCTAAAACCAGCCACTGGCATTTCTGCAATGATTTTCAAGCGTGTTTTATCAGTGCTTGTTCCGTAGCCAAATGCCAACGAATTGACTGAATCAAAACCAGACATTTTTAAAACAGTTAGTTGTTCTGGTTTCATAGTTTTTAGTGCAATAGGCAAAATAAGCTTGGCGTTAATATATCCGAATAAGCCTTTTCCACTTGAATCTGTTTTTGCTTCCACTGCATACATTGGGTGATCTTTAACGGGAACTAAACTATTTAAAATATTTTTTAGCTTTTCAGGTTGTGCCCCCATTGCTGCAACTAATTGAAAACGACCAGTTTGTGCATTGAATTGAAACTGACCATTTACACCCATTGGCGCAAACTGTATGCTGCCGTTTCCTTCTGCATTAATTTTGTCAATTATTTGAAGCATTGGCTGTTGTTGTAATAATTGGGTAAAGCTTGCTTCAAAATCTGAAACTTGTTTGAAATCAAGTTTAGTAGCAACTACCACATAAGGCATCATTGTATTGTCAGGATTATTTAATACTGCAGCTTCAAATGGGCCATTAATATGTTTAATTAATAATGAAGCAATTGGTTTAACAGCATCTTCCATTTTATCTATGAGGTTTTGATACAGACCTTGCTGAATAGCTTTGAGCTGGGCTACATGTTGCTCGTTACCTTGGGCATATTTGAAGCCACTTTCTACGTTGGCAAATAAAAACCACACATTTGGTACTCTTAAATAAGCTAGAGTATCCACAGGTAACTGGGTTCTTAACCAGCTTTTGTCTGTAAAGTTGGCCATCTTAAGCTGAACTTTCTCAGGAGCAGCCTTGGGCTTATCAGGGGTTTGTTTATCGCTGTCGGAACAACCACTCAGTATAGAAACACATATAAGTAAAGTGGCTAGATAGTGACGCATAATAATCTCTTTCATCATTTAGTGATTTCTCAACACTTTGATTAACTCAAAGAACTCATTGAATTATAGCGGGAGGAATCATACTTGATGGAAGTAATAAGATAAATCAGTTGTACCCTCAGTATGTGGTAAATATATAAAATATTGGGTATAGATAAATTGTGATGAAAATATAGGCTGGATAAAGCTTTTAAGTAATTTAGTAACTAGAGTGAAATAATTAAACTGTAGATAGTGAGGTGAAATAAATTTTATATTTATTTGGTATTATGGGTATTAAAGTCAGGCCTTAAATATTTAGGCCTGACTTTGTAGGCTATTTTAGAAAATAATATGTGCTACTCCTGCAATGACTGGTAGTGTTACCAAGGTTCTTAACAGGAACACTACAAATAGCTCCCATATAGTAACTGGTATACGACTGGCTAATAATAATGCACCAACTTCTGATAGGTATATCAACTGAGTGACTGACATTGCTGCAACGACAAATCGTGTCATGTCATTTTCAATAGAAGCAGCCAATATTGATGGAAGAAACATATCAGCAAAACCAACAACTACAGTTTTGGATGCTGCAACGGCTTCAGGTATTTGTAGCAGTTCTAAATAGGGTAGAAACGGTTTTCCTAACCATTCGAATACTGGTGTATGCTCTGCAACAACCAGTGCTAAGGTGCCAACAGCCATTATTACTGGTAACAAGCCAAACACTAAGCTAATAACATTATTCAAGCCATCAGTGAATACTTTTTTGAAGCTTGTAACTGAATTAGCTTTTTGTAAAGCCTGTTCGAATCCCCAAGATATCACTGTATATCCTTCAGGGACTACAGCTTCATTTTTACTCTTCTCGCTACCATCAATATAGTGATCTTTTTTCCAGCTTAATGGAGGTAAACGAGGTACAATAATGGCTGCAACAAAGCCAGCCAAACACACCGTTAAATAAAATTGTAGAAACAGGTGCTCTAATTTAACTTGGGCAATAACAATTAAGCTAAAAGAAATCGAAACAGCGGAAAAAGTGGTTGCAATAACCGTTGCTTCACGCTGGGTGTAATGATTATTTTCATACTGTTGATTGGTTAATAAAATACCGACAGTGCCATCCCCCAACCATGAAGTCATACAGTCAATTGCTGAGCGTCCTGGTAACTTAAAAAGTGGTTTCATAACTACAGTTAATAAAGTGCCAAGCAGTTCTAATAGCCCAAAATTGACTAATAGTGGAAGTAATAGCCCTGCAAATATAAAGACAGATAATAATGTTGGTAGTAAATCATTTAACACCAGGCCGCCAGTGGCATCACTATACACAACATCTGAGCCTGTCTTTAAAAAAGTAAGAAGAATAAAAATAGCCCCTAAAACTCGTATAGTCAGCCAAAACCATGACTCATTAAATAATGCATTTAAAAAAGGGTGCTGTGTAATCAGAACAGGTTTTAAGGTTTGTGTAATGAGGCTTAAGCCGGCGGATAAAACTACTAAACAAGTCAGCACCAAAGAAGCATTGTCACCAAGAGCAGTTTTTATATTTTTTGCCAAAATAGCAACAGGAATAGTAAGGCTGTCCTGATAAGCAACTGGTGTCATAAATAATAAGATCCCTATTAAAGAGGGGATCACAAAAACCAATATATTTCTTAAATTGAATAGCTCACTTCTTGATAATACTTGCTCTTGCATGCAAAATTCTCTTATATTCTTTCAGCTATACTGACAGTAATTGGTACTTACCTATCTTTCACGCTTATTGTAAAGCTTTCCAGAATGCACACTTAGCCTATTACTTTCTGAAAAGCGACCTCCTTTTTAGATACTGACTTGCCCAAGTCAAGTGGAGCATCTATACCATAGCGTTTTCTGGCAAAGGCATTCTAGATGTTTTAGTTTGGCAAATCTACACGGTTGGATTTCAGCCTTTCAGGCAGTTTTACTCCATGTTTATTCCTCAGCACACTTTCACTACGCTTTGCTTTAAGAGAGAGGTGCCTGGAATATACAAGAGCTACTTGAAAGGTTAAATATTGTTCAGATAGTTTGAGTTTTGTTCTTTGAACAGTCTTACTTACAGTGGGTTGCGAGTAGTTACTATAACCGATTAATTGTGCGTGTTTACTTACTGACTAAAATAAAGCACTACTGACATACTGTTGTCAGTAGCTGTGTCCTATAGTTTCATCATTGATGAATCTTATGGAATAAACTAGGGGGTAGCAAATGGTCAAATTATATGGTTTTGGCAGTGGATTTGGGGTTGCAGACCCAAGCCCGTTTGTATTGAAAGTTGATGCTTATTTGAGGATGTCTGGTATTAAATATGAGACAGTATCAAGCATGGCAAATTTGCAGAAAGCCCCAAAAGGTAAACTACCTTTTATTGAAGATGATGGAAAGGTTGTTGGTGACTCTTACTTTATTATTGAATATTTAGCGGAAAAATATCAGTCAAAACTAGATCAGTGGCTATCAGATGAACAAAGAGCCATAGCTCATTTGGTGGCAAAATCATTAGATGAAAATTTTTACTGGTGTATCGTGTACTCTCGTTGGATGTGTGATGACACCTGGCCGATTATCAAAAAAGCATTTTTTAATTCAATGCTGTTTCCTGTTAAACAAGTCATGCCAACCATACTTCGTAATGGAGTAAAAAAGTCACTAGAAAAACAAGGGCTAGGAAGGCACTCAAATGATGAAATTAAGAAAATATTTTCACACTCACTACAAAGTTTATCAGTAATGCTAGGTGAGAAACCCTATTTTTTAGGCGATAAACCCTGCTCGCTAGATGCCAGTGCCTATGCTTTTTTAGCTGAATGTATTTTAGTTGAAATCGATAATGATTTTAATAAACAAGCACGAAGTTTTGAAAATCTGGTGAGTTATTGTAAGCGGATACAGGGTGAGTTTTATAAATAATGATGGAGACTGATTAATGTACTAATAGTTGTATGGAAAAATAGCTTAGGTATACTAATTTAGTTTTTGAAGATAAGGACCAACTATCTGAGAGAGTCAGATAGTTGGTAAATCAATAACTATTTATTTACCATAGTTGTAGATTGACAATAAAGTATCATACTTTGAGTTTTGTAAGTCATTGATTTTATTAGGGAGTAGTTTAAGCATTTCCAGTAAAGTATCATACTTTTGTTGCCTTTCATTTGGTTTTTGTGGTTTTCCTGAACAATAAAGTATCATACTTTCATATATTTCCTATAAAAATCAGTTAGATATAATGACTTAAGAATTATAAAAATTTCATAAGTCACACTCATGGCCTATGAGGGTAATTCTTTGTAGTTCTTCTCATTGTGTTTGTTTGATTATTAATCAAATACTAGGTGTGGAGAATAGTGCTTCTATTGTATAAAAACTATTCTTTTGTTGTTGTCGCTGCTTGATAGATTGAATATTAGTCAATGCTTCGTTTTGTATGCAATTTAATCATGTTTATTGGCTGTTGTGTGGCTGACTGATTTTTGAAAGTCTATTTTAACTGGTAATATGGTGATTTTGTTTATTTCAATGATGCTTTTAATAATCGGAGTTGCCCATTTAAGTTACCTATTTTATTATCCAAGTGCTCGATTTACATTCGTAACTGAGCATTTTCTTTCAATGTAGCTTACAACTATTGTAATTTCGCTTGGGCATTTTGTAGTTCTTTAACTTGCAGCTCATGTTCTATCGACAGTGCATCGAAAGCATTTATGAGGTCTTCCTCCAGTTGTGACAACGCTTTGGCCCTCCATCTCTGTACTACAGGATGTATGCGACTCGTTGTATATATACTCAAAAATTTGACTGCCTATTATTTATAAACCCTAAGTCGTTTAATTGTATTGTTATTCACAGCAGTTGGAAAAATTACTATGCCCGTTTGAGTATTAGCTTCTACAAAGTTATACCCTGAATCAACAATGTCGTAGCAATAGAAGCCGTTATTTACTAGCTTTTCCTTTAAATGGGTTAATTTTTCAAGTGATTTAACCTCTAATACAATTTTTCGTCTATCACCCTGTTTGGGATCTAGCCAGGAATTGAATGAAGCTTGATCAGTAATTTGATGCTGCCATATCAAGTCTGTACCATGCCCTATTTGTACAGCAAGTTTGGCTGAATTAAGCTCTAAATCACTACGTATAACAAAATAAGCTTTTGGGCTATCCATAAAAATTACTCAAGGTAAGCTACAAATTTTGATTGTTGAACTATAACTATTATATATTTTTTAGCTAAACCAATCTAATAGTAGGTATGATGAATATCTCGAAAGCTTGGAACGTGTTTTAAAAATCAAAAAATGTATAACTCACCTAAGTACAGGACAAAATAGCATTTTATTGAGATAAATCAATCGGTTAGAGGTGAGTTGATCCCTCCTTGTCATTACAAATCAGGTCACCAAACCATCAAGAATTGTACAACAAATGAGAGAGATCAACTCACTGGCCAAAGAGCTTAAAGGGGTTTTTGGCTGGCATCAAGCCCGAGTAGTACTACTTGCTCAATTTATAATTGCATTGCTGAAAGTTCGCTCGACGAACCTGACTCAAGTAGCACACGTTTTTTATGGAACGGCCTTACCTGCATCCAATTATAAACGGCTTCAGCGATTTTTAAGAGAGTTTACGCTGGACTATGATCAATGCGCTCGAGTGTTAGCTAAGTGGTTTTGCCCTGAGGATGCTTGGGTACTTTGTTTGGACCGGACTAATTGGCAATTCGGTTCATTGAAAATTAACTTTATGGTGCTTGCCGTTGCGCACAAAGGACTAGCAATCCCTTTATTTTGGGTATTATTACCAAAAAAAGGAAATTCCAATACAGACGAGCGAAAAGCTTTAATCAATCGCTTTTTGTATGTATTTGATACTAAAAAACAGCCTATTTAACAGCTGATAGAGAATTCAAAGGTAAGGACTGGCTGCAGTTTTTGGTTGATGAGGAGATTCCATTTTGTGTGAGAATTCCCAACAATACTCAGGTGTGGAATAAACACCGAAATCAACAATTTCCTGTTAGTCGAATGTTTGGTTTGCAACAAGGTGAACAAATGAGCTTAAACAAACAGCGAGAGATTTGGGGAATTCCTGTTTATTTATCCTGCATGATGGGTAAGCAAGGGCGTGTTATCGTTGCTACTAACGATCAGCCAAAAACAGCTATCGAGCGCTACTCCATAAGATGGTCGATTGAAACGTTATTTGGCTGCTTAAAAAGCCGAGGATTCAATTTAGAAGCGACTCACCTAAAGCATTATGAGCGACTAGATAAGCTATTTTTTGTATTGGCATTAGCATTTGGCTGGTGCTTCACTTTAGGCATTTGGCAAAATACACTTAAGCCTATCAAGCTAAAAAAGCATGGCCGGAAGTCCAAAAGCCTATTTCGTATCGGAATCGACTACTTACATCGGCTATTAGTTGAAGGAAGAACTAAAATACAGCAGTTTCATTATTGTTTAAAAGTTATCCTTTTGCTATTACGACTTTGAGTGCTATCAGAAGTTAGCTCTAGAGATTAAATATTAGTCAATACTATGCTTTGTATGCAATTTAATCATATTGAATAGTTGTTCTATAGCTGCCTCCTTTGATTAAATAAAGCACTATTTTCTGATACAAACAAAATTTGACCATCTGTCTTATAGTAACTGTTACTATAAGACAGATGAAAATCAATATTATTCGCGTTAATTACTGATTGGATACATTTAATTACAAATATCATACATAAAAACCATCATTTTTTACGAATTAATCACATGAAACTCTTATTGCCACTAAAACTAAAACTAAATCATAAGCATAAAGTCTTATATGAGCATATTTTTTAAGTGTGGTATTCTCTAATTAGTTTCTAAAGTAAATACTTGCAGATTTGTATCAATTGTGTAAAATACGTCAAGTTAAGTATTCATGTGCTAATCCTGTAGGTATCGTTAGATTTTTAGTCAATAGCTCGGCTCATATACGGGTGGGAATGTTATTCTCTTAAGTGAAAATTAATTTTTATGTACTAGTAATTGAGCTTATTGTGTCTAAAAAGCGTTCTTTTGCTTTTTAAAATTCAGTCTTACTCTATTATATTTGAAAACAAAGAGCGATAGATAAAAAGTTATATTTTTAATTATATATGTTTTCGAGGTGCTGGTGCCATTAAGTTTTGTTTAGGCGTGGATGAAATGTTATTACATGATTTTGTTGGGTGTTGAAATAAATTAAATAATGCTTTTGTTTTATACTATCTTACCGGATTAATATGGTGGAGTTCTTGCTGCCTTTTTGGTTTGATCTATTTGTAATATTTTGAATTCTAAATTTACCTTATTTTGTTAAAATGTGCGATTCATTGTTATTTGTGTGAAAAACTAATAAATAAAGTTCAGTATGTAGCAAGGAAAAATAAATAACCAAAAAAATCAGGTCAAAGTTAATTGGCTTTGAAAAATTCTTGCAATGGTTAAGAGAAAAAGTTGTTTCTCAAAAGTAGATGAGATGTATGACTCGATTACTGAGTTTTATTAATCATTATGAATTTGGGTTAAATATCTGAGCAGGTCTAATTTTTAATTGTACCTATTATCAGCTACACAGAAAGTAAGGTGTTTAATGAGAATTTTATCTATCATTGTATTGGCTTTATCGTTGGCAATAACGACTGCTCTTGCTGAACAGCAGTTGGTTGCAGATACCGAAATCGAAAAAATTGAAAACGGATTATACCATTTTCGCGACAGTGGCTATTCCAGTTTGATTGTAATAGGCAAAGATTCTGTTTTGGTTACTGATCCGGGCTTCAATGAACGTGCCATACGGATGAGATCAGAAATATCCAAACTGACAGCTTCGCCCGTTCGTTATGTAGCACTAACGCATGAACACTATGACCATGTTGGCGGAACCAGGATATTTGGAGAAGCCAAAGTTGCTTGCGCGTCTGGTTGTTCGGATTTCTTTAAAATGTCAGCCTTGATGGATGTTCCAGAAGTCAGCTTATCTTTTGATGATGAGCTGCGTCTTGATGTAGGTGGAGTTTTGGTCCGCATGGTGCATGTGGCGCCGGGAGATGGAATGGGAACTGCTTTCATCCATGTGCCAACAGAAGGTGTGATCTTTTCCGCGGATATGTATATGCCCCGCGAGTTTACTTTTGCGAAGTTTAAAGAGGGTACTAACTATGTTGGTGCCCTCTTGAACCTTGAGGCTATGGCTGCGCTGAAACCCCGTTACGCGATTACTGCCCATGCTCCTGGTAATACGGTGAAAAGCTTGCGTGAGAATGCAAAGATGTACCGCAAGCTGCATGACCTTGTCTTGACTGAGTATCAAAAGGTTATGGACAAGAAGTCCGGTGCGGTTAAACCGGGTATTCCGTTGTTGTTTGAACTGCCAAATGTGATCCGCATGGATGAATACAAGGACTGGAAGAATTATGACAAATATTTCCCAGCCTATGTACGCAGAATGGCATTTTCAATCTTTCACGGGTGGTAGTTTACCACTAACTCGGAATCAAGCTCATGTATGAAATTAGTGCAGTTCAAATTAATGTCCATGATATGGACGAGGCCCTTGACTTTTATTGCGGCAAACTCGGGTTCGAAGAAGATTTGAAGGATCACTACCCTCAGGTGGTGACTCTGAAGAATGAAGGCTTTTTTCTTTTGCTCACGCGTGTTGAGGAGAAAGCAGAGCTACATTATCCGGTTCAGTCGCAGACCCTGATCAATTTTAGGGTTCGTGAGAATCTTGAGAATCTCGTGGATAAACTTAAGAGTAATGGGGTTAAGTTCCTCAATTCCAAACCGGAACCGTGCCCAGTAGGAGTTTACATTCCCTTCAAAGATCCCAGCGGCAACGTACATGAATTTGTTGAGTTTCGGGAAGGCTAACAGGAGGAAGTGTTGGGATGTTGAAAGAGCTGACATTGTATTCACGGCACGGTGGTCTATTACTTCATGAAAGATTTTTCCGGCTCTGTGAGAGTGAGGTAGTGCTTGGAAAAACAGCGCTCCATAGCCAGGGGAGTGACTATACCTATAGTGATTTGCTGGCGCGTGTTGAGCAGATCGCTGGTAGCCTTGAGGCTAGGGGGGTAGGGCATGGTGACCTGGTTGCGCTGAGGGCTGAACGGAGTTTCGATGCTGTAGCAGCGATATATGCGATTATGTCACTGGGAGCTGTCTATCTCCCTATTGACCGCAAGCTACCGGAAGATCGTGTCCGTTATATGTTCGATATTTCCGAGTGCCGATGGCTTTTGACAGATCAGCCTGTGGTTATGGAAAATGTTGATGTACTTGATCTCCGGTGGTGCGATGGCCCCCAGAGGTCTTGTAGCTTCGATGAAATATCCCCAGATGACCTAGCCTATGTCATCTTTACCTCAGGATCTACAGGGCGTCCAAAAGGGGTTATGATCACCCACGGCAGTTCTTCGGCACTGATTGGTTGGGTATTGGAACGATTCAGTACTTCGGATATGGCTTGTGTATTGGGAGCCACGTCCTTTTCTTTTGATATCTCAATTCTTGAACTGTTCGGCCCCCTTGCCTGTGGTGGAAGTCTATGCCTTGTGAACTCGATTATCGATCTGGCGGACAACCCGTGTAGAGAAAAGATCAGCTTGATCAATACTGTGCCTTCTGCTATGTCCGCGATGTTGACCGTAGCGGGCCTACCTAGCTCGGTCCGTGCCTGCATCTTTGTTGGAGAGCCGCTTTACGGTGGACTTTCGTACCAGGTTTATGAGCAGGGTGTGGATCGGGTTTTCAATTTATATGGCCCCACGGAAGATACTGTTTACTCAACTGAATACCTGGTGGCCCGTGATGTCGGAGAGGATGTGCCAATTGGCAGGCCCCTACCAGGAACTGACTTTGCTATTTTGGATGAACAGCTAGAGCCTGTTCAGGAAGGGGAGCCAGGAGAACTCTGCCTCTTCGGTATAGGCCTAGCCAAAGGCTATTTCAACCAACCAGATTTGACTGCACAGCGTTTTCTGCCATGCCCATCTGGAAGGCGTTCTGGGCAGGTCATGTACAGAACTGGGGATCGAGTCAGACAGCTTCCAGATGGTAATCTGCATTATGTCGGACGATTGGATGATCAGATCAAACTACATGGACATCGCATTGAACTAATGGAAGTCGCATCTGTAATCGGTGCGGTGCCTGGTGTTTCTCAGGCAAGTGTACAAGTTAAGGATTTGAGCCGTAAACGAGATGGCTCACGCAAGGGGCTTGTCGCCTACTATACATGGGCCAGCGAGAATCATAGTTTGGCTGAAGCTGTAGGTATGATAAAGGCTCAGGTTGCCAGCCATTTACCTAGTTACATGCATCCGCTGCATTATTTGCATATGGAGGTCTTCCCACTTACAAACAGTGGTAAATTGGACAAGAATAAGCTTCCAAACCCAGTGGTATCTGCTGATGATGACAAGTCAGACGATCCAGTGAGCTCCATGTTTCAAGAGGTTCTTGGTAGCTTTGATATTCCAGAAAATGAAACTCTGTTTGACCTTGGTGGGGTGTCATTGGATCTTGTTCGGATTGTTGCGGAGCTTAGGCGTATTTCCGGCAGGGTAATCATGTTGAAAGACGCATTTGGTGTGCCCACGATTAGAGGCCTGAGGAAGTTGTTATCCCAAGCAAGCCCGGAAAACGCCGTTGAAAGCATACCGGATGAGCCATCAGTCTTGGCAGCTCAGAGCCAGATGTGGTTATCAATGCAGATGGCGGACGAACCGGCAGCCTATCGGTTGTTTGCTAAGGTATGCGCCAAAGGAGTGAGTGCTGAATCACTTGAAAATGCTTTCCGGCAAGTCATTCAGCATCATATTGCACTTCACACAGAAATTACCCTTGATGGGGCTGGTTTGATACGCCGGCCCATTTCCAAGATTGGCCAAGCTGTGAGCCGCACTGATGATGTGGGGAATATTGACGATGGTCATTACACCCACTGGCTTGACCTGCATATGAAAGCTGGCTGTCCTTTAACGGTGATCATTGCCCAGGATGAGGGGAGTGCCAAGGCGTTGGTGATCGCGGATCATACGTCTTTTGATCATTGGTCGCTGGGTGTTCTGGAAAAACACCTAGACCTCGTATTATCTGGAGAACCGCTGCCTGTGGAAAAGAGGGGGCAGAGATCTCCCTTGGTTCCGACCAGGGATGATTGTTTCATACTCCGCAATTCTGAAAGCCTAGCGAACTCGGAACCTGTCCAGTTTCAGCCTGATTATAGTGCTGGCATGTCTGAAGTGAGCGAGTCTTCGCTTGTGGTTGGTAAGCCTCTGGCAGCCACTGTGATTGATACTGTTAAAAGGATTGCGTCTGCCGTTGGTATCAGTCAGGTGGGGGTAATGCTTAGCGCCTTTGCGGACGTGGTCAGTCAGCGTACTGGCGCAACCTGCTTTTCTGTCGGGGTTGCTTTGGCAGATCGATATCCAGGTAACTATGAAGTGATCGACTGCCGAGTTAATACGTTGCCAATAGTAGTATGCGTCGATGGTGAAGTTTCCCAGATCGATCGACTTAAAGGGCTGGGAAGCTCTCTGTTTGACCTTGTCGCTTACAGCCACCTTGGGATTAAGCCAATCTTAGAAAGGGCTAGGGCTTTGCGGGGTGAGCCTAAGATGACGCCCTTCTCTATTGCGTTCGGAGCTCACAATGCGCGTGGATCGACTAAGCAGTGTCAGGTCGAAGCCAGTTTTCTGCCGAACCCAACATCTAGGCTGGATCTAACTCTTTGGATTGATGAGCAGCCAAATGGATATGTCGCGGTCTGGAATGGAAAGTCGGGCATATTCTCTGAAAAAGCGTTAGAGAGCTGGCATCAAGCATTTATTACCAGGTTGAAAGTTATATCTCATTTGACTGAAGTGGAATTGAGAAATGGCAGTATTAGACATGAATGCATTCCAGCGTGACAAACCTTTGCACCCTGTGCGTCTAGTCGTTAGGAAAGAGGATGCAGCAGGTTCTTCGTCGGCATTTCCCCTCACTATAGAGGCGCCACATGGAGAGAAAGATCTTTCTGCTTTTATCAGATCCAGGCAAGTTCATTTAATACAGGAGCTGAACCGTTTTGGTAGCATTCTGTTTCGTGGATTTTATGTGGCCAGTGCGACTAATTTCTCTGATGCAATTTCGGAAATTGATCCAGATATTCTTAGGTATACAGAACGTTCATCTCCTCGGCATGCGGTTGCTGAACGTGTCTATACATCGACGGATCATCCGCAGGACCAGGATATCAAGCTCCACAGCGAGCAGTCCTACACACTGGACTGGCCCTGCCTGATTTGTTTTTTCTGTGACATCAAGGCGGATAAGGGTGGGAACACACCAATTGCAGATAACCGGAGGATTTCCCAACATCTATCTCAGAGGCTGCGGAAGAAATTTGAAAAGTATGGTGTCCTTTATCAGCGGAACTACACCCCTGGTTTGGGAGTGAGCTGGGAAACTGCCTTTCAGACGACAAAAAAAGCCGAGGTGGAGGCATTTTGTTTCGAGCGTGGAATTGAGTTCGACTGGTTAACGGAAAACCATCTGCGCACCCGCCAACGCAGGTCAGCGTTCCAGCATCATCCCAATACAGGGGAGTTGATCTGGTTTAATCACGCACTGTTTTTCCATGTTACCAGCCTGGGTGAGGATCTTTCGCGTGCTCTGATTGAGGCAGTCGGACTGGAGTCTGTTCCGACCAATACTTTTTTTGGCAATGGTGAACCGTTCTCTGAGAAAGATCTATTGGAAATGAGGCTTGCAGTCTCCCGTGAAAAGGTGTCGTTTGATTGGCAGATGGGTGATGTTCTGGTTCTGGACAATATGATTTGTCAGCATGGACGGGATCCTTTCGAGGGACAACGCAGTATCCTCACATTGATGGCCAAACCATACTCCAGCCAGGACAAATTTGGTCCGATCATACGGTAAATTCTGAAAAAAACCAAAGCCATGCAAATTGACCAGTTTAAAAAAACTCCCATAAAGCCACGCCCGGCTCAACCTGCAGTTATAGACAAAAACAAATACATTGATGCATCTACAGGTTTTGTTTCTATTGTAGAGGCACCTGATCAGGATATGGTTTTGTCAGACTATATCCAGTCACAAGCCAGTGAATTGAACAAGCTATTACTAGAGACGGGAGGCATTTTGTTCAGGGGATTCCCTGTGCGAAAGGCACTTGATTTCCAGGCAGCTGTTAACGCATTTGGAAACCCCACTCTCCCATATTTTGAGAGAGCAGCTGTTCGAAAAGAAGTCGTGACAGGGGTTTTCACTTCAACAGAGTTCTCACCAACAGTCTGGGTGGATCTACATCATGAAATGTCCTTCGCAAGATGCATACCCGCTCAGATCTTTTTTTATGCAGATACGATTGCAGAAACCGGTGGAGAGACTCCTGTTGCAGATGAATACCGCTCTACTGCAATGATTGATGAGGCTGTTAAACGCGAGTTTCTGAAGAGAGGGCTACGTTATACACGAAACTTCAGACCTGATGTAGATATGGATTGGCGCTCTGCTTTCCAAACTGACGATCGGGAAAAAGTTGCGGAATATTGCAGAGAAAACGCCATTGAATGGCGATGGTTGGGAGAAGAACACCTTCAAACCATTCAACAGCAAGCAGCCTTCGTCCGTGACCCGCAAACAAGTGAGCTGTTGTTTTGCAATCACGCTCATATATTCCATCCTGCGGCTATGCCGACACCTTTAAGGGAGGCGCTAACGGAAACCTATGGAGCTGGGAACCTGCCTCGGAATGTCACTTTTGGTGACGGTGCCACCATACCAGACGAAACGATCCTGCATCTTCGGGAAGTCTACCAGAAGAGCACTCTCTTGTTCCCCTGGCTATCAGGGGATGTACTGCTTTTGAACAATATTCGCTGCCTACATGGTCGGGCTCCTTTCACAGGTTCTAGGACAACGTTGGTCAGCATGACTGGTTTGATTGAGAGGAATATATAAATGATCACTAATGAACTTCAGAACCAGACGCATGCGGTGGTTGAAGGTTTCCCCCTGTCACCTGTACAGGCAGGTGCACTAGCCGCTTACCAGGATCGGCATCGTGACAATGTGTGGATTGAATGTGCATGGGATTCACCAGCTTCTGTTCAGGAGGTGCGCACCAGACTGGAGGAAGCGGTCAGTGCACATGGAATTTTTTCCGTTCGCATTCATATTGAGCAATTTTCTGGGGAAAGTCTTCAAGTGCTTGGTGAAGGGCAGATTAGAATTGAACTGGTGGAAGACCGGGATATTTTTGACAACCTTCTTTCACAACGGTTTGAGCTGACAGGTGTCGAGACACTCAGAGTTGCAATGTTGGTTAATGCTGATGGTTTGATCCGTCTGGGACTCTCTGCACCTCCCTATATTACTGATATTGATGGCCTATTGCGTTGCTTGGGAAAAGACCTTCCCACTGAGGAGCTTATGTTCCAGCATTTTTCAGAATGGTGTCTTGAGCAAAGCGGCAGTGGAATGCCTCCGAGCATCGCAAGCAGTTTAGTTTCCTTCAGGCCAGCCTTAGGCAACCCTGAAGCATATCGCACCAGCCAAGTAGCCAAAATAATAACTAGTGATCAGCTCCTTTCAGATATACAAGTTGTGTCAGCTACTTACTCAGTCCTTATGCCAGTTCTGGAAAAGAGTCCGAATGGTCATCAGTGCATCACAGTTTCAGCTGATGGCCGCTTTTTTGAGGATTTTGGCGTTATGGCAGGGCCTTTTAGGGTTGCTGTCCCTCTGTTGCTGGAAGCTAAGCAAGAAATAGGTGTCAATGACCTTACTGGAAGGGTCAAAAAGATTCTGGCGGAAAATACTACCAAGATACAGATATCTGGAATGGTCCATACCAAACCACAGCCCTGCTTGGTAACTTCTGTTTCCTGCCCCGCAACTCATGAAGTTTTCGAAGATGCCAGTATCAAGCTGGAAACAGGCGAACAGGCGGAGCTCTCCATTCTGATCACTCAGACTTCGAATAGCCGCAACATTCAGGTGGCTTCGACACTTGCTGATGTGGACGATGCTGGCCTGGAAGCTCTTGTACGAGCTATTGCTGATGCCTTGGGGCAAATGGAAGATTCTTCTTGCAGTTTTAACCTTGCACAACTGATTGGCTGCGACCGCCCAGACTTTCCGGCTGTTGCGTCAACACGTAAAACCATCATCGACCTATTCAGGGAAACCATCAGTCATATTCCGGAAGAGGTTGCCTTTATAACGGATGAATACAGGTATCATTTTTGGGAGCTGGACCAGGAATCGGAGGCGCTGGCGGCACGTCTCGCTAAAGAGCATGCCCCCGGTAGTAGGATTATGATTTTTGCGGACCGGTCCTTTGACGCTATGGTTTCCATGTTTGGAGTCTTGAAAGCAGGAATGGTTTGCGTTCCAGTTATGCAAGAATATCCTGACAGAAGGATTCTTGACATCCACCGCCTGTCTGGCGCAATGGGTGCGGTAGCAGAGCCGTCAGAACTGGAACGCGCACGGCGTTTAACCGGTGGAAAGGTTCTGGCCGCCCGGGGGCATGCCCCCCAGCAGAAAGGAGAATTGGTACAGGCATCTTATGATGCGGAAAGTTGCGCTTATATTCTTTTCACTTCAGGATCAACCGGCCATCCCAAGGGTGTGGCGGTGACTCATGCATCCGTCAGTAACCTTCTAAATGCCTTGAAAAACCGGATTTATGCAGGAGCCACAGGGATTTTGCGTATGTCAGTCAATGCCCCGCTTGCGTTTGATGCTTCCATGAAACAGTTTTTCCAGGCTGCAATAGGTAGAACGATTGTTCCGATTCCGGCTGATGTCCGTCGTGATCCAGAGTCCATGATTGAGTACGTGGAAAGGATGGAAATCGAAGCTCTAGATGTCACGCCAACGATTCTCAAGGCCATGATCGCAGCCGGCTTCGGTCCAGATAAATGCGCGATGCCTCGCTGGATTTTGGTCGGTGGTGAAGCTATGGACCAGGAGCTATGGGATATCGCACGTGCCTGGCAGGATTGTGAGGTCTGGAATGTCTACGGCCCAACGGAAGCCACGGTGAACACACTGGTCGCCCGAGTAAAAGACTTCTCGGTACCAACCCTAGGCTATCCGCTTGAGAATATCCATGTGGCCTGCGTCGATGAAAATGGTCTTGAAGTTCCTGTCGGCGCCACTGGGGAGCTGATAATCAGCGGAGCCGGCATTGCTCAAGGATATGTCGGTGCATCGGAATCCGAGCAGGTGCGCTTTTCCAGGTCTGGAAGCGGTGCAGCCACTTATTTATCTGGAGACCTAGTGCGAAAACAATCCAATGGTAGCTACGCATTCGTCAGCCGATGTGATGATCAAGTGAAAATTGCAGGTCAGCGTATGGAACTCGGTGAGGTTAAATCCTGCCTTGTTGAGATGCCAGAAGTTAGCGATGCAGCTGTTATTATCGACAAAAGGATGGATGGAGCCCCCCGCCTGGTGGCAGCGGTCGTCACCTTGAACAGTGGCATCCAGTTAGAGGAAAAAGATGACTATTTGGTTGTTGATCTGCCGACTGGACACAAGGTGGCCAGTGTTAACGTGAACGAGACCAACTATCAGTTTAAGGAGATTTTCGAAGACCGGATCTATACCAGTCCTGATATAAGATATCCAAAGGATGCCGTTGTGTTCGATGTGGGGGCGAATATCGGCATGTTCAGTATGTTTGTGGCACAGAATGTTCCCCATGCGAAGATCTTCGCTTTTGAACCACTAGCCCCGATTCGAAAACGTCTTGAAAGCAATGTGACTCGTTATGTGCCTAATGCGAAGGTGCTTCCCTATGGGCTGTCAGACCATAAGGGGGAGGTGGAGTTCACCTACTATCCTGGCTATTCGATGATGTCTAGCCGCTCCGATGATGCGGATGCCGCTATGGAGAAATCCGTCATCCGAACGTATCTGTCTAATGCGGCTGATGGTGGTGACGAGTCGGCTGCCATGCTCCATGATAACCTCGAAAAAGTGCTTGAAGGGCGTTTCGACGCAGAAACGCATGCCTGTCAATTGAGGACACTATCCTCAGTGATTGATGAACTGGAGTTGGAGTATATCGATATTCTGAAAATCGATGTTCAACGTGCCGAGCTGGATGTTCTCAAGGGGATCGAGGCACGTCATTTCAGCAAAATTCGATGTGTGTCCCTCGAGATTCATGATGACCCAAAGGGCAAGACCTCAGGTAGGGTTAAAGAGGTTTCTGATCTTTTGGAAGGTGCAGGCTTTATCGTTAAGACCTCTCAGGATGAATATCTAATAGGCACTGACCGCTGGAACTGTGTTGCCTACCGTCCTGTAGGAGCTGAAAGAGATACCCGGGAATATGTGGAGATTCCTATCACACAAGGCAAAGTGGATGTACCTCTAAATACTCAGGAGATTAGAGACCGGTTGGCCAAAAAGTTACCCGCCTATATGATTCCGGACACAGTGCTTACTGTTGAGGCACTTCCTATGACTGCACAGGGTAAGCTGGATAAGTGTGCCTTGTTGGATCTCGCGGATAGGGAAGAAAGCCATCCTTTGGCGATGTCTGGAGACAACCCAGTATTGTCAGGCCAGCCTGCTGTCATGAATGACAAGGTGGGCTCTAGGTTGTTCGTGGTTCACAATATGCTTGAGGTCTGGCGAGAAGTACTGCGCAGGCCTGGTCTGGGAGAAGATGATGACTTCTTCCACAATGGCGGAGATTCAATTCGTGCGATCTTGATGCAGTCAAAGCTGCGTAAACTGGGAATTGAGATCAGTTTGAGGGACTTGAACGCCAATCCGACGGTAACCACCCTGGCGGATATTGTCGCCGAGCCTGCTTCGGAGCAGAGTAACCTAGCTTTGCAGGAAGAAGAGGACCAGGCCATAGCCAGTTTGCTGGAGATTTGGCGTATGATTTTGCGTAAACCTGATCTTGGGGAGGAGGACGACTTTTTCCACAATGGTGGGGATTCAATCCGAGCAATCCTGATGCAGTCCGAAGCACGGAAAGCAGGTATTTCCATCAGTCTACGTGAGTTGAACAACCAGCCAACCGTTGCCGGTTTGTTGGCCACTTCAAAAGGTGCCGTTAAATCGGCACTTGAAGCGACTTCCGCCAAGGTTCCTGAAAATTCATCAGGAGGCATTGAATGGGCCAGGAAGCCTGGAAATGCAAGTTCTTGGGTGGCATCAGGGATGCAGCGGATGATGTTGACTGCTTCCATGATCCGGAATGACCCCCAAGTTTACCATAATGCGACTGTCACACCTGTATTGGTGCGATACCGTCATGAATGTTTTGCAGATGTTCTTAGAGCGCTTCGCAGGGCGCATCCAATCCTAAAATCACGCTTGGTGTTTAATGAAGCTGGCATGTCGTTTGAGATTGATCCAGCTCTGGAAAATGCTGGCTTTGAATATCATGACTTGACAGAGGTTGAATTTGAAAAGGCCAACCAGATCATTCAGGAGGCGGTGTATGAGGAACGTTCGACACCATTCAACCCCCATAAAGGGGATTTGGTCAGGTTCCAGGTGTTTGAACGCGCTGTCGATCGGTTTGATATCCTGGTTGCAGAGCATCACGCTGCATTGGATGGCCTCAGTCTGAATGCGATGATCACGGAACTTGTCCGTCGATATATGGGGCAGCCGGTTGAGACTTCGGACGATATTGCGGTGTTCGAAGCCTTGGCCAGTGATGAGACTGCGGCTGGTAAGTCCAATGACAGTCGCTGTTTCTGGCAGAAAATGTTTGTTGGAAAAACGTCTTCAGAACCTGTTGTACCTGTCAGGTCGGTCAGTGACACAACGGATATGCATCAGGTAGATGTGTTGTCCTCTGCTGAGGCGTATGATGCCATCGGTCCCTATTCCCGTCATCTTGGGGTCTCTACAAAGGCTTTGCTTTTCGGGCTGCATGCAAGCGCTATGTCCGTAGCATTGGGCAATCGGCCATCCAGCCTTGGTTGCGTATATTCACTGCGGCCTGAAGTAGAAGGGTCTGAACTAGCAATTGGGATGTTTTTGAATGTCTTGCCAGTCCCTCTATCGGAATCAGGAGATTTTGTAGTCGATGCAAGGGCATTTGATGCTTTTGATCGCCAAGTCTTCACTCACAAAGCAATATCACATGAGCAATTGTCCCATTGGATAGGTGACCATGCGGAGATCGATAGTATATTCAACTTTATCCAGTTCAATAAGCCAGATGAAAGTAATGGCGATTATCACCAAGTGGAAAACCGCTACTTCGCTGTGGATGCAATGATGCCTATTGCGGTTGATTGGGATTTATCTGGCAACAGACTGACAGTTGGTTTTCAATATGATGCCTGCAAATTGGATTCTACAATTGCGAAGCGAATAGGTGACGAGATTAAAAACTCCGTCGATCAGTTGCTGAAAGCTAATGTGAGCAATACCAATGACTTGATTGCGGCCCAGGTCCTGAAGCATGTTTCCAAAATTGGTGAATGTAGGGCAGAACCTACGGATTGGCTTTGTGATTTGGGATTTTCCTCCTTGCAGAGGGTCCGGCTGGCTGGTGCTTTGATGGAGCAAATGTCCTGCAGGTTTGCACTGCCGGAATTTGTGATGCTGGAAACCGTGGAGGCGATTATTGAATATTGCCAGGTCTATCTCACCTTGCGCCATGTGGGCTTCAATGAGTTGACTACTGAGCGTGTAGATAAACCATCCGCGCGCGTAATTGGGTTCCAACAGGTTGGTGTAGCTCCGTCAGTCCTGGATCCGTGGTGCGATCTGTTGCCCAAGGATGTGGCGCTACATGGTCTGCGTTATCCGGACTTTGATAATCTTCCTGATATCCCATTCCAGGTTCTGATTCAGGCACTAGCTAAGGCGTTGCATCCCCTGGCGGACGTGCCGTTAGTATTTGTAGGAAGTTGCTTCGGGGCTGTTCTGGCCTATGAAACTGCACGGCTGCTGCAAATCGAACCCGTTGCGATGATTGTGATCGGGTCCGGTGCTCCCAACCCAGATGGTCCTGCACCAGGCTATCATTTGTTGAGTGACCAGGAGCTAAAGGATGAATTGCGCAGACTAAAAAGCATGCCAGAGCATTTCCTGGATAATAATGAAATTCTAGCCCCTGTCTGCAAAGCTCTGCGAGGTATGTCAAAACTGGCAACCAGTTATGAAAGTGAGCTGAAACCATTGAAGGTGTGCCAGGTTGTATCGATCTGGCCTACTGACGATATTACCGTTTCTAAAGAAGGCATGGAAGAATGGCTGACATTGACTAAGGGTGAGTTCACCAGCTTGGAAATTGCTGGTGAGCATGCGGTTCTGATAGATGATCCAAAGGTGGTTTTTGACCGTTCCGGCATAAGGAGTTATCTAGAGCTGAGCTGACCTGCAGCGCCCTTTATGGATATTTTTTGGCTAGCCACCAGATAAGCAGGGTGGCTGCCTCTGGAAAAAGTTTGATTTGGTGAATGATTTGTGTACCCATTTTTAACGACAAGTACACAGCTGGGTAAATAGTTCATAAGTAGTAAGAGACAATCAGGAGAAAAAAATGAATAGCTTCCCTCAGAAACTTTCGCGCCCTACAAAACTGCTCCACTGGCTGATTGCCCTGGGAATGATCGGGCTGCTACTCCTTGGCTGGTATATGGCTGAATATCAGGTGTTTAGTCTGTATGACTGGCATAAATCGCTCGGAGTTGTTCTTTTTGTTATAGCCGTCATGCGAATTGCTTGGCGTTTGAAGGAGGGGTGGCCTGATGCAGTATCGGATAGTCCGAAGTTGCAGAGAGTTGTTGCACGAGCGACACACTGGGTGCTGATCATCTGCACTGCTGCAATGCCCATTTCCGGCATGGTTTCATCTGGCTACAGCGGTTATGGATTTGGGCTGTTTGGCCTGGCAATTGTTCCAACAAGTACTCCAATAATGGAAAATGGAGAGTTTAAGGGAATGACGCCATTTGATGCAGACTTGGCTGCATTAGGGCACGACATTCATGAAATCGGAATGTGGGTTATGGCAGTGGTGATTATCCTGCATGTCTTAGCAGCCATGAAGCATCACTTACTTGATCGTGATGCTACCCTTAGACGCATGCTGCGCACCTAACGGGAGTCCTTTTATACCCATTCATTTCTGGCAATTGGGCTCAGCATTTTGAAGGGGAGTTCACTGCCGAGATAGCAGTCATAGATATAATTGCCTTACTCTGCCTGAGGTCTCGGCGATCAAAATTAATCAATTAAAAGAATTGATGGTTTGGAACTAGCCAAAACCCATCAAATACTAAAGAAAGATGTAGAAGAAGATGACTGATACATGGGCGGGCCGTTTTCCTCCGAATGAGATAATTTCACTGCTTAACGTAAATAGGCGGTACAATCTAGCGGAAAGTACATCACAAAATCTGAGCTTTGAAGAGTTACTGGATTTTGTAGGACCAAATGCTGTTAGGAATATATGTCTTGGTTATGGGGATTCACAGGGACTTGAGTTTTTGAGGCAGATAGTGGGTCAGATGATGAATATCCCCGCTGAACATGTGATAAGCACGCAGGGTACGGCACTAGGACTTTATCTTCTTGCAGTGGAATTGTGCCGGCCAGGTGATGATGTAGTTATTTTCACCCCTTGTTTTCCACCCTCGCGTGACAGTCTTGTGGGTAGTGGTGTTAACCTGCGACAAGTGCCTTTGGAGTTTGATGATGGTTACCAGATTGACCTTGAATACTTCGCTGCATGCTTGACGGAAAACACCAGGTTAGTAAGTATAGCTACACCCCAGAACCCTAGTGGAGTAACGGTATCCCAGGAAACTATCGAGGCTATGTTGGAGCTTATGTTGAGGGTTTCGCCCTATGCCTATTTATTCATTGATGAAACCTACCGTGAAGCGACATATGGTGAGGCTAAGGTGCCAGCAAGCTTCGCTGGTTTACATCCACGTATTATTACTGCTGCTTCGGTTTCCAAGGCCTACGGAGCTCCAGGGCTCCGGGTTGGCTGGTTGACTGTGGAGGATGAAGAACTACGCCAACGCCTGATCACAGCCAAAATGAACATTGTAATCTCGGGCTCACCGTTGAATGAAAATCTTGCAGCTCTGTTGTTGGAGCAAAGAGCACAAATACTTACTTCAAGAAAAACTTTACTAAAGCAAGGGCTTTCTATTGTTGCTGAATGGACCAGGATTCATGAGGAGTATTTGGATTGGGTGCGTCCAGATGGGGGGGCCTTATGCTGTATGCGTCTAAAGGAGAGTCAGTTCGATAGTGAAAGTTTGACTAGGTTCTGGAAAGGCTTAGCAGATAGAGAGTTGCAGTTGGCTGATGGTCATTGGTTTGGAGAATGTGGAAGGGTTTTTCGTCTGGGATTTGGTTATTTATCACTGAATACACTGGCTGAGGCACTTGACCTGCTTGGGGATGCGTTAAAGGATTTCAGTGCTGCAAAAGAACCTTTATGAAGCCAAAAGCCACTTTCTGATAACTTTGTTCCTTCATGATTGCAAAATTTCAAATAGGCACTTAGATTAGATTAATTTTATAAGCAGCTCGCGCTACCCAAGATTCCAACGCTTCATCCTCGTTTTTAATCTTTTTATCTGGGTGGTCCAAGTAATAACGAGAAACTGTCTGCTCAGTGATATTTCTGCGTTCCCATTTAACGGAGTTGGACATCAGGTCTTTGAGGATTTGGTCTTTTAAATTGCACTCTTCAGCAGGGTCTGCTCGATATATAAGAGTTGATAGGCTTTGCTCTGGTTTAAGCTCAATTTCCAGTAAATATACTATGGTATTTTCATCTCGCTGTAAGGTGACGAAGGAGTATTGCCTTTCACGACCATCAATTAAATGTGCTGTTTTACAGTTACAACGAGGCACGTTGCCTGTTTGTACAGTGCTTTTCCAGCTATGTTTTTGCTCGAGTTGTTCTAATAGTTTGTGAAACAGGGTGAATTTGTCTTGTGCTTCTACCAGGTCAGATTCAATTCGAGTGTCAATGTCTGCTCGTGGTACTGTACCAGTCGCGTCAGACTGAGTAATACCAACGCTATCTTCTAACTCTTTTTCTTCTACATCAGACTGTTCTCCTGCTGGCAAAAATTGAACATGCCTTGGTGAACGTTTCATGTCGATTTCAAGATCAAAATGTAAGCCGGCAGGAGAGACTGTTAGAAGGCGGTGTTTATTAGTTGGCCTGGGTGTGGCATCTGGATCAATTTCATTTTTTTCTGAGGCTTTAGTTTGCTCTGTAGTCCTTGTTCTATCAGTTTTATTTTCGCTATCTGTGATCACAATTTGGTCATCAGGATGACTGAACCAGACCTTTTCTAGTGGAGGAGACGGTAGTCCCGCAATAGATTGAATCCTCCGAATATAATGATGATTTTGCTCTCCATCAGTGAAGCCTGACCAAGAGATTTCACAGCCTTCAAGACTGGGTGGTGTGAAGTTAAATGACCACCGTTCTACTCCTGATTCAATACGTGCCTCTTTGTTTTGATGGCGGTAAATAGAACAAAAGCTGTTTTCTGCATCATTGTTAAATAACAACCATGTAAAGTACTTTCTGTATTCCTGGTTGTTAAGGTATGCAATAGGAATATCTGGCATCAAGTTGATAGTACCTTCCCAGTTAGTTTTGCTCACATTAGCGATTGATCGTGTAGTGCCTTCTAACATGGCCACACGAACCAACTCTGCCGAACAGAGGTGAAGTCGGCGGGCGAGCTCAAGAGAGGGTAACCAGTAAATCTTGTGTTCACTTTCAATACAAAATACAACTTGGTCTTTTAATTGATCATAATATTCACTCATTCGTTGAAGGCTACCAGGCATGTCTTTGTATGTTTTCTGCTGCCATAAGTGTGTTGGTGGTAAAATAAATCGACCTCTGTAGCCGGTTATAGCCTGGTTATCACTGGTGATTGGGAAAATACTGCCAACAGTCAGTGCAGGAATGGCATCAATGGGAAATGCTTTTCGTAGAGGCTGATTTTCTGGTGTTAAAAAATAGGCAACTATTTTCCAGCCTTCAGATGGCTTTCTGTAAAGGTCACCCAATAACAATAACTTTGATCCTTCTGGAATGCCTTTAAAATATGTATTACTTGCCACTTTTTCCTGTGCCTTCTAGTTTCTTAATTATTGTTTTAACCTTTTTTGTTAGCTTTTCTCTGTGAAGTCCAGCTTTTCTTTCAAGCTTCCAAACTATCACATTCTCACCACTTTTTGTCAGCTCTTGTGCTTCTTTTTGAAGTCGACGGATTTGATAGTTCTCAGTACTTTCACAGTGCTTATTTAGCCACTGATTAGACTTTGGTAAATCAGCCAAGTGTTTTTCGATGGTGCTTGCCATGTCTAGTTGGTGAATGAGAAATGTTTTAGTTAATTGGGGGTAGTTCTCTGATTTGATCAGCTCAGCAAGCAGAGCTTTTAGTTGTCTTATGGTTGAAAGGTCCCTTTTTCGCCAGTTAGCGCCATAGTGTTGTTTGGGACTAACTCGCTCAGGCTTGTTTTTTCTGAGCCATGCTTGGTCATGTTTATAAAGCCAGGCATAAAGGGCTCCGCCAACTGTTTGTTGCCTTAGCGCTTTCACTCCCATACCAGGGTGTTTTGTCATGACCTTTAACCACTGTTTTCGCTTATCTTGAATAGCAGCAGTTGATGGCTTTTTAGTTGAAGCCCTTGGTTTAGCTATTTCTGGTACCTTTGAAAACTGCTGCACTTGTTCAATAATGTCTACTGCATCATCTTCAGGAAGAAAACTTTGCCAAACTAAAGTATGGCGTAGTGGGTGGAAAGACTTTCTGTGCTTTCGAAACAGGTTTACCAACCATGAGTCGCTTTGTTCGAGGCAATACTCCACCTGTAGTCTAAATAAGCTATTCTGCCAATCTTGGACTACATGTTTTACGATTTGGCTGTGATTGATACGACTACCTTTAATCATGCCACGGTGAGTGGCTATCCAGCGGTAGAATTGAGTCCATTGCCACTGGCTTATTTTGTTACCAATAGGTAGTGATAGAAGCTGATTGATAAGCTCGATAACAGCCCATTCTTTTTTTGATAAGTGAATGGTTGAATTTGGTAAACCGAACATTTTTTGGGGTGGCAAAACATAAAGGTGTTTAGCCTTAGGGTGAAAAAAGATTGCTGTTTCAATTAAAGGCACACTATGTTGATGGCAAACTGCTATACCTGGGATTTGGTGAATACGTTTCCAGTAGGCTTCGCCATATTGCTGCTGTTGGTCTTCTATACAGTAGGGGCAGTGGCGAAAGTAGGTAGGGGTTTTTATTGATGAGGCTGCAACACCAAGCCTCGTATGGATATTTCCTCCATAAGTAGACTTCATTGAAATTAAAACTTTATCGGAATTCTCTGGTGCAATAAATGGCAAATATAATGGGGCTAGTGTGTGATTCTGAATGATTTCGTCAACACTCGTTTGCCAGACTGTATTTGTTGATTTTACTAATTCAGGTAGGTGACTGGGAAAGTCTGGAACTGCCACAACTGTTTTGCTGTTAAATAGGTCTTGGATGATCGCTTTTTGGTTTTCTTGCCCTGTGTGAGCCCCATATCGTGCAATTAGGCTGTACAATAACTCATCTGGATAAGAGCAAGGAAAATAAGCAACCATACTTACCCCGATAACATATCTTCCACCGGATAAATAAGTCCACGGGATTCTATTGACTCGTACATTGTTCCAGTTTTTAGTTCAAAGACGTTTCTAAGGTCTTCCTCAGGTAGTTGCCCCCAGTCTTTAGTCTTTTTATTTTTAGCCTTTTGTTTTGGTATGTTTGCTTGTGCCGCCTTTTTGGTTGCTAGTTCTGCTGTTGTGGAATGAATTAATTGGATAACTGATATATCAGGGGTACGCCGTAAAGCATCAGTAACTAGCGGAACAGCAATATCTTCATTTACTCCCATTTCTATCAGCATGGCAATAGCGGATTTGGCTTTGTCTGTTTCTTCTGGTACACCAGTATCTATCCGGGAGTGTTGCTCTGGCTTAATAGCTGTTAAATGGTCAAAGGTGTTGAGTAGTTTTCCTTCTATTTCAGGCATGAAAAGATCACCGTATTCGGATATTTTCTTTTTGTTACCCTGGCGAAGTGCATTTAGCATGGAGTGAACTGTTGTGAATTCGTCATTGTAAACTTGTTTAAGTAGATCAACGGTAATGAATTCATTACCTACCAATATTGCCCGGGCTTGAGCCAAGCACATCAGCTTAACCACAATATCTAGAATCCCTTGAGAAAGGTCATACAAGGTATCTCGAATGATTGTTGTGAGTGGTTTAGGCTCTTTAAGCCACTGGAATTGCCACAGCTCAGATATAAAGTCATCCCAGCTCTCGTCTTTGACCATCCTGTCCCAAAACACACTACCTTCTCCGGCGGAGCGTCGAGCTTTACGAAATTCACCAGCAAAAATAGGCAGGGCTTTTGGTGTTCCAATCAATACAACTGATACACCAATGGTATTCACTAGTTTTACGAGAAAGTTGATCATTTTCTTCTCGCCACCACCTTTTGCTAAATCAAGGTGTTGAAATTCATCTATAACCAGTAAGCCGACTGCGTGAATCAAAGATAATTGTGCGGCGCTTGTAATTAGATAACCGATACCTTTTCGAGAGCCGCCATACTTTTTCAAGTAGTTTGTTCCTAGCCGCCTGTCCAGGGCCATAAAAAAGCTCAGGCAGAACTCGGTCAGCGTACCATCATGAGGGCAGTCTACTTTTAACCAAGGTATTTGAATCATGTTGTACTCTGGGTGGTATATTGCTTTGGGATAAGCTTTAAGTAATCGGTTAAAGGTTGTCGTTTTGCCTGAGCCAGAAATTCCAATCACGGCCATGGATGATGCAGTAGAGTCCACATCATCATGCATATAAGCATCTAAGTCTTTTTCGACAATTCTTTGATAGCCGTTATTTAAGTGCTTTTTAAAGCTGGCATGTTTAGGGTTTCTACCCAGAT
Organism: Spartinivicinus ruber; assembly: GCF_011009015.1. NCBI lineage: Bacteria > Pseudomonadati > Pseudomonadota > Gammaproteobacteria > Oceanospirillales > Zooshikellaceae > Spartinivicinus > Spartinivicinus ruber. The sequence continues at coordinate 6,313,922 of NZ_CP048878.1, forward strand.
AGCCTTGTCGGATCAGGATTGATAATTTTCTTTCAAGAACAATGTGAGAAGAAAGTGGCTCAAAAAAATCTTTAGTTAACCTGGCAATTGCATGGACTCTAATGTGGCCAGGAAGATTCTTTTCTGATTCTTGAAACACCGGCCTTTTACTCAGTAGCTTTACAACACTGGCTGTATTCATGATAGGAGGCAAGGCACTGATTAGCGGATTATCCGCATATTCAGCTAGCCCAGGATTAATGTAGTCTGCTTCGGGTATTTTGAAGTCTTGATGGTCGTTATTCATCAGACTCCTCCTGATTCAGAAGGTCTTTTAAGCGGGTAGGGACTTTAAAGCTTGCTCTGTTTTCTTCTGTTGGTCGAAGTGGAGTCACATTTTTTGGTGTTTCTTTGTTACTAGGTGGCAGTTTTTGCTGGGCTTTTTTAGTTCGCTCATAATGACGTTCATTTCTCTTGTTTTCATTAATTCCTTTCACCCGTTCTGACTTACTTAACGACGAAATATTGGGTTTTGCTAGCTTCGACTGATTAGCAATCTCCTCAAGCTCTGTGGTCAGATTCACTAAACCAGCTCGTTTTTTAAGTTTTGAGGTTGTTGCAACCTCTGCCTTAATATCATTCTTAAGCCAAACCTCCCAAATGGTTAAATCTCGGTACTCTCGGCTACGTTCAGTTAATTCAGCTTCCATAAATTCAGAATATGAATCAGTTGGGCGTATGTATATTTTATTTGAAAAGTAAGGGTCATAAGCAACTGTAACTGATTTAAGTCCAGAGTAATTACCTTCAAACCACCCCATTTGAATTGCTTTTTTGCAGGTGTAGTAGCAACCAAATAATTTGACGCCATGTTCAGTGATTGTCGCTTTAGTGTGAGGAAATAAGTTTACTTGAACCAGTTTTTCTGGCGGGCGACGTAGCCGACCAGTACGGTACTCAATGCCCCAGTTCCAAAGTGTTACCGGGTTATGAGGCAATGATGCTGGCATATCTTCGTCAGGATCGTATTTTGATAAACAATGCTCATTGTTATAAAAGAGCACAATCTTGATCATGAGCTGACTAAACTCTCGCAAGGTGTGTATAGCATCCTGACGGTAGTCTTTCCCATGCCGCTTTTTACCAATTGGGTTTTTGGTAACATAGCCTTCAACGAAGGGTTTAAACTTGGTCTGTATTGTTCGGAAATACCGTTCAACGATACCTTTCCAGTCAGCACGATAAGCCGGTGTATTCTCTATGTTGATGTGAAAAGCTTTGCTTAACACTTCCACATGCCTACCCATCATTTCACCTTTGTCACCAATAATGGTTTCCGGCAAACCAACGGATGGCCACATTTCTTCTGTTATATCGATATCAAATTGTTTGCAGTAGGCAACTTTGTCAAAAGCAGCATTAGCGATTGCTTCCATAGCACTTACCCAGGAAGGATTTTCCAGACCAATATACAAACCGACTATCATGCGGCTGAATACATCAACGACTAAATAGATGGTTGGTCGACCAATAATACGCTCACGATCTTGAGTTGAGACCAAATAAATATCAGCAATGGTGGCATCTATTTGATAACGACTACCTGGGCCTGATACTTCTGCTGTTGAGGTGTTAAGTACCGGTCGGAAGTCTTTCAAGTAATTAACTTTACCTTCTCGTTTTTTGGTTACCTCAATAGGGGAATACTCTTTTTCAAAAAAATATTTAAACTGTCGCTCAGTGGGGACTTCTAGCAGATCTTTGGGTTTACAAGGTAGTTTTACACCAAAAGCAATAAGCATTTGGTTGTAGGCATAATCAAAGTCGTATTTATTTTCATTTAAATAACTTTTTTCAATGGCAACCCGAAAAATGCTACGAATATTATCGTCAACATTAATACCGGTACCAGCTGACCGGGTTCTTGGAGCTCCACGTTTTTTCTCACCTGCAGCTCGAGTCTTACCTGCACCGCCACATTTTTCATAACGACCACTTAATGCATTTTTGCACAGACCAAATTGCCAATATCGGCGTAACCACCGATAAATGGTTTGCTTTATTGCACCACTTTGTTTTTGCACTTGATCAATGAGAGAGCCCCGTTCTTTGCGAAGGTAAATAGCCGGTTGAGCAGAAATAATGTCTTTAATTGCAGCCCAGGCATTTTCTTGTACCTGTTCAGCTTTAGAGCCTTCTTTGGGTGCGGTAAGTGCAATGTGAACATAGGGGTCTTCGATTTTTTTCAAGGAACCGTTTGCCGTTTGATGCTCAAAGTCTGCTCGCTCTACTGCTTTGGGTAACGCATTTTCTGAATCAATATCTATCCAAAATATGATCTGTTTATTGGACCACAGCACTCTAATGCGACTGTCACCATATTGGTAAACATCATTAGGCATAAACATAAGCTGTTTTTCCTTTCAGCCAATGTTCAGAAGCTTGAATTTGATTAGACCTTAATGATCGATGATTAATATTCGACATATTCCAGTAAAAAGCTTGCTGAGCTAATAAATGACGCAAATAAAGTAAGTAAGTGCCACGTTTTACACCTTTATTTTCATCAAGGAGAGACATGACATGAGCTATTTTAGCTTCAGGGTAGGTTTGTAATGCTTTCCATATTTCTGAGAAAACCAGTTGTTGGTTTTGCTGATCCAATTCAAAGTTATATAAGTGTGGTATTAGCCATTTAATATTTTGAATGAGAGTTTTGGGTACCTCTTGTTCAGTAAATATAAACCACGAAAAACCTTGTGATTCCCAAAAATTTCGTTCTAGTTCTAGCTTTTCGATTACCCGTTTATTTTCTAAATCTTTAGCGTACTTAACTGCAACTGCATGGGTTGTGATGATACCTTCCTGTTCCAGGTCGATAAGCAAGTCGGTTGTCATGACTTGAAACACGCCTTTATAAGCTGGGTGTTTAATGCCAACCCTTTCAGAAATTTCCAAAGTCTTTTCGGGGTCTAAGGGAAACTGTTCTCGGATATCGACTACTTTCTCAGACCAGTCAAATAGTAAGAATGCAGCAAGCTCAAGGTCGGATAGTAAATGAACAATTCGGCCATGGGTTATGGATGGTCGTCTGTGGACTCGCCCCTTACTGGGAACATCCTGAACTTTAAGAAAAGGCTTGTAGTACTTACCGTGTCCTTCACCACGACCTTCTTTGAAGCGCCTTATTATATTGGGCTTTAGCAGCTCTACGACGGGCTTTATGGAGGGTTCGAGAAATGAACGTCCAAGCTATGCCAACACTGTTAGCATAGCTCAGAATGGCCAAAGTATGATACTTTATTGTCTTTCTACAATAGTTGTAGATTTACAATAAAGCATCATACTTTTGAGCGTCGTAAGCCATTGATTTTACTAGAACAACTTTTCTGTGATCATTGCTAAAGTATCATACTTTTGTCGTCTTGTTTATGGATATTCTACATTATTCAAACAATAAAGTATCATACTAAGCATGTTCATTGAGCTTTAAAAGTTTGCCACATTTAAGTCTCAAACCACTTAAATACAGTGTTTTAAGAGCTTTCTATCGATACATTATTCATATATAACTCTTACTTTTAGAGCTTTTTTTGATCAGCAAAGTATGAGACATTTTTGTTTAGTATGATACTTTATTGTTTGTCACATACTTTAATGTCTTTCTACAATAGTTGGTTATAATAGTTTTTTGCTACTCAACCGTCACTGACTTCGCCAAATTCCTTGGTTGATCCACATCTGTACCTTTAATAATCGCCACATAATAAGACAGTAGCTGTAAAGGTACTGTGTAGATAATGGGGGCGATGACTTCGGGGACGTCTTCAAGGTGCATCACTTTTACACCTTCGGAGTTGGCTAGTTTGGTGTGGGTGTCGGCAAATACGTAAAGTAATCCACCACGAGCGCGGACTTCTTCCATATTGGATTTTAATTTTTCCAATAATTCGTTATTAGGTGCCACTACGACCACTGGCATATCGGTGTCAATTAATGCTAATGGCCCGTGTTTTAATTCACCTGCCGCATAGGCTTCTGCGTGAATGTAAGAAATTTCTTTTAATTTTAAGGCCCCTTCCATAGCAATTGGGTATTGGTTGCCGCGGCCCAAAAATAAGCTGTGGTGTTTTTCACTGAACTCTTCAGCTAAGTGCTCGATGTCATTACTCAACTGTAAAACATGATTAATTTTATTAGGGACTTCTTTTAAGGCTTTAACTATTTCTGCTTCTTGCTCTTTTGATAAGCCTTTTTGTTTGGCTATAGAAGTAACCAACATTAATAGTGCAATTAGTTGAGTGGTAAATGCTTTAGTTGAAGCAACACCAATTTCTGCGCCTGCACGAGTCATAAAAGCAAGGTCAGACTCTCTCACTAATGATGAACCAGGTACGTTACAGATAGAGAGTGATGCCATAAAGCCGGACTCTTTTGCTAGCCTTAAGGCAGCTAAAGTATCGGCGGTTTCACCGGATTGGGATATAGTGACAAATAAACAGTTTTTAGGCACAAAAGATTTACGGTAGCGGAATTCTGAAGCAATTTCGACATTACATTGAATACCGGCGATTGCTTCAAACCAATAGCGGGCTACCATTGCAGCATGATAGCTGGTACCACAAGCAATAATTTGTACTGCTTCTGCCTTGCTAAATAGTTCTTTGGCATTTGGCCCAAAGCTTTCTTCAATAACTTGTTTTTCACTTAAACGGCCTTCCAGCGTATTATTAATTGCTTCTGGCTGCTCGTGAATTTCTTTTAACATGAAATGGCGATATTTACCTTTATCGCCTGCATCATGTTCTACAGAGCTTTCGGCTATTTCACGTTCTACTTGATCGCCATTGGTATCATAGACTTGAACAGATTGGCGGGTAATTTCTACGATATCGCCTTCTTCTAAAAACATAAAACGGCGAGTAACGGGTAATAATGCCAGCTGATCTGAAGCAACAAAGTTTTCACCAATGCCTAAACCAATCACTAAAGGGCTGCCAGAACGAGCAGCAATAGCTCGACTAGGATCACGACGGTCGATAACCATCATGCCATATGCCCCTTCAAGTTGATGAACAGTTTTTTTTACGGCTTCTAATAAGTTATTGCCATTGGATTTCAGTTCGTGGTGAATTAGATGAGCGATGACTTCAGTGTCTGTATCAGAGGTAAATTCGTAGCCACTTTGCACTAAGTAATTTCTTAGAATTTCGTGGTTTTCAATAATACCATTGTGGACAACGGCAATATCTTCACCAGAAAAGTGGGGATGGGCATTACGCTCACTGGGTTCACCATGGGTAGCCCAGCGGGTATGAGCAACACCAGTACCACCAGTTAAAGGGCCCAAACTCAAAGCATCAGCCAGCTCAGCTACTTTACCTAGCCGTCTGATTCGCTTTAGTTGGCCTTCATTATCAATGATGGCAACGCCTGCTGAATCATAGCCTCTGTATTCTAAGCGGCGTAGGCCTTCCACTAAAATATCTGCTACATCACGTTGCGCTACTGCGCCAACAATTCCACACATAGTTGAGTTCCTTTATTTAAACTCTTTCCTGATACCAACAAAATAACCTGTTCACTATAGTCAAAATGAATTGCCTTTAGGTGAGGCCGTCAAGTGATAAAGCCCAGGAGCTTATGAGTAATAAGTGACTGGGATGACAGTTAAATGCTCCATGCGTTAACTGCATTCTTACCATCCTTGGTGATCAAGAACGACACAACAAAGCATAAAGGTAATTCACGACAACTAGGATTTTTTAGTGGGCCGCTGCCATCCCCCTAAGTTTGTCTGGCGGGTTCTGCCGATAGCTAACTCATTGGCTGGAACATTTTTGGTGATAGTTGATCCTGCTCCTGTTGTAGCACCTTTGCTGATAGTAACAGGCGCTACTAATGAGGTATTCGAGCCAATGAATACGTTGTCTTCAATTGTGGTTGTAAACTTGTTGGCGCCATCATAATTGCAGGTAATGGTACCAGCTCCAATATTCACATGTGCGCCGACCTCAGCGTCACCCACATAGCTCAGGTGGTTAACTTTACTGCCTATACCAATTTTGGCTTTTTTAGTTTCTACAAAATTACCCACTTTGGCTTTATCGGCTAACTCAGTACCAGGACGTAGTCGAGCAAATGGGCCGATATCACAGCTGCTGTGGATAGTAGAATCTTCAATAATAGAGTTGGCTTTAATGGTGGTATTTGAGCCAACCTGGCAGTTTTTCAAAATACAGTTGGGCTCGATAGTAATGTTATCACCAAGTGTCACTTGGCCTTCAAAGACTGTATTAACGTCAATGATCACATCTTTGCCAACGGATACTTCACCGCGGATATCTATACGACTGGGGTCTCTTAATGTTGCCCCTGCTATCATCAGATCTTCTGCTTGCTGTAATTGATGCCAACGCTCTAACTTGGCAAGCTGAATTTTATTGTTTACCCCTTCGACTTCTTGTTCACAAGAAGGGTGTACGGCAGTTATGGTCATGCCATCTGCTACAGCCATGGCAACAATATCTGTCAAATAATATTCACCCTGAGCATTGTCATTAGATAATTTAGGTAACCAGTGGTGTAGTTTTTCGGAGCTGACAGCCATGATGCCTGTGTTAATTTCGTTAATAGCTAATTGCTCTGGTGTGGCATCTTTATGCTCAACAATTGCTGTAATTTTTTCTTCATTGTTGCGAACTATACGACCATAGCCAGTAGCATCTGCAAGTGTGACTGTTAATAAAGCGAATCCAGTTTGCTGAGCTGCATTAATCAGCTGTTGTATTGTTTCTTTTTTAAGCAGTGGCACATCGCCGTATAAAATCAGCACCAAATCTGAGCCTGCGACATGCTCTATTGCTTGATGAACAGCATGGCCGGTGCCAAGCTGCTGCTCTTGTAATACCCAACTAGCCGGGTACTGACTAAGAGTTGATTTGACTTGATCACTGCCATGGCCAATGACCACATGAGTTTGGCTTTCTGTCAGTGCCTGTTGTGCAGTTTCAATTACGTGGGCTAGCATCGGCTTTCCTGCAATTTCATGAAGCACCTTGGGTAGGTTTGACTTCATGCGTGTACCTTGGCCTGCAGCCAGAATAACTGTATCTACCTTCATGGTTTTTCTATCCAAATCCGACAGTTATTAGGGTATCTCTAAAAATGCACTTTCTACCCGATAGCTGTGCTGCCTTGCTCTCATGAATAAATTACTATTTTTAGAGGTGCCCTTAAGTATATATACTCTTCGCGAATAATTTTTCGCTTTGACTTTAGCCAGGGTGGAAAATTATTCGTGAAGGGTATAAAACAAAAAAAGGGCAGCATATGCTACCCTTTTTCAGCTTCGAAATATTCGCTACCGGCCCAATTTCCTACGAATTTGTTCCAATGTGCGAAGTTGAGCAGCTGCTTCAGCAAGCTGTGTTTGAGCTCGCGTGTAATCAAAGTCACTGCTCTTATTAGCCATTAAATGCTCAGCCTCTTGCTTGGCCTTTAAGACAGCAGCTTCATCTACATCATCAGCACGTATAGCATAATCAGCTAATACTTTGATTTCGCTTGGCTGCACTTCTAAATAACCACCAGAAAGGTAGTATATTTCTTCTTCGCCACCTTGCTTAATTACCCGAATAGGGCCAGGTTTAAGATTTGTCAGCAGCGGCGCATGGCCAGGTGCGATACCTAAATCACCCAGTTGCCCAGGAGCAATCACCATTTCCACTAAACCGGAAAAAACTGCGGTTTCGGCGCTGACTATATCGCAATGCACTGTAATTGCCATTGTTGTTTGCCTCGCTGGCTTGAGGGAGTGTTATTAAAGTACAACATGTTGACTGTGTTCTTTTACCCCCTCACTGAATGACGTAACAGCGATAAGGTTTTGCCTTTAAAAATAATGCTTTGAGCATTACCCCTAGCAGCTAAGCCTTATCACTGGGGTTTTATTTCATTGACTTAGCTTTTTCTGCTGCTTCATCAATTGAGCCAACCATATAGAACGCTTGTTCTGGTAGGTCGTCATACTCGCCATTCAGGATGCCTTTGAAGCCACGAATTGTTTCTTTCAATGGTACATATTTACCTGGAGAACCAGTAAATACTTCTGCCACGAAGAATGGCTGAGACAAGAACCGTTGGATCTTACGTGCACGGGAAACCGTTAGCTTATCTTCTTCAGAAAGCTCATCCATACCCAAGATAGCGATAATGTCTTTCAGTTCTTTATAGCGTTGCAGTACCGCCTGAACACCACGAGCTACTTCATAATGTTCCTGACCAATTACTAATGGGTCAAGCTGACGGGAAGTAGAGTCTAGTGGGTCAATAGCAGGGTAGATACCTAGCTCAGCAATTTGCCGTGACAATACAACTGTCGCATCCAAGTGAGCGAACGTGGTCGCTGGTGATGGGTCAGTCAAGTCATCTGCAGGTACGTATACCGCTTGAATAGACGTAATAGAACCGGTTTTAGTTGACGTGATCCGCTCTTGTAGTACACCCATCTCTTCCGCCAGCGTAGGTTGGTAACCTACCGCAGAAGGCATACGGCCTAACAGTGCTGATACCTCAGTACCTGCTAGGGTGTAACGGTAAATGTTGTCAACGAACAGCAATACGTCACGGCCTTCATCACGGAATTTCTCCGCCATGGTCAAGCCAGTTAGAGCAACTCGTAAACGGTTTCCTGGTGGCTCGTTCATCTGGCCATATACTAGAGATACTTTGTCGAGTACGTTTGACTCTTTCATCTCATGATAAAAGTCGTTACCTTCCCGCGTCCGCTCACCTACACCAGCGAATACAGAGTAACCACTGTGCTCAATCGCAATGTTACGAATAAGCTCCATCATGTTTACGGTTTTACCTACTCCCGCACCACCGAACAGACCAACTTTACCACCCTTAGCGAATGGACAAACTAAGTCGATTACTTTGATACCGGTTTCCAGCAACTCATTTGTGGCTGCCTGGTCAGCAAACTTAGGTGCTTCACGGTGAATAGAGGCACGCTCTTGCTCACCAATTGGACCCGCTTCGTCAATGGGATTACCCAAGACGTCCATGATCCGACCTAAAGTTTCTTTACCTACTGGCACCGCAATAGGCGCACCAGTGTTACTTACATTTAAGCCACGGCTCAACCCTTCAGTTGATCCCATAGCAATTGAACGTACAACGCCATCACCTAGCTGTTGTTGCACCTCAAGTGTGGTTTCTTTGCCCTCAACATTAAGAGCATCATACACTTTAGGTACAGAGTCGCGAGGGAATTCCACGTCGATAACGGCGCCGATAATTTGTACGATACGTCCGCTACTCATAGCTGGTTCCTCTACCAATCTTAATGAACCTGTTTAACCGTTAAACTGCGGCAGCGCCGCCCACGATCTCTGAAATTTCCTGGGTAATTGCCGCTTGGCGGGCTTTGTTATACACCAGTTGCAGTTCACCAATCAGATCACCTGCGTTATCAGTTGCGCTCTTCATGGCAACCATTCGAGCAGCTTGCTCACAGGCATTGTTTTCTACTACTGCTTGGTAAACTTGTGATTCGATATAGCGAACCAATAACCCATCCAGTAACTCTTTTGCATCGGGTTCGTAAATGTAATCCCAATGATGCTTTAAAGCCTTATCTTCGATTGGCTTTAAAGGTAAGAGTTGCTCGGTATGAGGCTTTTGCGTCATGGTATTGACGAACTGATTGTATACCAGGAATAACCGGTCGATTTTGCCTTCATCATACGCATCAAGCATGACTTTGACTCCACCCACTAAATCTGATGGAGTTGGCGTATCGCCCAGACCGTTAATTAACGCTTCGATATTTCCACCAAAATGGCGGAAAAACGCTCCTGCTTTATTTCCTACTAAACACAGATCGACTTCTACACCTTTGTCATCCCATGCTTTCATTTCATTGATCGTTTGTTTGAATAGGTTGATATTCAAACCACCACAAAGGCCACGATCAGTAGAAACCACAATAAATCCGACTCGCTTAACTTCACGGTCAGTCATGTAGGCATGGCGATACTCTGGTGTCGAGTTGGCAATATGGCCAACAACCTCACGGATCCGCAAAGCATAAGGACGGCTGTGTTGCATTCTGTCCTGGGCTTTACGCATCTTACTAGCGGCCACCATTTCCATGGCGCTGGTAATTTTTTGCGTGTTTTTGATACTCGCAATCTGTGTGCGAATCTCTTTTCCGACTGCCATGTAGCACCTATTTCAGGTTAGTGACACATTAAACATGTCAGCTTTGCATTTGCAGCAGTAAGCGAACGGCTATCTGTATGTTTCGATAACCATTCACTTAAGAAGGCTTACCAAGACTGAGTTGCTTTAAACTTCTCAATCCCTTCCTTCAAGCCTTTCTCGATTTCATCGCTGTAGCCACCAGTTTCATTGATTTCTTTGATTAGGTCAGCTTGTTCGCTGTTCATGTAAGAGATCAATGCGGCTTCAAAGTCACCGACTTTTTTCAGCTCAACGTCTTCGAGGTAGCCTTTGTCTGCTGCGTACAGGCTGACCGCCATCTCTGCAACACTCATTGGTGAGTACTGCTTTTGCTTCATTAACTCAGTAACACGTTGACCGTGTTCCAATTGTTTACGGGTTGCTTCATCTAAGTCAGAAGCAAACTGAGAGAATGCTGCCAATTCACGGTATTGGGCTAGCGCCAAACGGATACCACCACCAAGTTTCTTGATGACTTTTGTTTGTGCTGCACCACCTACCCGAGATACGGACAGACCTGCGTTAATTGCTGGTCGGATACCTGAGTTAAACAAGCTTGTTTCCAGGAAGATCTGACCATCGGTAATCGAAATTACGTTTGTAGGAACGAATGCAGATACGTCACCGGCCTGTGTTTCAATGATTGGTAAAGCAGTCAATGAGCCTGTTTTACCTTTCACTTTTCCGTCAGTGAATTTTTCTACATATTCAGCATTTACCCTAGCGGCACGCTCAAGTAAGCGAGAGTGCAAGTAGAAAACGTCACCAGGATACGCCTCACGCCCAGGCGGACGACGAAGTAACAATGAAATTTGACGATAAGCCCAAGCTTGCTTGGTCAAGTCATCATAAACAATCAGTGCATCTTCACCGTTATCGCGGAAATACTCACCCATCGAGCAGCCTGAAAATGGAGCCAGGAACTGCATTGCTGCAGGATCGGCTGCACCGGCGGCAACAATAATGGTGTGCTCCATAGCGCCGTGTTCTTCTAGTTTCCGAACAACGTTAGCAATAGAAGATTGCTTCTGGCCAATGGCAACGTAGATACACTTAATGCCAGTCCCTTTTTGGTTGATGATCGTATCAATCGCAACCGCAGACTTACCAATCTGGCGGTCACCGATAATCAGCTCACGCTGACCACGACCGATAGGTACCATCGAGTCAATTGCTTTCAAACCAGTTTGCACTGGTTGATCAACAGACTGGCGGCTGATAACACCTGGCGCAACCTTCTCAACAGGAGAAGTCAAATCAGTATCCAGAGGGCCTTTGCCATCAATTGGGTTACCTAGTGCATCTACCACACGTCCCAATAGTTGCTTACCAACGGGTACTTCTAAGATACGGCCAGTACATTTTGCGGTTTGGCCTTCGGCCAAATCCTGATAGTCACCTAAAACAACGGCACCAACAGAGTCTCTTTCCAGGTTTAAGGCCATGCCAAAAACGCTGCCTGGAAACTCAATCATTTCGCCGTACATTACGTCAGCTAATCCGTGAATCCGTACGATACCATCGGATACGCTGACAATTGTGCCCTCATTACGGGCATCAGAGCTAACATCGAGCTTCTCGATGCGCTGTTTTATAATATCGCTGATTTCTGATGGATTTAGTTGCTGCATGCTCTGCCCCTTTAAACTCAGGATTTCATCGCGTCGGCCAATCGATGAAGTTTGGCGCGTAATGAGCCATCAATAACCAGATCACCTGCCTTGATGACCAAGCCACCGATTAAACTTTCATCAACTTCGTTCACGACATTTACATCGCGACCTAAACGCTTGCTGAGTGCTTTTGCCAATTTCTCTTGCTGACCACCAGTTAACTCCATCGCTGAAGTAATGGTGACGTCAATAGACTTTTCTTGCTCTGCTTTTAATAGCTCAAAAAGTTCTGCAATGAGTGGCAGCAAAGTTAAACGTTTATTCGAAGCTAAAGCACGAATGAAATTTGCGCCTTGTTCATCCAGCTCTTTATCACAGACTTCAACAAATGCATTGGCTTGCTGGGTTGTGGTCAACCCAGGAGAGCCAAGCACTTGCTGGACTTTTCCAGCTTGTGATACAGCGGATGCTATAGCCAACATTTCTGACCATTTGGCTAATGCTTTATGCGCAAGTGCATATTCAAACGCAGCTTTAGCATAAGGCCGGGCTAAGGTGGTCAGTTCCATATGGATAACCCCCTTGGTTACAGCTCAGCGGCTAGCTGATCAACGAGTTTGCTCTGGGCTTTCTTATCAATCTGTTGCGCCAGGATTTTCTCGGCTCCAGCAACGGCAATGCTTGCCACTTGGCTACGCAGTGCTTCTTTTGCTCGATTAAGCTCTTGTTCAATCTCAGCTTGGGCTGCGACTTTGAGTCGCTCACCTTCAGTCCGAGCTTGATCTTTAGCTTCTTCAACAATTTGATTTGCCCGCTTGTTGGCTTGCTCGACGATCTCCGCAGCTTGCTCTTTGGCCTCACGCAGTTGCTTACTGGCTTTTTCTTGAGCCAGGTCTAGATCACGCTTAGCGCGATCAGCAGCTTCTAAACCATCTGCAATTTTCTTTTGGCGATCGCGTAAAGCTTGTGTAACTGGTGGCCACACATACTTCATGCAAAAGATCACGAAGATCGCAAATGCTAGTGATTGCCCTATAAGGGTTGCATTGAGATTCATGCCAACACCTCTCGCGTTTAGTGTTAAGGAAAACTAATGCTTTACAACGACTGGCATTAGTCGTTTAAGCACAATAATTACCCTTGTACTAATGCGACAAATGGGTTAGCGAAGGTGAAGAATAATGCAATACCTACACCGATCATGGTTACCGCGTCCAATAGACCCGCAACGATGAACATTTTCACCTGAAGCATTGGTACCATTTCTGGCTGACGAGCAGCACCTTCTAAGAATTTACCACCTAATAAGCCGAAACCGATCGCAGTACCTAGTGCACCAAGACCGATCAACAGACCTACGGCAATTGCTGTCAAACCAACTACAGTTTCCATATTTCCTCCCGACAGTTGTCGTAAACAAAGTTAATGGTAAAAAGTTAATAACTACTATCTTGTTTAGTGATCTTCGTGGGCCATGCTTAGGTATACGATGGTTAACATCATGAAGATGAAAGCCTGTAGCGTAATTACTAAGATATGGAAGATTGCCCATGGAACGGACAAGAACCACTGCGCCCACCAAACAGGAATAAGGGCGATCAAGATAAAGATCAGCTCACCAGCGTAAAGGTTACCGAATAGACGTAGTGCCAGTGATATTGGTTTTGCGATTAAACCAACTCCTTCTAACAGCAAGTTGAATGGAATCATCCACTTGCCGAATGGCTGAAGGGTAAGCTCACCAACAAATCCGCCAACCCCCTTAACCTTGATGCTGTAGTAAATAATCAGGAAGAATACGCCTAGAGCCATCGCAATGGTGGCGTTTGGATCGGTAGTGGGTACTACCTTCATGTATTCAATACCAATAGCGCTTGCAAGTAATGGAATCCAGTCAACGGGCACTAGGTCCATTAAGTTCATTAAAAACACCCAAACGAAAATAGTGAGAGCTAATGGTGCAATTAATGGGTTGCGGCCATGGAATGTATCTTTAACGCTGGTGTCAACAAAGTCGACCATTAATTCAACAAAGTTTTGCAAAGCACCTGGTACACCACTAGTGGCTTTTTTAGCTGCCCTACGGAATAGGAATAAGAATAAACAACCTAATGCAACAGCCCAGCCTAGTGTATCTAGGTGAAAGGCCCAAAAACCCATGGCTTTTGCTTCAGCAGCACCATGGGCAAGTGTCCAAGTTGAGTCTGTCAGCACAGTGCCGTCATAACGCTCATAGCCTTCTGGTAACCTACCAAAGGTGAGGTTTTGCAGGTGATGCTGGATATATTCAGTTGCTGTTTGATTTTCACTCGCCATACATACGCTCTCGTGACAATTCTAAGAAAACGGTCTAGAAACGCTAAAATTCTGTACTTAAAACCTTATTGGCTCTCTTTAAAGCCTTAATGTGCTTTTTAAAACTTTAATAAAGCCGCAGTAAACCAGTTCACTGCTTGCACTAAAATAAAGGTTCCGAATAAGGCGAAAACATTGAGAGGCTCAACAAAACCAAACACCAGTGCAAACAATAAGGCAGTTAAGACGAACTTAACCGCTTCTCCCTTATAAAAGGACTGAGCAATTTTTTTAGCTGCTCGTGCACCAGAGTATTGAAAGGCTTTTTTGGCAAGATAAGCATTAGGAATCAGGCAGATGAGTCCACCCAATAATGCCGAGTAGGCCGTTACCACGCTGTGTAATAGCAAGACACTTGCTATACAAACCGTCACAATGAATTGTGCAATAATAACCCGGTAGATCGGTGGTTTAGGTAAACGAGGTGCCCCCATCACTACTTTAGTTAACCCCATTTATTAACTACTCGCCTTACTAACCTTACCAAAAGGTCCCCCCTTACGACCTTAAAGAAACGATCAACTTTAAAGCTGTTTACCTCTAAATCAAATAATGATTCAGGTAAAAAGCTATTTGGATATTAATTAGCCGCCAGGTATAAAATACCTTTGTTATCCTTACTGTTTTATTCAACTTAAACTCTTTTGTAGCTTTAAATTGAGCTTAGCTACTCACAAAAGTCGAACAGTTGGATAATTGATAACCAAATAGCTTTATATAAACTTCAGCCAAAATTTGGGGCCAGAAGTATATTTCGAATAGCCTATATGATCAACACTACATCAATGTATTCGTGTGCTTGATAATGAATAAACAACATTTTCTTGATCTTAATTCATAGTTTTGTTGTTCAAAAATAGACTATTTATTGATCAGTTATATTTAGGTCATTAATGTTTATAATTATTTAATATGGGCTAGCACACCATCTAACTCGTCTAAGTTGTTGTATTTTATTACTAACTTACCTTTTCCTTTTGCGGAGTGCTGAATGAATACTTCAGTACCGAGCTTTTCTCCTAGCTCATCTTCTAGCTGTTTTATATCGGGATCAATTTTTTGTTCAGGTTTGTTATTTTCTGCTTCTGCTTGCATTCGCCGCACAAGGGCTTCAGTTTGTCGAACGGATAAACCTTTAGCGACAATAGTTTTGGCTGCCATTAACTGTTGCGTTTTAGTTAAGCTTAAAATAGCTCTGGCATGACCCATTTCTAAATCACCGTGCTCTAGCATGGTTTTGACATCATCAGCTAAGGTCATTAAACGAAGCAGGTTGGTAATAGTTGCACGTGACTTACCAACGGCATCAGCTACTTGTTGTTGAGTTAAACCAAATTCTTGTTGTAGTCGGTGGAGTGCCATGGCTTCTTCAATTGGGTTTAAGTCTTCACGCTGTATATTTTCAATGAGAGCCATAGCAATAGCTGCTTCATCTGGCACTTCACGAATGACGGCGGGTATTTTATCCAGGCCTGCTAATTGTGTTGCGCGCCAGCGTCGTTCGCCTGCAATAATTTCGTATTTATTTTGACCAATTGGGCGTACGACAATAGGTTGCATTACTCCTTGGGCTTTTATTGAGTTAGATAACTCCTCTAACGCTTCAGGGTGCATATCACGGCGAGGCTGGTAGCGACCACGTTGAATCCACTCAACAGGTAGCTCTTCTAACTGGTTGTTTTGCTCTTCGTTGGTTTCTACAACAGCTGTTGCAGTTGTGGTGCTTCCCAGTAAAGCGTCAAGGCCTCGGCCTAACCCTCTTTTTTTGGTTGCCATTGGTTTTGCAAATCCTGAATAAAAATACTAGGTTGATTATGCCGTAAACTAATGCCAGTTAACACTGTTGATTAATAATTAAGCGCTAATAGCTACTTGCTCTTGTTTACGAATCAGCTCACCAGCTAAAGCCAGATAAGCCAATGCACCTTTTGAATGTTTGTCGTATTTTAATACAGGCAAGCCGTAACTGGGGGCTTCTGCTAAGCGAACATTACGAGGAACCACAGTTCGGTAAACCTGGTCGCCAAAATGTTCAACCAATTGCGCTGACACTTCATTGGTCAAGCTATTGCGAGCGTCATACATTGTTCGTAATAAACCTTCAATTTTTAATTTGGGATTTAATACTGAAACAATGCGACTAATGGTGTCTAACAATGCCGATAACCCTTCAAGTGCATAATATTCACACTGCATGGGGATAATAACCCCGTCAGCGGCAGCCAAGGCATTGACAGTTAACATGTTTAACGAAGGTGGGCAGTCAATCAGAATAAAATCATAGATTGTTCCTACATCTGCCAGGGCTTTCTTTAGGCGTAACTCTTTTTGTGGAATATCTAATAGCTCTACTTCAGCTGCAGTAAGGTCAGCATTGGCTGGAAGCAAGTCAAAACCAGCTGGGTCAGTTGGTATTAATGCACCTTGTGCATCAATTACGCCCACTAATACATCATAAATGGAGTTTTCTAAGCTGTTTTTATCTATGCCACTGCCCATCGTGGCGTTGCCTTGTGGGTCTAGGTCAACCACCAACACTTGCCGTTTAGTTGCGACTAACGACGCAGCGAGATTAACGCAGGTAGTGGTTTTTCCCACGCCCCCTTTTTGGTTAGTTACCGCAAGTATTTTGGCCACGATAGTTTCCTTTGTGTTACCTATTTTATGTCACTTTAAGAAGCGATGTTTGCATTATTGTTTTGTAATATTACCAAGTGACGTTCACCTTCACAGTTTGCTACGTTAAGTGGTATAGATTTTACCAGCTTTGCTGAAAGTGCTTCAGCTTGTTGAATCTCCTCTACTGGATGGACACCTTTCATGGCAAACAAATACCCTTCTGGTGCGAGCAGATGTTGAGTCCATTTCACCATATCTTTTAGAGCACTAAAAGCTCGGGAGATAATAATATCAAAGGGTTTATCAACCTGAAATTGTTCAACGCGTTTTTGAACGACTTGTATATTATCTAACTGTAAAGCTGTTTTTGCTTGTACTAAAAAACGGGTTTTTTTGCCGTTACTATCTAGCAAAGTGAGCTGTTTATCTGGAAAGCAAATCGCTAATGGAATGCCCGGTAAACCAGGACCTGTTCCTACATCCAAGATGTGATTGCCTACTATATGTGGCACAACACTTAAACTATCCAGCAAGTGACGTGGAATCATTTGTTGGATATCTCGAACAGCTGTTAGGTTATAGGCTTTATTCCACTTATTGAGTAAGGTCAGGTAAGCCGTTAGTTGTCCCAGTTGAGCCTCAGTGAGTTGAAGCCCCATTGCAGAGGCTCCTGTGGCAATCGCTTGGGAATGTTTTTTAGAAGATTGTTGTTGAGAGTTTGAGTTCACTACTTAAGCGCTTAAATCAGTTTTAGTTTTGTCGGCAACGATGGATCGTTTTTTTAAATGAACAATCAGCAGTGAAACTGCAGCAGGCGTTACACCAGGAATTCGTGAGGCACGCCCCAGAGTTTCTGGCCGTGCATCTGACAGTTTTTGCTTAATTTCATTGGATAAGCCAGCAATTTGTTGGTAGTCCAAATCTTCTGGCAAAAGGGTGTTTTCGTGACGCCTTAGCCGGGCGATTTCTTCAGTTTGTCGGTCAATATAGCCTTGGTATTTAGTTTGAATTTCAACCTGCTCAGCGACTTGAGGATCATCTGAAACTGGCTCGCCCACTAAGTTAGCTATCGCCTTATAACTCACTTCAGGTCGGCGCAATAACTCTAATAAGTTGTATTCCCGGGTAATTGGTTTTTCGAAGATTTTATTGGCTTCTTCACCGGCAGTCGTATTAGGTTGAATCCAGCTGGTTTTTAGCCGCTGGGTTTCTTGTTCAATGGCCTCTTTTTTACGGCAAAATACTGCCCAGCGTTGATCATTGATCAAGCCAAGCTCATGGCCTTTTTCGGTTAACCGTAAATCTGCGTTATCTTCTCTTAAAATCAAGCGGTATTCAGCACGGCTGGTAAACATTCGGTAAGGCTCTTGAGTACCGTTGTTGATCAAGTCATCAACCAATACACCAATATAAGCTTCATCACGACGTGGGCTCCATGCCTCTTTTTCTTGTGCTCTTAAAGAAGCATTTAAGCCTGCAAGTAAGCCTTGTGCTCCAGCTTCTTCATAGCCTGTGGTGCCATTGATTTGCCCGGCAAAAAATAATCCACCGATAAATCGAGTTTCTAAAGAAGGCCTCAAATCTCTTGGATCGAAGAAGTCATACTCAATGGCGTAGCCTGGGCGAGTGATATGGGCATTTTCAAAACCTTTTATCGAGCGCACTAACTCAAGTTGCACATCAAAAGGCAGACTGGTTGAAATACCATTAGGGTAAAGTTCGTTGGTGGTTAAACCTTCAGGTTCAACAAAGACCTGGTGTGAGTTTTTATCCGCAAAGCGAACAATCTTATCTTCTATAGAAGGACAATATCGTGGACCAACACCTTCGATAACCCCGGTGTACATTGGTGAACGGTCCATTCCACCACGAATGACGTCATGAGTTTGCTCATTGGTGTGGGTTATGTAACAGCAAATCTGTTCTGGGTGATCAGCTAATGAACCCAAATAAGACATCACTGGCGTGGGGGTGTCCCCAGGCTGTGGGGTCATAGCAGAAAAATCGACTGATTTGGCATCAATACGAGGGGGAGTACCTGTTTTTAATCGTTCAACTCTAAATGGTAGTTCACGAAGTCGATTGGCCAAGGCGATAGAAGGTGGATCACCTGCTCGACCGCCGGAATAATTTTGTAAGCCAATATGAATTTGTCCGCCTAAAAATGTGCCTGTTGTCAGTACCACATTATTAGAGAAAAACTTTAGGCCCATTTGGGTAACAACGCCCTTAACTTGGTCGCCTTCCACAATCAAGTCATCAGCAGCCTGTTGAAAAATATCCAGGTTGGGCTGGTTTTCTAAAACCCGGCGAATTGCAGCCTTATATAAAGCGCGATCAGCTTGGGCGCGGGTGGCACGAACTGCCGGACCTTTGCGAGAGTTAAGTACACGAAACTGAATGCCTGCTTTATCGGTAGCTAAAGCCATAGCTCCGCCCAGGGCATCGATTTCTTTAACCAAATGGCTTTTACCAATACCACCAATAGCAGGGTTACAGGACATTTGCCCTAATGTTTCAATATTGTGGGTTAATAACAGTGTTTTAACCCCGGTGCGAGCCGCTGCCAGGGCCGCCTCTGTGCCTGCATGGCCGCCACCAATGACAATTACGTCATAGCGAGTCGGATAGTCCACAGTAATACCTCACCCAGATGCCTGTTTAAATGATCGCCTAGTATATAGAAAAGCGTTCCAGTGCTGTACTAGGTCTGTAGCTGTAAGTATGTCTGGCTATTTTATAGTCAAATTTAGAGATTGCTATAGGTATTAGTAGTAGGGCGTTTTTTATTCTCTGAAAGTTATCCACAGATAATAAAGAAAAGTTGAGGAATTTCTCACGAAATTAACTTGATATCCACAACTAATCACACCTTATCCACAAAATCAAGAATAAAGTTGACTGATTGGGCAGTTATTTTTGTAGATAGTTTTGGCTTTCTTGGGTAGAGAGATGGTGTTAACACCTGTAGTTTTTCCCCCTGCCTTGCTTCTTCTTAGGTAATACAGACTGTGGCCGAATCAAATTGCCCCCTTTCTTGGAATTCATACCCCAAAATCACTTGAAATTAATATTATTAAAGTACGAATAATTTAAAATAATGCCAAGCAAGTTTGTTGGTAATTACGGTAATTTTTAGTTTACTTTCAGTAATTTGGTTTTTGAGTGTAAGTATTATAATGGGTTTAATTATAAATAATATTTAATGGCCACTATAAAATAATATTATTAGTCAAATCGGTTGAGGAGAAATAAAAGGTTTGTTGTTTAATTGGGTCAAAAAAAACACTACTGATGACTTTTAAAGAATAACCTGTGACCTTTTTCTAAGTTAATTAATTTTATTCCTGCATTATACCCTACAGATTAATCGCCAGTTAATACCTTGTAAGTAAAGTAAAAATTTCTGATAAGGTATGAGTTGTTGTTTAACTGGAATGTTTATTATCTATTTATGTATCTCAATCAGTTTGGAATTTTTTGTAAAAAATATTGAAGAGTTAAGCTAATTGTTGAGCCGCTATTTTAGCAATATTTGATAGTGTTTGTTTGAAATAATAAAAATATCAACCTCGCTATTAGCATACTCGACAAGCCTAATAAATTTACTTTGATGAGGCTTATTATGAAAAGTCAGCATGTTTTAAAACAAATTGCGTATGCTGGTGTGCTCAGTGCCAGTACTCTAGTTTCTATGACAACGCTAGCGGCAGAAAGAATTAACCTTGAAGAGCACGAATTAACTCGCGCTATACGTAGTATTGCACCTGTGCACGAAATTTTGGAATTAGAATCTGAAAAAGATGCTAAACCTGCTGCTATGATGAAATTTAATAGTGGTATTAAAAAAACTCGTTATCAGCAGCATTACAAAGGGGTGCCTGTTTGGGGATATACCTTTGTTGCTGGTGTTGATAAACAGGGTGTAGCAGGAGATTTTAGTGGTCATTTATTAAGAGGCCTTGAACAGGATAACTTAGTTGTTGAGCCAAGTATTTCTGCTGACCAGGCACTGGAAATTGCTAAACAGCAACAAGGGCATGCTGGTTTTAAATCAGCCAGAATAGAGCATAACGACAAACAACTTTATATATATGCTGAAAATCCAGAAAAACCTCGATTAATCTATGAAGTTTCGTATTTTACCCATGACCCAGAACCTACTCGCCCTTTTTATTTAATTGATGCTCATACCGGTGAAGTGGTTGATAGTTGGGAAGGTATCAATACAAGAGAAGCCACAGGCCCAGGTGGAAATAAAAAAATGGGTAAATACATGTATGGTAAAGACCATGGCATGCTACCTGTTGATGATCAGTGCCGGATGAGTACTGAGAATGTTGAAACCATCGACATGAAACATCAGAGTTCAGGTGGTCAGGTACATAAGTTTAGCTGTCCAGAAAATACTCACAAAGAAATTAATGGCGCCTATTCACCACTAAATGATGCCCATTATTTTGGAATGATGGTTTTCAAAATGTATAAAGAGTGGTTTAACATGAAGCCACTGCCACATAAATTAAAAATGCGTGCCCACTATCGTCGAAATTATGACAATGCCATTTGGGATGGCCGCGCAATGTCTTTTGGTGATGGAAGTAGAACCTTTTACCCACTTACATCATTAGATGTATCAGCCCATGAAGTTAGCCATGGTTTTACTCAGCATAATTCAGGTTTAGCATACCGAGGTCAGTCAGGTGGTATGAACGAGGCTTTCTCTGATATGGCGGGAGAAGCTGCTGAGTTTCATATGTTTAAAAAGGTAGACTGGCTGGTTGGTGCAACTATAACCAAAAGCATGAAAGCACTTCGTTATTTTGAAAAACCAAGTCAAGATGGACGCTCAATTGATCATGCCAGTAAGTATCGTAATGGGATGGATGTGCACTTTTCCAGTGGGGTTTATAACCGCGCTTTTTACAACCTAGCCAATACCAGTGGGTGGGGGGTTAAATCTGCCTTTGAAGTGATGGTTATTGCCAACAAAATGTATTGGAAACAAAATACCCAATTTGAAGACGGCGCTTGTGGGGTAATGAAAGCAGCTAAAGATAAAGGCTGGAGTGTTGGTGATGTTAAAGCAGCGTTTAAAGTAGTAGGGCTAGGCAACCGTTGTAAT
The DNA here is from genome assembly GCF_011009015.1 of Spartinivicinus ruber. Classification (NCBI taxonomy): domain Bacteria; kingdom Pseudomonadati; phylum Pseudomonadota; class Gammaproteobacteria; order Oceanospirillales; family Zooshikellaceae; genus Spartinivicinus; species Spartinivicinus ruber. The sequence goes on from NZ_CP048878.1 coordinate 6,335,864, forward strand.
GTGCCTGATGGTGGTGATAAGCCAGGTGATGGTGATAATCCAAATCCCAACCCGAATCCAAACCCCAACCCGAATCCAAACCCCAACCCCAACCCAAATCCGAACCCCAATCCGAATCCAGACCCAGAGCCACCACAAGGTGACTTCAAGCCAATGATGAATGATATGGAGGTATGTTTAGGAAGCCGCAGTGGCAGTATGCAGGTGAATGCTAGTAGTTGTAGTAAAAATAAGAGCCAACAATGGAAATTGGATTCCAAAGGTTTATTACATCCAGCGAATGAGCCTGAGAAATGCCTGATCATGGAGCAATGGTGGAGTGGTAAAAACCGTGCGATGGTTGGTAGCTGTAATGCGAATGATATGAAGCAACGATGGACCCTTAGCAATGGCCGTTTACAAAATGTAGCTTATAACTTTGCAGTTATTCAGCACTTTTATGAGAAGCACAAGGACTGGGTTGGTATTTGGTTGAAGGATGAGAATAAAAAAGGACAGAAATGGAACTGGAAATAGTATAACCTTTGTGAATGATGAAAATGAGAAAGGCCCTCAGGGCCTTTCTCATTTAAACAACCGAAATATACCCCATTAATCCTGTTTTCATATGCTCAATCACATGGCAGTGAAACATCCATCTACCTGGGTTATCTGCCACAAAAGCAATTTTCACCCTTTCATTTTTTTCCATTAAAACAGTATCTGTATGGTATGGTCTGATTTTCTTTTTATTTGACCATAAAACAGTAAATGTATGACCATGCATATGAATAGGATGTTTATGTGGAGTGACATTTTTCATATCAAAGATATAGGTTTTGCCAAGTTTTAATTCTGCTAACGGTACGGGTAAATTACTTTTGCTCATTCCTTTCCAGACACGGCGGTTGATAGTCCAAAATTCATGCTTGGGTATACCGTTTTTATCTGCTGGCGTCATAGCGCCAGACCATTCAAATAAAAAATTTACAGTTTTGGCATTCTTTACATCTGGTTCTGGGATGGGGTTGACTGGCAATGCAGGGATATTTTTTCTTTTTGGTAACTTAGCTGTAACTGTCTGCAATTTTAACAGATCAAAGAAAAGCCGGCCTTTTCCATTTTGTACTTCAATAACTTCACCTGATTTTTCTGGCGCGATAAAAGCAATATCTAAACGCATTCCTGCACCGATTTCATGGGCTGTTAATGGCACAGGTTCGCTCAGCGCATTACCGTCTATAGCAATGATTTTTGCTGGGAAGTCTTTTAAAGCAATTTTATAAATAAGGGTGTTATCGACATTTAAAAATCGTAATCTTATCAATCCACCCGCAGGAATTTCGATTGTCGGTTTGTGTTTACCATTAACTGTTTCGTAACGGCCAGGTGTTCCCATTCTGGCAGCATAGCGAGGGATTGATAACTCGGTAAACTCTCCCTTCTCATCAATATGCCAGTTTTTCAAACAAAGAGGGATGTCTGCATCAAAATCAATTGTTTCTGCTTCTTCAACAATTAAGGCACCCACTAAACCTCTGCCAAGCTGTTGGGTGCTGTTCATGTGGGGGTGGTACCAAAATGTGCCAGCATCAGGACAAACAAAGTTATAGATAAAGGTTTCGCCAGGCATAATTGGTGGCTGTGATAAAAATGGCACACCATCCATTGCGATATCAATTCGAATACCATGCCAATGAATTGTAGTGGGTTCGTTTAGTTTGTTAATAAACTTTATCCGAATGCGTTTACCCTGTTTTGCACGTAATACAGGTGCGGGATAACCACCATTGAATCCCCAAATTGAAGTGTTAATACCATGGATGAGTTCGGCAGAGCCTTCTTCGGCTGTTATTACATAGTCAAAGCCAGGTTCTTTTGCTGCTAATACAAGTTGAGGAACTTGGCTAGCCGCTATAATACCTGCAGAGGATAACAAAAACTGACGCCGGGAAATTGCCATTTTACATCTCCTAAAAACCTGTTGGGCATTTAACCAGCACTGAAGTAGAAAGTAAAATACACCCTTCTTGAACTACACGTTGGGTATACACCCATCGTTCAGGGTAAAACGCTACTGCTTCATTTAACAATTAATAAAACACAATTGTTGTTGGCTGTTAAAACCTATTACTCAACAAATACTACTTTGGATAATACATTAAGGCCACGGCGTCAGTAGTTTAGCCAAAACGGCTACAAGCACTGAAAAGGATAAGAGGTAACGTACGGCATCAAACGCTACTAATTACAACTTAGTATAACCTGTATATTTATGCCAATTTTTTATATGCATTTTATAAAATAATTTTTGTAGAAACATCAGCTGGGCTTAGCTAAATATTTATCAATAAACATCAAAATATGCTGTTCTGAATAACTGTGTCTAGCTAGGTAAGAGCTGTAACCCTTTGAATGTGGGTCAATTATGTAGCGGGTGCCCAAGTTGGTTAAAGAAAATTTAGCTCGAAAACGGCCGCCAGTTTTCCATAATAAAGGGTCGCATATAGGGTCCCCAGCAATAAAATAATGCTGAATATGTTGTTTAACCCAATCTGCGTCCCAAAGACGATTGGCTTTTGCTAAATCTAGCAAAGCAGCATGACCGAGGGCTGCTGAGCTATACCCAATGGCCTTTACACTATGTTTAATTGCTGCATATTGGGCCATTGCACCGCCCAAAGAGTGCCCAAGTAATAATAAATTTGGAGCAATTTGAGGCTGCTTGTTGCTATTCGCCAATTGTTGTGTGGTTGTCTTGATAGCATCAACAACTGCAGCTGCCTGTAGATAAAGTGTTGGTACTGAATTAGCTACCAGGTTTTTTAAATCTGTAGTTAGCTGTTGGAGAGATAAGGATCGATAGTGTTTGGGTTTAACAAAGCCTTTGCCAGAATGCGTGCCGCCAAAAACCAGTTTAAGTTGGTGGCTGGTTTTGTCATAAAAAAGTGCTGCAATAAGCCCTGTGTGCTTATCAAAAACGATTCCTTCAGTTGAAAACTTCAGGTTAGTTAGCAATGGTTTTTTAAGAAACTCAGAGCGAAAATCTTCTAGCCGATATAAGCTGTGTTGAGAAGAGTTGTTTATCTTTTCTTCAATATCGCTAATATGGGTAAGTGATTCGCCATAAGTAAACCCTGCAAGTGCTGCATTCACAGCAATATCAGATAAGTCTCCTTGCTGCATATCGATAGGCTTTTCTTGCCAAAGCTGCTTTCGGTTTAACCTGCTAATAACGGTTTCTGCTAAAGATTTACTTTCAGATAAACTATTAGACTTAAACAGTTGTTTAAATGATTGTAAGCTGATTGTGCTTAAACTATTGCGGGAGGAGCTTCTACTTAGATCAACAGCATCTACCATGGAGGGTAAATAACTATTTGTTTTTATTGGATTTATCATTGATACAACCTGAACACTACACCGTTAATTACACCACTTGCTTAAGATATATAACAAGTGGCGCTTTTTATAGATATCAGGTTTAAGTCGGTTTTTTTATGAATCTAAGAGCTGGCTGGCTATTTATCGTTCCTCCAATTGATCATTTGGTTGTTTATAAGGTTTGTTGTGGCCCAAATACTTCATAATGCACTTGGTTTGGTTCTACTCCCATAGTTAACAGCTGTTGGTTAACTGCCTGCATAAAACCAAATGGACCACACAGGTAGTATTGAGCATTAGGCAATAACAATTGTTGTTTAATAGCATCAAGCTGCATAGTTCCTTCAAACTGGTAATCTATCCCTTGTAGGTCAGTTGCTTCCGGTTGGCGATACCAGATAATAGATTGAATATTGTTATTTTCAGCTTCAGTTTGCTTAATAAACGACTTAAATGCATGTACTTTACTGTGCTCACAGGCATGTAAGTAAAAGATGGGAGCTTGGTGATTGCTGGCAACTAAGGTATTTAACATGCTTACCAGTGGTGTTAAACCCACTCCAGCAGAAATAAGTACAACAGGTGTTTCTTGGTTGGCTTGCAAATAAAAGTCACCAGCAGGAGGTAACACTTTTAAAGTATCGCCTACCTTGATTTGCTCATGAAGGTAATTAGATACAATGCCTGGTTTTAATCCTCTATCTTCTCGTCGCACGCTAATACGATAAGTTTGGCCATTCGGTTTGTCAGATAATGAGTATTGTCGTATTTCTTGATATGCAGATGACTCTGGTTTGGTCATTACACTTAGGTATTGCCCAGGTTTAAAACTTTTTACAGGTTTTCCATCAACAGGAGCTAATTTAAATGAGGTGATTAACTCACTTTCAATGGTTTTTTCTATCACTGTAAATTCTCGCGGGCCTTTCCAACCACCCTCTACTCGCTCATATTCACTATAAATGGTGGCCTCACGCTCTATAAAAATACCTGCTAGAACTTGATAAGCTTTCCCCCAAGCCTCTAATACTTCATCTGTTGCTACTTCAGGCGCTAATTCTTTTAACGTAGCCAACAAATGATTACCGACTATGGGGTAGTGTTCTGGTTGAATTAAAAAACCAGTGTGTTTTTGTGCAATATGCTCAATAGCGCCAGTGAGCACTTCAGGCTTATCAATAAACTTAGCATAGGCTAATACAGCATTAAATAAGGCTTTTGGTTGTTCTCCGGTGTGTTGATGACTCTCATTGAAAATATTTAGCAGTTCTGGGTTGTGGGTAAACATTCTTTTATAGAAGTGTTCAGTAATTGCTGTGCCCGCTTTTTCTAATAGTGGTACGGTGGCTTTAACTGTGTTGATGGTGTTTGTGTCTAGCATCAATAGCTCCTTTATATTTACCCTGGGCGTTATCGAGATTGGTACCCTTTGCTTCAACAAGGATAGCTGGTTAACTTTAATATGTAGGTTAAATACATTATTTAAATATGCATGCTACATCCATATTTTAGAGGGAGCAAGTAACTCAATATAGGTATTTACCACTATCATATTGGTGGTAAGCGCTGCTGAAGCTATTTGGGTTTCACACCCAGTATATATCAGGGTATATTAAACCAATTGGTTGAGTGTTTCTGTGCAACATCTATACTGGCTATTATGCGAACACTTCAATCCATATCATTAGATTTAGTTTTCAAAGCTCTGGCTGATGAAACCAGACGTGAGCTTTTGCAAACATTATGTAAGAGTAGTTACAGCATTCGAGAGTTAGCGGAGCCTTTTGATATCAGTTTTGCTGCAGTCGCAAAACATGTTGGTGTGCTAGAACGAGCGGGCTTGATAACCAGAAAAAAGCGAGGGCGGGAGCAAATATGTTCAATCAACCCGTTAACGCTACAAGCAGCACATCAATGGTTAGGCTTCTATGAAAGCTTTTGGAACCAACAGCTTGATCATCTGGATGATTATGTCAGCTTACTAAGTAAATAATATTTACTTAGTAGTGGCATGACAGCAAAGATAATATAAATATTACACTACAGTTTTCAGAGATATTGATTAACCAAACCCAGTTAACAATACAGCATGAAGGGTTTGCAACAGTAGATGCAAAACGTATAAACATAGTCAAGGGTGGGATGGTTGTTTGGGAAAACTATCCAATAGATTAAATCAAGAGGGGTAGTAAAAAAGGAAGTTATGAAGAAGTGGTTGATAATAGTTGCTGTAGTTGTTTTATTTCAAAACCGACAAGAAATAAGCTTGTTCTTAAATCCACCACCTGACTTTTCAGCAATTAATAAAGAAGACGTTGTGCTATACGCCACCAGTTGGTGTGGTTACTGCAAAAAAGCCAGAACATTTTTAGAAAAATATAAAATACCTTATATAGAGTATGACATAGAAAAGTCAGCGGTAGGTTATCAACAATACAAACAACTGAATGGCAAAGGAGTACCGTTCTTTTCGGTTAAGGGGAAAACCATCAATGGCTATAACCCCCAAGCAGTAGTGGCAGCTTTGGAGGGGTGAGGATACAGAAAATCTATGTCTGTTTGTAGATACACTTTTACATGATTAATTTGTAAGCATTTTAGCCTTTGCTACAAAAATGGGGTGGAATAAACGAACGAGATATTCTGCTGATACAGCATTTAATTGTTTAATCGATATTGTAGGAAACTTACCGATTGCAAAAGTCGCAAAGTCAGTTGTGATAGATTTTATACCGCAGCTTTACGAGTATCCTGCTAATAGAAATAGAGGTAAAAATAAAGAATCAATAAGAAAGATACCTATACATAGAGACCTGATTAAAATAGGGTTAAGTGATTATATTTTAAATAGGGAGCGGCAATAGAAGCTTTTTGAGCTAATTCCTTTAGATGGTAAATATGGAAGGGTAGTTTCTATTTGGTTTTCATCTCTTAAAAGGAAGATGGGCTTCCCTCCATCTAAAGTTTCCGGCATACCGTCAGGGATTCAGGGATACCTAGCGAGCATATCAAGGCACTATTAGGCCACTACAGTGTATGTGGTCTGCCTCACCGCCAAACTGCTCTAAATCAATTTTCCAGCGTTTGCATTGTTCATTACAAATAGCTTCAAGGCTATTGAGTATGTCATTAGTGAAGAACTTTCTACGGTATTTGGTTACTAGGGCCTGTTAACACTAATGTTGTTACAATAGGCTCATGGAGATTACAACACAACAATTTAAAATGATCGAACACTTGCTGCCTGTTCAGCGCGGCAATGTAAAATTATCGACTAACAAGTTCACCAAACTTTTCGAGAGCAAGTACATGTAAAGAACCTTTTGGATTATCAGTACTACAGATAATCGTAGTTGGCTCTGACAATGCTACTTGTATGAACCACAAATAGCTCAATAGCTGACACCCCAATAATTTGGCTAGACCTATAAAACTCATAACTCACTAATTTTTAATATTTAATTTACTAGTATAGTCAAATGTGGCAACTAATTATGAGAGTAGAGGGCAAGTTATACTGTTTGACAAAGCTGTTGGAACCATTCCGAGTAAACCTAATAGCTCTGGAATCTAATTGTTTAGTAGCCCAGCCCTTACTAAATATATCTGTTAATATCCATTGACCTAAACTACCTGATAGATGGCTACGTCGTTCACTCCAATCCAAACAAGCTTTACATATCGGGCGTTTAGTTTTATTCAGTTTATTAAAATCTATCCCTAATCCTTTGAAAAAAACTTTCCCCTGAGTACTTACGACTAATTCAGTACTATTGTCGACTATGTGACCTTGTGATATTAAGGTATCATAAAGCACTACACCCAGCTCCCCAGCTAAGTGATCGTAACAAACACGGGCTTTCCTCAATGCAGGATCACTAGGACCAGTTACAACTTTTTGATGGGTTGTTATAGAACTAATATTCAGTAGTTTCTCTATAAGCCCAGCAACCTCAGCGTCTTTCAATTGAAAATACTTGTGCCTTCCCTGCTTTCTTACAACGACTAGTTCGCCATTTACTAGCTTTGCTAAATGGCTACTGGCTGTTTGTGCAGTAATATCTGCTTCTATAGCCAGCTCTGTGGCCGTTAATGCCTTGCCTCCCATCAATGCAGTTAGCATTTTTGCTCTTGCTGTATCACCAATTAAACTGGCTACAAATGAAATATCAGGTTCCAACTTAAATCTACCTTCATACCTTTTTAGGCAATATTATACTGATCATTTTAAGTATATATCCATTTGAAAGAGAACAGTTCGATGCTCATCGAAGCAAAACAATTATTGCTTGTTAGACTGCCTGAACAACCAAGAGGAAATAACACTAATGAGCATTACCTGTTTTATTGAGTATGAAATAGATCCATTGAAACTGAATAAATTTCAAGAATATGCCCAAAACTGGGGTGAAATTATACCTGCCTGTGGAGGCGAGCTAATTGGTTATTTTTTACCCCATGAAGGTACCAATGATACAGCTTATGGATTAATAACCTTCCAAAGCCTGGCAGGCTATGAAAAATATAGGGCCAGGTTGAAAGAAAATAATAAAGGAAAGGCAAACTTTAATTTTGCTCAACAAGAAAAATTTATCATTTCAGAAAAACGTACATTTTTAAAAGTAGTACCCCAAACCTATAAACAACCAGCAAAGGATGAAATATGATCGCCGTCATATTTGAGGTAGAGCCTAAAGAAGAGGGAAAGGAAGAGTATCTTACAATAGCAGCGGAATTAAAAACCAGTTTAGAAAGTATCACTGGCTTTATCTCTGTAGAGCGCTTTGAAAGCTTAACAAACCCTAGCCGTATTCTTTCACTCTCTTTTTGGGAAGACGAAAATGCAGTAAAAACCTGGCGTAACCAAATTGAACATCGAAGAGCACAGAAAAGAGGTAAAGACTATTTATTTGATTATTATAGAATACGAGTAGCAGAGGTTGTTTGTGATTATAGTATAAAAAAAAATCCCACATAAGACACCATTAACTTCTGGTGTCTTATGTTTACTACATACTTAATCCTATCAATTCAGCACACTAGGATCTTTTGCTGACACACCATCTTCAACCCATTTTTTTATAGCCATTTTTCTATAATTGGTGCCTTTACTTTTATCAAACTCACCATAAAAGTACCACTTAATCGCATTGTTGGTCGTTGGTAGGTTAGGTAGTTTATTAGGTGTAACCGTTCCTACTTTGTCTACCCATCTCTTATCACGAGTTAAGTCAAATGCACCACTTTTTGCCTTTTCCCTTTCTTTAGGGTCATCGGAGTCTCTAGCCCAAGGACAAGTTTTAGGATCAGCAAAGTTTTTAGGAGCAGGGATATAGAATAAACCGTCGTCATATTTTTTAACATGTTTATCGGAAAGTCCTGATTTACCTTGACTACGCAGGTTTTTAATCCAGAACTTAAAGTCATGCATCTTGTTTGTTTTTAAATCAACCTTATCGTCTGCTCCAAGTAACCAATCAAAGAAGCCATCTGAAATCGCTTTTTTGCCAAATGGCCTTAGTCCATCAACCTCATAGCCAGCTGGAGTCTTATAAGATAAGTTCTCAACACTAGCATAAACATGTAATTCCATTTTATTTTTAACTGTTGCTGACATTTTACCACTGATGTGAGGCTTAATGATTTCTAATAGCTGTTTCTTGATTAATGAGTCTGAAGAATTTAGCATCGACAACATTGGTGCTAACTGATACGTATTTAATAGCGATTGATTTTCAGCTAATTTACTTGCAATAAAGGTATAGTTTGATTCGTCAATTATAATATCCACAGTCGCTATCCCCATATAGCCACCACTGGAATTAGTTTTAAGTTTTGCATCTACTTTCAGTGTACCTAAATAGGTTAAGGTCGTATTAACTGTCGGGCCTACCGTTGACGTATCACCTTCTTCTGATAAATCATAGGCACAAGTCAGTTGTTGCCAGCTATGGCCCATTTTTTTGTACATTTCTTCATCAATTTTTTCTACGAATGCTAGTAAGCCCAACTCAACCTTATCATTCCAGTCAAACTCCTTTAACATGGTTTTATGATCAGCTTTATCATTTTTACCGCTAAACTTAGTGCCTGATAGCCCATAAGCATATTTTGCTGAGATAAAAAATGAGCCTTGTTCAGCTACCCTAAACATAGGTGCAACTGCCGTAAGCCCAGAAAACAGTTTCGGAAATTGATAGTCTCGCTCTTTTGAGAGCATAAAATCTTTATCAAACAGATAGCTTTCTGGAAATAAATTCTTTATCCAATTTCCCTCTTCATCTCTTAATGCTTTTGAACGGTCTGGATTAATAGACAAACAAAAATTTTCATTAAAACTTTCGGCAACTTTATAATTATCGTATAAATTTCGTCCTATCTTTGCGACTGCGCCTCCTATATTGACGACATCAGTTACTCCAACACCGTCTAAAATATCCTTGTTCCTTTGTGTAAAGTTTTCATCAGTGCCTTCAACTCGGATAGGCCGTGTTGTCTTTCGGTTTCGTCCTACTGTTACTTCCAACTTGTACTGCATTTCAAGCTTGTTTGTTTTACTATTCCACTCTGACTTATCGAAAAAGTCAAATAACTGGGATTGAGTCATTGGTTTAATTCCGGGAATAATCCGTCTCTCACCAAAACGATAACGCAAATAAAAGACACAACCATAATGGCCTTTAAACTGACTTTCTTCTGGCAGCAAATCAATATCTGTTAGCTTTTGAGTCACATCTGTATAAACTGGGCCTTCTAACTCAGCAAACGCATTGACCATCCTGACAGGTCTTAAGCTGACTGGAATAGCTCGTTCTAGGTAATGCTCTGGCTTACCTTGTTCTTTCGTATATTCCTCATCTTTCTTTAAAACAATAATTACCCGTATTTCGTCGAATGGTGATACAGACCTATCTTTACTCTCCAAACTTTGTAAATAGTCTACTAAAGGCATCCATTCTGGATTATTTTCTATTATAGCCGGCTTAATATAGACACCAGTATATTTATAAATACTAATATCCATACCAGCATAATTAATATCCAAATCCATCATTAGTGATTCAATGGATGGGCTACCTACACCATGAATAGGAAAACAACTTTGGAAGTTTGCCAACATCATTTTTTCATCAAAGTTTGGCATAGGTATTGGAATTCTTAGCCTTGAGCTGTGAAGCATCCAGTTCTTTCTCATTACATTTTTACTGGATTCTTCAAACTTAGTGGATAGTAACGATTTATCCACTTTATATTCCCCTGAATTGTCCCAGACATCAGGCATACCTAAGTAATCCATCCAAAACTGATCAAGAGGATAATGAAATTGGTTGTCGTGTGGGTAACTCCATTCAGAATTGAGCACAAAAAAGTTAATGAATTTATCGATATGGAGTTTTTCTAATTGTTTTTTATATTCTGCATAGTTAGGTGAAAACTCACCACCATTCATGATGACATAGCCTAAGCTTTTATATTGGTAAGCAGCACGGATAATAAGCTTAATTAAGCTATTTAATACTTCAGCACGAATTCGATACTGATTATTTAAAAATTTTAAATAATCAACTTGTTTCTCATCTTGTTTTACAATTTGAATAAATTTACGATTGTAAAGGGATTTGGTACCGATATCCTTTTCTAAGCGATGATAATCAATATATTCATTCAGTAAATTATCACCAAGCAAATCATCAATATATTCTGTTGCTGAAACTAAAGCCTTGCTGGCATCTTTAAACAACATTAAACAGTTTGCGATGAGCATGGTTTGAGGAAACATAGCAGCAATACCACAAGCTGCATCAAATATTGCCCATAACATTTCTATTTGTGCTTGATGGTAATCAAAATAGGCATTAACTTGTAGTTGTCTGGCTTGCTCTAAGTTCTGCATTGCCTCTCTAGAGGGCCTGAAAATTAGCTCCCCTCCAGGTACACTCAAAACAACTTCTACCCGCCGGCTTGCTACAAAATCTACTTTCCTTTCTTTATCTCTTAACGGTTGAGTTTCACCATACCAGGCCACTTCTATTCGGTCTGCTGGTACACCCGCATTGGTAAACTGTTTGTGGATATGCCCGGTTCGGGCTTTGGATAGGTCGTAGTTATACTTATCAGTACCTATTGGGCAGGCATGCCCATAAAGTGATAAAGTAACTTTTTCATCTGATTTAATTAAGTTGGCAACTGACTCTAGTGGTAAAGTAATTGTTTCATGCTTATCTAGATTGAATGTGATTAAGGTTCTTATTACATAGCGACCATCTTTAAAACCACCAGTAACTTTGGCTTTTTTCGCATGGGTTGCTTGACCAATTTTTAACAGGTCATTTTGAATTTTTTTAATTTCTGGCGTTATGGATTCGCCTATTTGCTCTTTATAACTTTTAATGACATCATCATAAAATGATTTGCTTTCTTCAGCACTTTTAAGCTTCGCATCCAGGTTTTTATAGCTATCTACCAGCCCAGATAGACCAGTAACAAATTGATATGCCCCAAACGCACGAGTACCGAAATGAACATACCTTGGCGGTATACTAAACTTTACTCCCATCACATATTCTTGCGCCACTTTATCTACGACTTTTTGTGCATCTCTTATGGCAAACTTACTTGGGTTCAACCACTCCCTTACATTAATAACTTGTTTGAACTTTTCAAAGTTCACATAGTTTTCATATTTTATTTTTTCCATAATATTAGCTAATGATTGCTGACGGAATGGGTGAAGTGCACCATCAGTCAACATAGCTTCAATACGTTGGATTTTCTTTAAGTTATTTGCATAGGTTTGCTGATCTTTTAACGCTGTCTGTAAGCCTTGCCAAGTAGCCTGAATCGCCTTAGCCTCAAAACCAATCCGCATTACTAAGGCAGCTTCTGTATAGCCTTGGTCAGTTAAAACCGTGTCAATTAGCTTGGTACTATTATCAATTAATCCTGGGGTATCCACCTTGCCACTGCTGACGGAAGTATAGGCACTGGTCATAATACCTTCAGCCAAGGCCGAATATTCATGACGCACTTTCATATCATGTAAATAAGGGGTTAAACCAGGCCCAGCTGTTTTACCATCAATTTTCCCCTTAGTCATATCTCGGGTAATTTTGATAACATCCCGAAACACCTCAGGGAATTGCTTAATTAAAGCTTCTTCCAAATGAATCGGATCTGCATTTAACATACAGATATCAGCGGTAGGGTTTCGAATATCGAATTTGATTTGTTCTTTTAGTTCATAGAAATAAAATCCTAGTTTATTTTTTGTAAAACTGTATTGACTATTTTCTATATCACCTTTTGCATCATCAGAAAATATAATTCTTATATTATAAAGTCCTTCATTAATATTTTTACCCTCTGTATCTATAGTAATAAATACCGGGGTTTCGTTATCATCTTTTTGCATACCTCCTTTAATTTTACTATCACTCTCAACCTCATTATGCTTCCACATTTCAATAGTAGCATCATTAAAAATAGAGTTTTTAGAGAATGACAGTATCACTACTTTAACCCTAGGCAGGATAAATCCTTCTATTACCTTGCTTTTGTGTGCATTATACCAACTTTCATAATGCTTACCCTTATCGCCCTCACTTGGCTTTTCTAACAAGTCACCAGTGATCTTAGTATTTAATTTAATCCCTTTACTTTTTTTTAACTGCTGACTAGTGATACATTCCTCTATTTTTTCTAAAAAACTATCCTGGCCATATATAGCAAATAACTTAGCTATAGTATCCACAGGAGGAAAATAAAAATAAGTTGCTTCCTCCTTAGAAAAATTTCTTATCCTACTACCCTGAGTAAAGTCCCCATCAACTCTATTAATATAACCATCATCATTAGTGGCCAATAAAGCTGTTTTATCTTTTTTATCTACTACAGGGCTTTTGGCAATAAATAGGGTATTAATCAATGGCCGAGCGGTACCTGAAACTACTCCTTGAGTATCATAAATACCTGATAACAAATAAACTGTTTTTAACGCATGTACTTCAGCTAATTTTTTACTTGACATCCTAGAAACCTTGTTTATAGGTTATAAAACTCATATTGGTTTTTTGAACCGCCAGCCTTTGAAAATTTACTTATATTCTCAACATCCTGAATTCTTCCAACACTAAAGTCTATAAAACCAAAAAAATTGAGCCAAATTTTATTATAAGACTTCAAATCAAAACCTAGTAAATTACCAACACTCCCATCTAATTTTATTAGTTCTTTTTCCGGGCTATCTATATTAGCTACAATAAAACCTTCGTTTGTTTGATATCCAAAGACTTTCCCATTCTTATATTTAATTAAACCTCTATGATCTACACTACCATATTCTTTTTCATACATTTTTTTTCCAGTTTCAACATCACGAATAATTATTTTTTTATTTCGCGTGAATACAAATTTAGTGTCCTTATCCATTAAAATAAACGAGTTACCATGTTCCTCATATTTAGTGACTACTTCAAGCTTATTGGTAGGTACATGATACTTTTTCATATTACCTGCCTCATTGAAGTATACTGTTTTACTGTCTTGACTCCATTCAAAAGAGGGGATAACAGGTCCAAAGCTCATTACTTTCAGTTGCTTTGCCTTAATATCATAAAGCTGCTTTTCATAACGCTCACCATCATCAACAGCCATAGCCACATAACGACCGTCTGGTGAAGGCTTACTATCTCGAACAATTCCTTTTATTAAGTTTCCTGGAACTCTAATTTTTAAATCAGAAAAATCTGGCTTAGCACTCCATATTTCCATCTGATGTTTCGTTTCTAGTCCACTAGGTGAGTCATCCCATACAAACTGTATTCTAGGGCTATCATAGCTTTTTGGATCTTGCCAAACCTCTTCTTCTAGCTTTAAGCCTAAAAGATCTGCCTGGGTTAATGTTATTTTTTGTTCTTGTTGACTAGTCTCTTTGCTTGAAGAGGATTGTTCTTCACTACAACCTGCAATTATAAACAGGGATAGAAAAAATATTGATAGTTGTTTTTTCATCAAAATACCTTTATTTCACTACTTTATTAGTTAATTTGTTCGCTTTTTTCTGACTGCAAATTTTTGACTAATAATGACTCATAGCTACGATCACTAAATACATAAAAGGGCAGTTTTCCGTCTTCCTCTTGATCCTGAATCAGATCAAAGTTACCACCTGGTGGCACGTCTTCAAAAACCAGTTCAACCCACTCGTTATTACCACCTTCTACCAATGCCGATTTCTTTTGCTCTATTTTTAACGAATGTTCCCAGCTGTTGTCTGACTTACGCAGAGTGAAATAGTAGTTACGATCTTCCGGGGCATGGCAGTCTAGTTCAAAATGTAACCGCAACGTTCTATCTACCGCATCAAGATACACTACGGGAAATTTATGCTCTCGATGCTCATCCAAATAGTTTGGGTGTGCCTTCCTCGGATTATCTGGAGGAGGAACCAGTTCTTTAACTTGGTCCAATAAAGCAGGGGCAACAGGTCCAATAGGCCCGTCATTTAGATCAAAATTTTTGCTGCTTCCATAAATAGCAACCCCGTCAACAGGAGTAGTACGTTTTTCTAGCGCGACTGGGTTGGCTTCTAATTGATCAATTTGCTCCCAAGTGAGTGGCTTGCGGGAATACATCATCTTATAACCTGATATCACTGCGCCATTAGCCTTATAAGGTAGCCAAATGGTGTGGTAAGCCGAGCCTAAGGCTTCTCGATGCTCAGGATCATCTGCAGCAAATTTATTGGTCCGCATACTTCGGTAGTAGTGTAATCGAGTATCCCGATAGGTTTGATGGTTATAAACCTGCAATTCTCGCCATAACTCACTGCCTTTGAATATATACACCCAACCGCCCTGAGATAGGATATCTGACTCTTGTCGTCGCTTATTCTCAGTAATGTAGCCAAGGGGTTTAACTGGAATGATGACATTATCCCACTCATCTTTCTCAGTATCTTTGAGGACGGGTTGCACATTGTCAGCAAATGGCAGGTAGAGCGGTGGCTCTGTGGTACCGGCATTTGCTTTATGCATAACAATACGGAGACCCAGCTGCCTGGGTTTATTAGGAATATTACCGATTGTGACTAAACTGCGGTGTAAAGTGCCGTCTTTTTTATAGGGAACAGCGCCTTCCATTAACTCTGTCAGCCCTTCCTGACGATTGCCGTATACCACCACCTGATTCATATCCTGGCAAATACCAGCCACTTCAACGACTATTTTATAGTCAAGATTAGGCTTTTCTTCTGTAACAGAACGGGCTGGCTCAGGCACATATTCCGGCTCTTTAACCCTAGGCTTCGGATTAAACGGCATTACTGGTATTTCGCCACGTCCACTGACTTGAATCCGTCCAGCTTGCAAAGCCTTAACAACCCGATCAGCTAAGTTACTCTCAACAGAAGTGCCTACAAAAGAAGCCAGCTTGGTTTCCGCCATTGAGTCGCTTCTAAGACAAGCATCCACAAACTGACGCATTTCTGCCTCATTTCTAAACGACTTGCGACTAAATTCGAAGTCTCTTGGCAACCCACGGTGGTGAAATTCATAAGTTTTACCATCAAATGTGAAGCGTACATACATGGAATAAGCACTCCTTAGCAACAGTGCATCCGCATTTAATCAAGAGTGGCATTGTAAACAGGCTTAACCTTGGTGAGTAGTGGTACATAGCCAAAATAAACGCTGATTCTCTTGTGTAGTATGTCAACGTTTTAATAACATGGGACTTTTAGGGTTGCCTGCTACTTAGTTTCTATTGATATGTACATTCTATGACTTATATAAAGTTAATACGCTACGACTTTAGTACTCTTGCAATTAATCGAAACTAATTCAGCTTTTAGCCAAAGCTTCTATACAAAAAAATTAAATGATTGAAAACCATAGCAATTGCAAGACACCAATAAAATGACAAGCTATAGAAAAATTTTAACACTCATGTCAACGCTTATTTTTTGGCAATTGCTAGCTGAAATGACTACTGCTAAGACATTTACAATAACCTCTGAAGACTATCCCCCTATATGACAAAAGTAAGCTCAAAGATAAAGGAGGAGCTTGGGTAGCTGTAAAAGTGAATAGACATATTAGCCTGTATAAAAAAATCGATTATTTTCGGATGCAAGTAGAGCACGAAAAAAATACCCAGGCATTACTAATGAAATCATTTTTGTAGAGCCTGCGATAAAAAAACAATATATATACATTGGTGTATCAAATACAACAGCCAACTATCAAGAAAAGGTTAGAGATATAAATCTAGGACTAAGAAAAATCATGCTAGATGGAACATTCCAGAAAATAATGAAAGAGCAGCACCAACTGGACTAACACCAGATTAGATCAAACATTCCTTCGCCTAATGCTACTCACATCAAACTAACACGCATGGTTTAAAACTGGAGTTGACAATTCGTGATCAGCCTCAAGCCCAGTATCTGTGCTAGCTTCTTTTTATTCTTAAACAGTGAGGTATCATATCCCTCATATATTAGGAGTCACCTATGCCCTTAAATACAGGGTAGGGAAAAGCGTACATTACATATAGAGTACATCAATGAAAAAGGAACAACTGATAGCCCAGTTAAAACAGCTTGATTCAACCGTTCTTGCTGAATTCGTTATCAGCTTACTAGGAGAGGACCGTACACTGGATTTAAAAATCGAGTCCCTTGCTTTACGCTCAAACCCAGAGGGCCTAACTCGCCAAGCAAAAAGCCAAATACAGTCTATTAAGCGTGGTCGCCGGTTTATAGAGTATGGAGAAAGCTTTCAACTGGCAGGCAGGCTCTCTGCAATCATTGATGATATCGAGCAAGTTATCCTACCTCATAGCCCTAAAAGTGCATTCGAGTTAACTGATTTGTTGCTTTCCATTCACAGTGATGTGATGAATCGTGTGGATGATTCTGGTGGTGTTATCGGCGGCGAGTTCCTTCGTGCTAATGTGCTGTGGCTAAATGCTGCTAAAGCCTGGGGAAATAATAACATTGACTGGTTGGCTAAAATCTATGACCTGGTTGAGCAAGAAGACTATGGGGTTTTAGATGCGTTATTACCTAACGCTAACTTGCTATTAAATGAGCAACAACTCCGGCAGCTATCCTGGCGCTATGAAAATGAAATACGTACACAATTGAAGAAGGAGGGCACTCATAATAGTTATACAAGACCCACTTTCGAACTAATAAAGCTGACTACAAAACTACACCAGGTCGCTCAAGCATTGGCTGATCCCGAGTTATATGAACATGCTACATTACTGCTTTCACCAACACCTAACTCAATGCAAATCCAAAGCTTGGTTGAGCAATACCTGTTATTTAATCAGGCTGAAAAGGCACTGAAGTGGCTGGATCAACCCTGGACAAATGATGAAATTACTCGCTATCAGTTGCTTAATAAAGTTTATGAGCTAATGAATAACAAACCCAAACTGCGGGAAGTCAGAGAAAAAATTTACCAAACCACTCAAACAGCTGAAGCACTTAATGAATTAATTGAGTTATTACCAGAAGAAGAAAAACAACAAGTGCTATCTAAAGCAGTCGATGAAGCAGAACAGTGTAACATGCTTTATATTGCTATTGATAAACTAGTTTATTTAAAGCAATTTGAAAAAGCACAAAACCTAATTTTAAAACGATTTAAAGAATTACCTAGTGTTCCTTATAAACGTTTAAACGACTATGTAAAAGCATTTGATAAACAAAAATGCTTACTGGCTGTAATAGCATGCTACCGAGTATTAACCGATGATATTCTTGATAATGCACACAGCAAAGCCTATAACCACGCAGCTCGTTATCTGAAAAAATTAATAGCATTAGATAGCCAAATTCAAGACTACCAATCTTTAAAAACAGCTGAAGAGTATTATCAAACCCTTCAAGAACTACATGGAAGAAAACGCAGTTTTTGGAGTAGGGTGAATGACTAAAATAGTGCTTTTAGCCCTATCTTTTTTTAAGAGTACTACTTTATAGCCAAAGTGAATCACTTTTAGGAGCAGCCGTTAAGCTAAGAAGCCCTATGAGTTTATGAATATTTTTTACACTTATTTCAAGTATGTATGTTTAACATAGTTATACTGAGTGCTTAAGGTGTAGGAGTTTCACTATTCACCTCCTTCATCAGCCCCTCCATCTGATGAGCTGCTACCTGAATCCATGTCTGGACCAAGGGGGGGTAGTAGAATCTGGAGATGAAGATAGATCAGATAGGTTATCCACAACTACAGCACCTGTCACTGCACCAGCAAGAAATGAGCTGTCACTTGTATCTATGTATGAGCCGACAGATTCAGAGTCATCTTGTATTGATTCGCTTATAGGTAAACCTAGTTTTTTTCGAAGTGAAATATTTTCAAGCTTAAGGGACTCTATTTCAGACTTCAGTGAAGTGACTTCACGATCTTTAAGCTTAAGTGATCCTTCAAGTTCATTAATTCTGCCAGAGCTAAAAACATCATTTATTGAGCTACTATGCTATTTTCATTAATAACTAATTATAGATCAAGTTAGGAATCCCCTAATACTTACCTGATATGACCGTTTAATGTCCTTAATACTGGGTAGCCCGCTTGTCCCTGGTGGAACTTCTTGTATCTTGCCGCCAGACTTCAAGAATGCGGCTGTTTGTTCTGCTATCTCTCTGCTTCTTAGTTCTTTGGGTGTCAGCTGATATTCCTTGCCTGGCATTGCTGGGTGGTCCTTTGTAAGTGTTAGCGGGTTTTAGTATAGGTCAGAGATAAATGGAGAGGTTTAAGGTTTTATGTCAGGGGGAAGTTTCATGACACTTTTAAATGTCATTAAAAATAGCAAGGGGACCAAGCCAGCTAATCAGCCTATATAGCAATAAATTAGCTAAAGCTTTAAGAAAAAAATTGGAAAAATAAATAAAGCTTATGTTATTTATAAATTAGAGTAGGCCTACCAGTTTGTATGAACACAAAATGATAGACTGAATTGCAAAATACATGCTAATAAATAATAGCATTTTAGTCTATAAATAGGCTGCAATTTTATTTCTATAATTTACAGAAAATACGAGTATCGATTTATCCATTCCAGTAATCGCTTCAGAATTACTGGTATTGCCGGCTTCATTTTAACTTAAGATCTAGGTTAAAATCTTACAAAAAACAAACAATACTAAAAAAAATTATAAGTCACAAGCATTGTATATTAGAAAATAAAATATAACAAAAACACAAAAAGCTAATATACAAGCATATTAAACAAAAAAATTTAAATATATTAAAAATATATCTTAATTCAACTGACGTATAAATAAATAAAATAGTAATTTTAACAATTAAATATAATTAATAATTATTAAACAATTTATCTTAAAATAAAAATATAGTAATAAATAGAAAAGGGTTAAAATATTCAAATAAACCAAAAAACAGATACAAAAAAGCCCGTTAACCAAAGAATAAAGGGCTCAAAACACGGAGATAAAACCAATTACTTACCAATACAAAAACTGGAAAAAATTCGTCCAAGTAAGTCATCGGAGGTGAATTCACCAGTAATTTCACTCAGTGATTGCTGAGCAAGCCGTAAGTCTTCAGCGAGTAATTCTCCCGCACCGTAACTGGTGAGTTGCTGCTTGCCTGTGTATAAGTATTGTTGAGCCTGATTGATGGCTTCTATGTGACGTCTTCTGGCGGTAAATCCACCTTCTGTTGTGCCTTCAAATCCTATGCAGGCTTTTAGATGACTTTTCAGCTCTTGAATACCTTGTTCTTGCATTGCAGAGATTGCGATGGTCATTACACCTTGTGGATTAGTTTTATCCCCAGCACCTTCACCAGTGAGGTCCACTTTGTTTCGGATGATGGTAACTTTATCTAAAGTAGGCAGTTTATCCACAAACTCTGGCCAGATTTCATGAGGATCTGTTGCTTGAGAAGTACTAGCATCCACCATTAGCAATACTCGATCCGCCTCGCTAATTTCCTTGAAGGCCCGCTCCACACCGATTTGCTCAACCTTATCGTCACTAGCTCGTAATCCAGCTGTGTCAATGATATGTAATGGTAAACCATCGATGTGGATATGTTCTCTTAACACATCCCGAGTGGTGCCTTCTATGTCAGTGACGATTGCTGTTTCTCTACCAGACAATGCATTAAGCAAGCTGGACTTACCCGCATTGGGGCGCCCGGCAATTACTACACTCATGCCTTCACGGAGCATCGCTCCTTGATTAGCTTCTTTCAGTACTGAATCTACATTGTGGATAATTGAATCTAAATCCCTGGCCACTTTGCCATCAGCCAGAAAATCAATTTCTTCCTCAGGAAAATCGATAGCGGCTTCGACGTAAATGCGCAGCTGAGTCAAGTTTTCCACAAGTTCGTTGATACGCTTCGAGAAGGCTCCTTGCAGTGAACGAATGGCACTTTTAGCAGCTTGCTCTGATGCGCTATCAATTAGATCTGCAATAGCTTCCGCCTGAGTTAAGTCAATTTTATCATTGAGGAATGCTCGTTCACTGAACTCTCCTGGTCGGGCATGACGAATTCCCATTGACAGAATTTCTTTCAATATCAGATCCAATATGACTGGTCCACCATGCCCCTGTAACTCCAACACATCTTCGCCAGTAAAAGAGTGTGGCCCTTGGAAAAATAAGCTAATGCCTTCGTCTAAAACATCGTTCCCCAGGCTATAGAATGGCCCGAAATGTGCCATCCTCGGTCTTAATTGAGTTTTTACCAATTGATCAGCTACTTCCCTGGCTTTTGATCCAGACACCCTAATAATCCCAACCCCACCTCTACCAGGGGGAGTGGCAATAGCAACGATGGTATCAGTATCGAGAGTAGCAATGGAATTCATAATCTTTATCTGTGTAAAAGCTAAGAAAGGGAAGTTGATTAAAATGAGTTAACTTATTGATTATAGGCAAGAAAAAGGCCCTAACCAATAGTTAGAGCCTTGTGGATAACATTGTGGAAATCTGTTGATTATTTTGAAGCAGCTTGGCCTTCAATCTGCCGGGTAATCATCCACTGCTGAGCAATCGACAATAAGTTGTTAACTACCCAATACAATACCAAACCAGCAGGGAAGAACAAGAAGAATACCGTGAAAATGATTGGCATCAATTTCATCACTTTCGCTTGCATAGGATCTGGAGGCGTTGGGTTCAACAACTGTTGTACAAACATAGATGCACCCATAATCAATGGCAGGATAAAATATGGATCTTTAACTGACAGGTCAGTTATCCAACCTAACCAAGGTGCTTGGCGTAACTCAACGCTTTCTAGCAGTACCCAATAAAGGGCTATAAATACTGGCATTTGTACAAGAATTGGTAAACAACCACCAAGAGGATTGATTTTCTCTTTCTTGTACATTTCCATCATCGCTTGAGACATCTTTTGTCGGTCATCTCCGTAACGTTCACGCATCTCCTGAAGTTTAGGAGACAGACGACGCATATTTGCCATAGAGCGATAGCTTGCAGCAGACAATGGGTAAAAAGCAGCTTTGACCAGCACAGTAAGTAAAATAATACTCCAGCCCCAGTTGGGAATTAGGCTGTGAATAAATGTCAATAACCAGAACAACGGCTGAGCAACAAACCAAAGAATGCCATAATCAATTGTCAGCTCCAGACCATCAGCCAGTTCAGCTAAACGCTTTTGATCTTTGGGACCAACATAAAGCGTCGCACTCACTTCACCTTTTTCACCAGCAGCCAACTTGAGAGGGTTGTTTTGGTTTTTAAAGCCAACGATATTTTGGCTACCAGCTTTTCTGGTATAGAAATTATTCAGCTGCTCCTGATTAGGTACCCAGGCACTGACAAAATAATGTTGCAGAATAGCGGCATAACCACCAGTAACGTCAGCGCTAAACTTATTCTCATCGAATTCATCAAAAGGTAGTTTTACATACCTTTCTTCCTGGCCACGTACAGCAGCGCCAAGATAGGTACTCATGCCCATGGAAGAGGCGGAGTTACTAGGATCTTGGGTATTATCCCGCTTTAGCTGAGCATATAAGTTCGCCTGCCAGGTTGTGGAAGAAGAGTTATCCACAACATAACTGACTTTGACCTCATAACTGCCTTTGGTGAAGGTATAGCGTTTAATAACCTTAACTCCTTTCTCATCAATCAGAGAAAGATCCACAGTTAAGGTGTCTTTACCATTTAATTCGTAACTGGCTTGAGCTGACTGATAAGTGGGCTTGCCTTTGCTATCAGTTCCATCAGGTCCAATTAAACCGCTTTGAGCAATAAAGGTTCTAGCTGATGATCGCTCTAGTAAAGTGAATGAAGGGGGATTTGGTTCTTCATCATCAGGTAACTTAACAGGATATTTCAACAGTGAAACTTTAATTATGTCACCACCTTTAGTGTCGATTTCTACAGCTAAGGTGTCAGTTGTTACTGTAACCAACTTATTTGCAGCTACAGAAGCATCTGTAGCTGCATCAGATACAGTATCTAACTTTGGTACATCATCTGTAGTAGGAGACTCAGGATTAACCTGAGACAGCTGTGGAGTATCTCCAGTTGATGGAACGGTTTGATGCTGTTCCTGTTGCTGGGTAGTTGTTGGGACCTGATTGTAATCTTTATCCCACTGCAAAATCATTAAGTAGCCAACTATTGCTAAGCCAGCTATAAGTAACGTTCTTTGAAAATCCATGGTTTCTTAAGCCATACCATCTGTTGATAACAGTTATTCACATCTAAATAAGGGGAGGGATTATACGCAAGTTTGCCTAATTACCCTACTGCTAATCTTGTTTAATTGTGTTTAATCTACGGTCAATTTGAGTGTAAAAGGAATACAAAAGATCAAATAATGAATGATCTAATTATTGTTCTCTAGGGTATTAGCCATATGATAGCCAGTTTTTGGTGTTACGAACTAAGCTAATTGGGCTGATTTGCTGGTATAGAAGTTATCTAATTATTACTTGTGGATAGTTTGCCAGCTTTTTTGATTAGCCGCTTCCATTGCTGTTCTAGTAATTGGAACATAGCTGGGTTATCCAACTCCGCAAGACCTTTACGACTTATGCACACCAAGTCAATGGGAGGAAGTTGTTGTTTATGACAGCGAAAGGACTCTCGAATCAATCGCTTAATTCGGTTCCTTGAAACAGCTTTTTTAGTGTTCTTTTTACCCACAACCAGGCCTAGTCGAGCTTGATGATGGGAAGATGGGGTTGCCAGGATCAGCAGATTTGGGTGGGAAGCTCGAAAGGGCGCGTTGTCAAAGACCCGTTGAAAGTCAGCCTTGTTTAATAAACGAGACTCTTTGCTGAATCTTTGATCCACGCTACAAGTGCCCTATCAAAACCAATTACGCAGCCAGGCGCTTGCGGCCTTTAGCGCGACGGCGTTTGATTACCAAACGGCCATTCTTAGTTGCCATGCGAGCACGGAAACCATGAGTGCGCTTGCGCTTTAGGTTACTTGGTTGAAAAGTTCTTTTCATACGTCGTACCTATTTACTTTCCAGAAAGTACTTACAGCTCTTTTTTTAGATCTAAAAGACGCGCAATTGTAAGGAATCTTATTAGTCAGGTCAATTTATTAACAGCTTAGCTGCAATTTTTGTTTTAAGGGCAGGTTTTTAAAGGGCTTCCGTTGATAAACGTAGATCAGCTTGAATATTTTTCAGCCATTAAAAGGGTTGAATAAGACTCTTTATTCACAAGCTGTAGATTATTCTCAAAATTACAGTTAGCTGTGGGTAACTCGGATATTTTACCAAATATCAGGATATATCAGAATGAAACCGATAAAACTTGCTGGTTTTAGGTAAATAAGTAGGTGGTGAAGGGAGTATGAGTACAAAACTGACATTTTGTTTGCACTAACTGGGTTATACACAGATTAACTATCGGCATAAAAAGTTACTTTCCCTGTGGATAATTGCTCGAATGGCTATTATGGATTGCTAACAACTCTATATTTCCTTCCTCAAAAATGGATAGTAAGACAAGATTTTTAGCTGAACTGTTAACGCTTGAAGAAGAGTTGATCAAATTTGTCACTACTATCCACTGTTGAGCCGTTTTCTATTACAAACTTTCTATTTGTGAATAACTAAACGCTAACAGATAGACCACTGCCATTCAGTCAATCTTATTCAAAAGGCTGTTGGCAGTTACCAATATGAGTCTTAATTCTTCGATATATGACTAAATTTTTTAGAAAAAATAATGGATTTACTAACAAGAACAGCTGGATGATGCAGATTAATGTTCAAAATATACTCAGTTTTAAATGAAAAACAAGTTATATAGGACAATCATTAGTATTTGTTGAGTTTTATGTAGACAGTTATACACAGAGAGTTGTTTTAAATAGCATGTAGTTTGCTCTTAAAACGGCTTCTTTAGCTTTGTTGTTGATAAATCTATGACTTCCGATTTAAGGGCTGCCAATTCTATTAGCTAATGTTGGGGTTGTCCACATCAACTGACGTTTTGATTGACGATTTTTGTATATTGCCAAAATTCAATTCGCCAAATCATTATTTATAAAATAATACTCTTTTTAAGAAAGGTTGATGATTTGATATTGTTATTATTATTATAATGAGACTTTTCTGTGGATAAGTGTTTTTTTCTACTAAATTTCAATACTTTATGGGAATGATAAGTTTGTGACTATCTTGAGAATTATTTGTGTAATAACTCTGCAAAGACTGTGTAATAATTGTTGATAAAGTTATTCAACGAGTTAACCACTGGGTTGTGCACAGGGTTATCCTATTATCCACTAACAAGTTATTAACAGAAGATTTTTTCTGTTAATAAACTTGTAAACTACTTGTTATTATCTTGTTTCTAAGTCTGTAATTTATTGATTAGTATAGATTTTTCTTGTGAAAAACAATCTGTTTTC